>JBATND010000468.1:0-4708 GCA_049290175.1 Flavobacteriales bacterium | reverse complement strand
GCATCATGCTTGCATTGAACGCGTAAGCGAACACTTTGCGGTGCGCGCTCAATTTGCCCTTGCCGAACAAGGGTGCGCCGAAGCGCGGCTTGCTTCCACGGAAGCTGAGCACCTCGATCACCTTGCGCGTCTCGGTTGCCGAATGCCCCTGCCAGCCCAATAGCGTGTACCAGGTCTTGCCGCCCTTCTTCACGGTGATGGCCTCGTAGTAGAGCGCACCGTACCAGCGGTCGGCGCCCAACTCGGCCAGCTCAGGGTTTGCGATGCCGTTGGTCATATCGCGCAGCTCATGCAAGGTGGCGAGCTTGCCATTTCGGGCAAGCAGGAAGCCTTCGTAGCGGTGCGTGCCATCGGCTTGCGGAAGGTTCCACGTGATCAGCCGGAAGCGGCCATCCGATGCTTCCACGCGGCTCAGTGGCAGATCATCGAGCGCGATGTCCATAGCGCCGGGCGCATCGAGCAAAGCGCGCAACGCGGCTTTCAGATTCACGCTTGCTGCCTCGCGTTCCAGATCACCCGTAGCGGCCGACAGGACTTTGGCCTGAGCGATTGCCTCGGCCTTCAGGTCCGGCTGCGCCTTTGCCGTGGCCACCAGTGCAACGAATAGGAAAAGGACCGCGTGCCTCATGCTGGATCTTCTGCTCAACGCTGCGAAGGTCATGCTTCGTGCCACCGTGCCAATAACGAAGCCCCGGTGTTTCTCCGGGGCTTCGTGTGGATCATCTTGATCTTAGTGCGCGATGGGCACTTGCCGGTTCAGGATCACGCGGCCATCGGCCCCCATGATGCGAACGGTGTAGAGGCCCGCGTTGAGCTTCTCGGTGTTGAAGAGCAGCTGTCCGCTGGCATTCACGGTGGAGGCCATGGTCACGCGGCCTTGCGTGTCGAGCAGCTCGGCGGTGTTGCCTGCAACGGCTCCATCAATCTGGATCATCTCGTTGGCGGGCACGGGCCTGATGGTGATGCCTGCGGCCTGCGCATCGGTGATGCTGGTGTTGATCACAGCGATGGCATTCGAGAAGAGTTGGCAGCCGGTCTGTGTGCTGGCCAGCACACGGTAGCTGCCATTGGTGATGGCGGTGTGCGTTTGTCCAGTGGCCCCTGCGATGGGGGTGGCGCCGAGGTACCATTGGTAGCTGTTCGCAGGGGTGCTGGTGAGCACCATGCCATCCTGCGAGATCTCGGTGGCCGCTACCGTGCATTGCTCTTTGATGCGATACAGCCTGCCGTTGCTCACGTTGCCGCCGAAGAGCTCACCGGCGCTGTTCTCGCCGATCACGCTCCAGCCAGTGATTCCGCTGGCCAGCACTTGTTGCCGCACCCACGCGCCGAACTCATCACGTGCGATGGCATAGAAATGCCCGCCGCAGTAGTCGGTGTAGATGTGCTTGCCCTCGATCCGCCAATAGGTAGGCCCCCGGTAGGTGCGACCGCCGATGATGGAGCACCAGCTCTGGGTGCTCTGCACGTGGTGCGCGATGGGCGCCACGTATGCCGAAGCCGGCTGGCAACCTGACGTGTTGTAAGCGCTTGTGCCTTCGTAACAGCGCCACCCGAAGTTGGCCCCGCTGTTGTCGCCGGCGGGCCAGAAGTCGAGTTCTTCCGCAGCGTTCTGCCCCACATCGCCGATGTAGAGGTCGCCGGTGAGGCGGTCGAAGCCCCAGCGCCATGGGTTGCGCAATCCGCTTGCCCAGATCTCTGGCAGGATGGGGCTCTGGCCCACGTAGGGATTGTCCGCAGGCACGGTCCAGCCGGTGTCGCCGCTCACATCGATGCGGAGCATCTTGCCCAGCGCGCTGGTCATGGTCTGCGCATAGTTCTGGGGGTCGCCGCCGCTGCCGCCATCGCCGAAGCCGATGTAGAGCATGCCATCGGGGCCGAAGTCGATATCGCCGCCATTGTGGTTGCTGTAGGGCTGCGCCAAGGTGTAGAGGATCTCCTCGCTGGTGGGGTCGGCCACGTTGGGGTCGCTGCTCACCGTGAAGCGCGATACGCGGCTGGTGCCGGGGCTGGTGCCGTTGGTGTAGCACACATAGAAACGGCCGTTGTTGGCATAATCCGGGTCGAAGGCCAAGCCGAGCAGGCCGCGCTCGCCGCCGCTGGCCACCTGGCTGGTGATGTTCAGGAAGGGCGTGGGCAGCACGGTGAGGTCGGGCTGCATGATGCGGATGGTGCCGCCTTGCAGGGTGAGGAAGAGCCGGTCGTCGCCGCAATGGCTGATGTCAACGAGCGCGGTGAGGCCCGTTGCGATCTGCTCCACTTGCAGGGTCAAGGGGGTCTCTTGTGCCAGCGCGGGCAGCGAAAGGCCGAGCGCGAGGGCCGAAGGGAGGGTCCAATTCTTCATTCCAAAGGGTTTGCGGCTAAACTAGGGGAGGGCGCCAGTTGTTCGCGGAGCCACTTCGACGAAGGGCGCGCTTTGGGCGGCGGGTTGGGAGGGGGGCTGAACTTCCCGATGCCGCTACGGCCCGAATTTCTTGCTTGGCTTGCGACTGGTGTGGCGGACTTGGTACACGAACACTGTGTTGCGTTCCACTTCATAGACCACACGAAAAGGCAGTTTGTGTAGCATCATGTGCCGGTAATTGCCCTTACGCTTCTGCCGTGATGGATTCGACTTCAATTGCTCAAGGCATGCCTCGAATGCTGCGATGAAGCGCTTGCCTCGCTCCGGGTCGATTCCGTTCTGATAAATCCGAATGGCGTTGACTTCTTCCTGCGCAGCGGGCTGCACAATGACCTCATGCTGCTACATCCTTTTCTTGGTCTGCTCGCAGCATGCGGATGGATTCCTCAGCAGAATAGCCCTTGCTCTCCCCACTCAATCGCAGTGCCCGCCGCCTATCCAACTCGGCGATGTCCTCATCAGTGAGGTCGTCGTCTGCTTCCTCGGTCTGGCGCAGTTTGAACAGCAGCGTGCGGATTGCCTCCAAAATGCTCGTGTCGCTCTCCTCCTTGATCATCTGCATGATCTCGGTGCGCAGGTCGAGGGCGCTCATGGGCTAGGGATTGGTCGGGTAAAGGTAGAGCGGTGGGGGGCTAGAGGAAGAGAGCCAATAGGCGGAGATCAGCGGCAGCGGCGATTAGCGGCAGCGCCATTGGTCATGCTCGCGGGAGCGAAGGGGTTGGCACCCGCCGCCATACTTCATAACCCCTTGCATTCGGGTCGGGTATCAAGCCATCATAGAGCAGGATGATTAAATCTGGTTCACTTGGATTTAAGTGCATGGTGAATCGTCCGTGATGCGGTATGCCGTGCATGTGGTCTTCTTTGCTCAATCGCCCTGATACGTAGTAGTACGTGCCAGAACCAACTTGAGCGTCGACGCTCAGGAAATCGATTGAAGAGGACACATCACCTCGGTCAGTGTCATAATGTACCATCACTGCTGTCCGGTTAAGAATCGAACAGAATCAACTGGTTCAGAGGGTTGGAGCCTGACTCTTCCTCCTGGGTCTTCTGAAAGGCTTGCTGGATGGGCATTTTCTCGAAGGGCATGACCGAGCAGATCTGTAGAATGGAATGGAGCGAAGCATCCAACTTCAGCCGCTTGCGAACGATGGCCACCAGCAGGTACACGGAGACGGCGATCCAGATCTGGCACTTGACGGCGTTCTCCGAGAGGCCGTAGAACTTCTTGATACGAAGGTGCTGCTTGATCCACTTGAAGAACAGTTCGACCTGCCATCGGTTGCGATAGAGCTCGGCGATGGTAGTGGCGGGCAGCGCGAAGTTGTTGGTGATGAAAACCAGAAGACGCCCACTCTCCAGGTCCTTGAGCTTGATGCGCCGGAGCTTGTGGGGGTAGTCCGAAGCCGACTTGATGCCTGCGAAGACAACGGTCTGGTCGCAGATGATGCCGGTGGTGCGATCGGTGGGCGCAGAGTACAGACGCCGCAGATCCGTGTTGGACTTGGCCCGAGTAATGAAGAACGCCCCGCAAACTTGCAGTGTGCAAAGGCGCTCCAGAGCCAGGTAGGCGCGGTCCATGACGTAGAAACTGCCCGCCTCCGGGATGAGCAGATCCAAGGCGTTCACGTCGTGCATCTTTCCATCGCTCACGTGGATGAAGCTGGGGATAGAGCCACGCAGGTCCATGAGCGTATGCATCTTCACGGCCGCCTTGGTCTTGCGGAACACCGCCCAGGGAAAAGATGAAAGGCACAGGTCGATCGTGGTGGAGTCCAACGCATAGACCGTCTCCTTGAGATCCAGAACGCCAGGTTCGCTCGCATGCAGCTTGCGCGCTTGAGCGATCAAAACTTGGGCAAAGTCCGAGTAAATGCGCCAGTCGCGCAGTTCGTTCGCATCTGCCAGGGTGCTGCGCCTCACCGGGCTGCTCAAGCCCATCCGGTAAAGCTTGCCGGGCTGTGCGGCCAAACAGGTCTCGATGTCCCGCAGGCTCTCCCGATAGGTGAGTTGCGCGAAGGCCATCGCCCTGAAATGCTCCCGACAGGTGAGGGTCCGGACCCGATAGTCCCCGGCGTAGCGCTCTACGATGCGATCGAACGTTGTCCAGGGAAGATGTGCCATCAACTGGCTGAAGACCGTGCTGCCGACGTTCATGCGGAGTTCCTTGAGTTGTCCTCAAGGAAACCCACCTCAGCGAGTGCCTGCCATTCAAATCTGCCCCACGTATTTTCGTTCGATATGCCGCGTCCATATTGGGCTTATCCTATGTTCGACCAAGGCTTAACCGGACAGCAGTGA
>JBATND010000467.1:0-16353 GCA_049290175.1 Flavobacteriales bacterium | reverse complement strand
GGACTGGACTTCCCGCATCATCCCATTGCTCAGGGCCAACGCGCATGCCGGACAGGCCTCTCGTCCAGTGGCTTTTCCCAGAAAAGCCGAAGGCCCCACTTGCGCAGGGCCTTCAGGTCGCCTTCGGTGCCCAGGACTGGATTGACTCCGCTGCGCTCCGTCGGACCAGGTTTGGCCGTGGAGTGGATCGAAGCGCGGTCCGCTTCATGGCCCTTGTGCTTTTCCATGCTCGTCCTCGCTTGAGCTTCGCTCGGCTCGGCCGCGCATGAAAAAGCCCCGCCGCTTCGCGACGAGGCTTTGATCATCAAGTGCCCAGGACTGGACTCGAACCAGCACACCCTTTCGGGCGCTACCACCTCAAAGTAGTGCGTCTACCAATTTCGCCACCTGGGCAGGCTTTCAAAGAAACCAATCTCACTGTGAGATGCGATTGGCTTTGTGACTCGGCTGGGGCTTCCCGCATCCCGCTTTCGCGGATTCGGGACAGGCTTCTCGCCCCATCCTCGCCAACTTCAACTTCCAACAGCAGGTCAAGAGAACGATTCAACTCAACCTGCGAAATCCGTGACTCGGCTGGGGCTCGAACCCAGGACCCCAACATTAAAAGTGTTGTGCTCTACCAACTGAGCTACCGAGTCCTCCGACGCGCTTTCCCGAAGGTCCCCGCGTCAAGGGGCGGCAAATGTAGAGATCCGTTGCACGCTGCCAAACGGATCATTTTTCCTTCTTTTCAATGATGGGGTGCCGCTCGAAGGGCAGGCTCCGATCGAAGAGCAGCCGATAGGTTGCCAAGGTGCGGTAGTTCACGGCATCGAGGTTCTGGCAGACCTTGATCATGCGCGGGTTGAAGTCGCCAATCCAAGTAAGGATGGTGTCGCCGTAGAGTCCTTTTTCAACCAAGGTCTTCTCGGCGAAGACGATGAGCGCGCCTTCCATGCCCTTGCCTTGAAATGGCTTGGCCACACCGAATACGATGCCCGTCATGGTCTTTACCGTGCCGCGCTTCTTGTGCCAGAGGAACTTCAGTTTGCCGATCCAGTTCAGGTCGCCGTTCACGTAGCGGAAGATCTCGTTCAGCTCGGGCAGGCTGATGTACATGGCAATGGGTCGCTCCTTGTTCCGGATGAACATGAGCAGGCGAGGATCCATCACGGGCTTCATGGCCTTCACGATCTTCAGGGCCGCCGAGAGCTCCATGGCCTTGTGGTTGTCGTGGTCCACCCACGCATCGTTGTACACGGTGCAGAAATCCTCGGCGATCTGCTGCACGCTCCGGCCTGTGCAGTCGTGGATGCGGATATCGGGGTCGTTCTTGAGCTGATTGTACTTCCTGTGGAAGATGGGCTGCGCGGGCACATTCACTGAGCGCCTGAAGAAGAGCTGCTTGAAATAAACCTGGAAGCCGTATGCTTCAAGCAAATCCTTGTAGTACGGCGGATTGTAGTTGGTGCCGTAGATAGGCGCATCGGTGAAGTTCTCGATGAGCAGGCCCCAGAACTGGTTGCGATCGCCCAGATTGATGGGGCCATCCATGGCTTGCATGCCACGCGCGGTGAGCCAATCCTCAGCAGCCTTCAACAGCGTGTTGGCAGCAGCTTGATCGTTGATGCACTCGAAGAAGCCCATGCCCCCGGTGGGCTGCTTCTCGGTCCACGCGGTGCGCGGGTTGATGAAGGCAGCGATGCGGCCGATGCCTTTGCCCGCATCATCGTAAAGCACCCAGCGGATGACTTCAGCCTGCTTGCCGCTTTCCTTGTCGGGCTTGAAGAGTTTGTTCCGCTCGGGATCGAAGACCTTCTCAATGTCCTGCTTCAGGTGGGGGATCCAGTTCGAGTCGACCTTGTAGATGCTCCAGGGAAGGCGCATCCAGTCTCGCAGGGTCTTCAGGTCCTTGGCTTCGATCAGCTTCATAGGGTATGCGCCGCTGCCCATGGCGATGGCGTGGCGGCGAAGTTCTTTCTTTGGTCGATGCCAATGCAGATTCGCGGAGAAAGGCACGATGCCCGCTCATGAGCCGGCTACTCCTCATCGGTTTCATGTGCAGCGGCAAGAGCACGGTAGGGCGCTTGGTAGCCCAGCGGCTGGGTAAGCCATTCATCGATCTCGACCGCGTGATCGAGGCGCGTGTGGGGCCTTTGCTTCCATTTGTTCAGCGGGAAGGTGAAGAGGCCTTCCGAATGATCGAATCGGAGGTGCTACGCGATCTGCTGTCAGGCGAGGCTGCGGTGATCGCTACTGGAGGCGGCACGCCCACCGTAGCGGGCAACTTGGATCTGATGCTGCAGGCTGGCACGATCATCTGGCTCGATGTCCCGCTTGTGGCTCTCATGCCCCGCATCGAACGTGCTGGCGGTGATAGGCCCCTGCTCTTCGGACTGAAAGGAGACGCCCTGCGTGCGCGCGTCGTGAATCTGCTGGAATCGCGGATGAGCGCATACAATCAAGCTCACGTGCAAGTGGATGGCGCGGGCACCCCCGATGAAGTTGCCGCGCGCATCGAGGCCGCGGTTTCCGCTCAGCGCAGGTGAACGGCGTCCTTGCGGCCGAACTCCACGCTGATGTGCTCTTGCAGGGTGGTGCTCAAGGTGAGGCCAACAATGTCAGCGCGGATGGGGAAAAGGCGGTGCCTGCGATCAACGAGAACGACCGTGGTGAGGCGTTTGATCGGTGCTTGAACCAGATGGCTCGCTGCGTGCATTAAGGTGCGGCCGCTCATGAGCACATCGTCCACGAGCACCACCGCGCGGCCTTTCAGCTCCTTGCTCTCAACGCTCACTTGAACAGGTCGCTCCAATGGGTGGTCCTTATCGAGCTTCAGTTCCACCAACCGGATCTTCAGCGATGCGATCCCTTCGAGCAAGGTGGCCAACCGTTTAGCCAATGTGGCGCCGCGCGGGGCAATGCCCACCAGCACGATCTCTTTCTCGGTGTGATGCTCTTCGTGCAGCTGATGCGCTATCCGGCGCAGTTTCCGCTGCACTTGCTCGTGGTCCAGCACCAGTGTGCGCTCGCTCATGCTTTGCTCGCCTCGGCTGTGGCTGCGACGAGGGGCGCCAAGGTAACCGGAGGGCACCAAGGCCGCGATGCCCTTGCTTGCTTTGGGCAATTGGCTCGCGGCCGCGAATCAGCCCAAGCGCATCGGCTTGAGCTTGGCCGTGGGGCGAAGGGCCTGCTCGCTCAGGTGGATCTGGCTGCCCACGTACTTGATCACGCGGTCGATCAGTTCCGAAAGCGCCGGAGTCATCGCGCGGATGCGGATGCACGCCGGGCCGCAATCGAACCGCATCATCTCGTGCCTGAAGGGCAGCAATAGGTCGAAAGCGATGACGTGCAGCACCACGTTGTTCTTCTGCCCAGCAATGGCGAAGGCTGGTTTGCCATCGATGCGATAGGTGGGCATGCGATAGGAGAAGTCCTCGACCGCCTCTGGCCAAACATGGCGGATGTGGCTCCGCAACGCGCCCAATTGCTCGCGCCGTTCGGCCGGCAGCGTCTCCAGGTATTCCTGCACTTCGATGGGCGCGCTCTTCATGTGCAATGCGGCAAGCGGCTGAAGGTCGTGATTTGAACCGAAAGCCGGATGCGCCTATTCGAGGCGATCGACCGAATCGGCCAGCAGCTCGGTGCCATCCTCCATGCGCAGATGGTCCGCACCATCACGAGCGAACACATCGGTGATGTGACCGGCTTTGGTTGCGCCATCCTTCAGATGTAGCGTGACAGGCTTCTTCAGTGTAGCCGCCTCCTCGAAACGATCGAGCAGCGCGCAATCAACAGAAGCTGAACGCTGCGCTACCAGCCATAACTCGCGACCCGCGCGGGGTGCGATGGAGTTACGACAAGGCTCCATGCGCACGTTGGGGAACCAGCGCCGGAACAGCGGCATATAGTCCTCGCGGAATCCGCCGAAGGGTGGCTTGTCGGCGTTCAGTTCAGCATTGAAGAGCACGCCGACGAGCTTGCCGCCGGGCTTCAACAGCTTGTGCATGTGCTCCACATAGCGTTCGCGCAGCGCAGGGTCGAGCGCGCAGAAGAAGGTCTGCTCCAGGATTAAGTCGTAGCGTTCGCGATGCGCGAAGAAGTCGCCCACGATGAAGTGCTCGCGCGGGAACGATGGGCAACGCGCAACTAGGTCGTGCAAGGGCGCATCGGTGAGGTCGATCACGAACACGTTCGCGAAGCCGAGGAGGTGTGCATGCTCAGCCTCCCACGCGCGGCCGCCGCCAGGAATAAGGACACGAAGGCTCTTGTCGGTGAGCTGGTCGATGCACTCCTTCAGCGGAGTCGATGGCGCGCCGATGTCCCAGCCGGTCTCGCCGGTGGCGTAACGCTCGTTCCAGAAGTCGTGGTCGAGGTTCATGATGCGGTGGTTCACCCGTATGAATTCAATTTCGACATGCGTTCGCCGATCGTAGGGCTATCTCATTTGCTGCACTCTAAGCGTTACCAATTATTGCCGTTCATCTCCGTCCATTCACGGTTTTTCATTTCCTAGCCAGCCGCACCACATTCTCCACATGGTAGGTATGCGGGAACATGTCGATCGGTTGCACGAAGTCGATCGCGTACTGATCCTTGAGGATGGCGAGGTCGCGCGCTTGCGTAGCCGGATTGCAGCTGACGTAAACGATGCGCTGCGGCGCCAATTCGAGCAGATGGCGCACAACGGGCTCATCCATGCCCGCGCGCGGCGGATCGGTAACCACCACATCGGGCACGCCATGCGCGCGCACGAAATCGGGACTCAAGGTCTTCTTCATGTCACCAGCAGCGAATCTCACGTTCGTGATGCCATTCGCCTCGGCGTTCACGCGTGCATCGGCAACGCTCTCGGGCACCAACTCCACACCGGCTACATGACGCGCCGCGCCGGCGAGGAAGAGCGTGATGCTGCCGGCTCCGCAGTAGAGGTCGTACACGTTCTCGTTGCCGCTCAGTCCTGCCAAGTCGCGCACGAGCTTGTACATGGCCATGGTCTGCTTCGGATTGGTCTGGAAGAAGGTCTTAGGGCCGATGCGAAAGCGCAAGGGCTTGCCGCCCGGACCATCGGGCAATTCCTCCACGATGTGGTCGCGGCCGTGGAAGATGTGGATGTCGAGGTCGTAGATCGTGTCGTTCCGTTTCGGATTGATCGTCCAGAGCAATGAGGTGAGCTGCGGGAAATGCTCGAGCAAAGCAGCGAGCAATCGTTCACGCGGCTCGGCGTCCTCGTGACCGAAGGACAAGAGCACCATGCACTCGCCGGTGAGCGTGGTGCGGATGAGCAGATTGCGTAAGAAGCCTTGGTGCGCGCGCACATCGTAGTGCGAGAGGCCATGCTGCCGGGCATGCTCGCGAACGAAGCCCCGAATGGCATCGCTCGGCGCAGGCTGCAGGTGGCACTCGCTGATGTCGAGCACGCGGTCGAAGCGCTGCGGGATATGGAAGCCAAGGGCGTTGCGGTCCGTGAATTCATCCTGCGCGCCGATCTCCTCCTTCGTGAACCACCGGCTATTGCTGAAGGTGAACTCGAGCTTGTTGCGGTAGTGCGTGAGCTGGGGCGAGGGCATGATGGGCGTGATGGCCGGCAATTCCAAGCCGCCGATGCGCTCCAGGTTGTCCACCACTTGTTGCTGCTTGTACTCGATCTGCTTGGTGTAGCTGAGATCCTGCCATTTGCAGCCGCCACAGGTGCCGAAGTGCTTGCAAACCGCGGGAACACGGTCGGGCGATGGCTGCGCGATGCGGATGGCCGTGGCCTCGGCGTAGTTGCTCTTCTTGGTGAGCACACGCAGGTCGGCCACATCGCCGGGCACGGCCCCGGTAACGAAGACCACGAGGCCATCGACTTTAGCCAAGGATTTTCCGTTTGCGCCTGCGCCGGTAATGGGCACGTTCTCCCAGATGATGGTCTCTTTCGGTTTGCGGTGTCGCATCTTCTAATGGCCGCACTAGAGCAGACCGCTGTCGTCGAGCATCTGGCGCAGCATGGCGTCACTGATGGTTTCCTGCTCCGACTTGTCGTAGATGGAAAGCAGAACGACCGATTCGCGAAGTGCGATCACGCACGTGATCACGCGCGCCCCGCCGCTCTTGCCCTTGCCTTTGGATTTGATAGCCAATCGCACCTTGTAGCAGCTCATGCCGATTGGTGCTCCTTGATGGGGCTCTTGGGACAGGACTTCGCCGAGTTCCTCCACATCGGCATCGATGGAGGCATAGCGTTTCCGCAGTCGCTTCAATTCCCGCATGAAGCGCGCGGTTGGCCTAACGACGAAGCTCATGCAGTGCTTCTTTCAGCGTAGGCAGCTTCTTCTTGCCGCTCAGGTCCGCCTGCATCTCGCGGATGGCCTCGTGCAGCCCTTTCTGGAACTCAAGTTCCTTCTTGGTGAGCTTGATGCGCTTCGCCTTCTTCTCCGGCCGAATCTTCAGGAAGCTGAACTGCCGTAGCAGCTCCTCCACGAAGCCGCGCCGGCTCTCGTCCTTCAGCTCGATGATGTACCGCGTTGCCATGCGCCAAATGTAGAGTGTCGCTTCGCGGTCCACCGCCCGCTATTTTCGCCGTCCCATGATCCTTCCTATCCGCGCTTACGGCGATCCTGTGCTGAAGAAAATGGCCGAGGATATCGAGCCCGGCCACCCCGGCTTGGAGCAGCTCATCGCCGACATGTACGAGACCATGTACGCCGCCAACGGCGTGGGCCTCGCCGCGCCGCAGATCGGCCAGAGCATCCGCCTGTTCATCGTCGATGCTTCGCCCTTCGCCAACGATGAGGACGGCAAGCCTACCGAAGAGGCGCATCTGAAGGACTTCAAGAAGGTCTTCATCAACCCATATATCATCGAGGAGGAAGGGGAGGAATGGCCCTTCGAGGAAGGCTGCTTGAGCATCCCCGGCATCCGCGAGAACGTGCAGCGCCAAGAGCGCATCGTGCTGCAATACCAGGATGAGAACTTCAAGGAGCACGAAGAGGCCTTCGAGGGATTCGCGGCCCGCGTGATCCAGCATGAGCACGATCACCTCGACGGCGTGCTCTTCGTTGACCACCTGCCCGCGCTGCGCCGCCGCCTGCTGCAAGGCAAGCTCCGCGACATCTCGCGCGGCAAGACCGACGCCAATTACAAGCTCCGCTTCACCCCCGTGAAATAGCCATCCACATGAAGAAGTCCGCACTCGTCATTGCTTGCTCAAGCCTGCTGTTCGCCTGTGGCGGCGGCACCTCCGAAACCGCCGATGCGAAGATGCTGGAGGCCCGTGACCGCATCCGTTCGAAAGAGGATTCGCTCTTCGAGCATCGCGCCTTCGATGAACGGTCGGCATTGGCCATGGTCGATGTGTACAAGGCATACGCAGCAGCCTATCCGCTCGATAGCATGGCGCCCGAATACCTCTTCCGCGCTGCTGGCATGTACAAGAGCAATCGCCAGCCCGATCAGGCCATAACGCTCTACGACCGCATCACGCATAACTATCAGAGCTGGCGCCGTCGCGTGGATGTGCTCTACATGAAGGCCCTTACGCTCGATGACGACCTGGATCAGGATGGGGAGGCTGAGCGCATCTACAAGCAGGTGATCAACGAGTACCCCGACCATCCGTTCGCCCGCGATGCCCGAGCCATGATCGAGAACCTCGGCCTAACGAACGAGGAACTCATCTCCAAGTTCAAAGCGATGAACGAGGGTGCGGATCAGGAGGCGGAGGCCGCTCGCTGATTCAAACGCATTGGACCTTCTCGCTGTAGGCAGGCGCTATGCGCAATTGGCCTTGGCCCACGATGCCGATGGCCCTGCCGGAGAGTTTCATGCCCGTGAAGGGGGAATTCCGCGCAATGCTCACGAGGTCATTCTCCTGTGGCGTCCATTCCGCTTCCGGGTCGAAGAGCGTGATCTCGGCCACAGCATCTTCAGCGATGTGCGCGATCGGTAGCCCTAGCACTTCGCGCGGTCCCGCAACGAAGCGCTCCACGATTCGGCGCAGCGACAGGGTTGGCCTCAGCGCCGTATTCGCCACGGCGAAAGCGGTTTCCAAGCCGATGGCACCGAAAGCTGCTTGGCCCAGTTCCACTTGCTTGTGCTCGCGGTCCTCGGGGCGGTGATCGCTCACGATTGCATCGATGGTGCCGTCCTTCAGGCCTTGGCGTAATGCATCGATATGCGAGCGGTCGCGCAGCGGAGGCATCACCTTGTAACGGCTATCGAAGCCGCGCAGGCAGGCATCATCGAGCAAGAGTTGATGCGCAGCAACCGATGCCGTGATGCGCAGTTTCCTAGCCTTGGCTTGACGCAGCAGTTCAACAGCTTGCATGGTGCTCACGGTGGCTGCATGCAGATGCCCGCCTGCGTATTCTGCCAAGGCGATGTCACGCGCCAATTGGATGGCCTCTGCTTCGGCGGGTATTCCACGGATGCCGAGGCTCGCGCTCATAACGCCTTCGTGCATGAGGCCATTCGTCGCCAGATGCTTGTCCTGCGCGAAGGCCATGATGGGTGGAGCGCCACCGGGAAGACCAGCGCTGTACTGCAACGCTAGGCTCATCAACCTGGAATTGCCGATGGGCCGCTGGTCATCGGTGAACCCGACCGCACCAGCCGCGCGCATGTCGGCGATCTCTGCGAGTTGTTTGCCCTCGCAGCCTTGGGTGAGAGCGCCCAAGGGCAAGAGTCTCACAGCATGGCCTTCGGACTTGCGCAAGAGGTAGCCCACGCCCGATCGGCCATCGGTGGCCGGTTGGGTGGAAGGCAACACGCAAACGGCGGTGAAGCCTCCGGCCGCTGCGGCATCAAGGCCGTTGGCGATGCCGCATTTCCATTCGTGGCCCGGATCGCGGAAGTGCGCGCGCAGATCGATCCATCCCGGACTGATGTGCAATCCTTCGATCCGAATCTCACGGGCTTGACCTTTCGGTAGTCGCTGGCCGATGCGGGCAATCACGCCATCGCGGATGTAGATGTCCTGCTCTGTTCCGTGATGGGGGCCTCCAGGGTCCACTACTTGGACGCGACGCAGGATCAACTCGTTCATCGGCGTGATCTGAGCAGGATGGTTTCCAATACGAGCATCAGCAAGGCGAGCAGGATCAGCCATTTCCAGAGCTTGCTGCCCTGACCGAGCTCGGCCAAACGTAGCGAAAGATCATCGCCGGGATCCAGTACGCTGAAGGTGGCGAGCCCTTGTCGCTGAATAGCCGCTTGCAGTTCGCTTACGGTGAATGCGCGCAGGTCGCTCTCGAGCCGCGAGCGGTTCATGGCAAAGCCGGCCAAGGTGTCGCCATCGGCGGAAACCAGCGCATAATGCCCCGGCGGCAGGTCCACATCGTGAAGCACCAATGCTGCTCCGGTCATTGAGCGCCTTATCTCGGGAATCGATTCAAGACCAGAAGGTCCCATCAGCCTAGGCGGCTTCTCACCTGAAACCGCTATGCCGTTCACAGGCAGGCTCACTTCCTCTCCGATCACCGAGTAGGGTGGTGGCGACGACCGCGCCAATTCGGCCATGCGGAGCAACGTGGCTGCGAAGAGCGCGTGCCGCGTTAGGCTTCCGCTGCGCTCGGCAAGCGGTGCGGCGAACAAGTAGAGGGAACCATCGCTGATCCGGGTGCGCGTGAGGTAAGGCAGTCCGTCCTGTGTGCGGAGAAGGGCATCGCTTCCAGCAGCCGGACTCAGGTGCCAACGCTCGCGCGCAACGGGCAGGTCAACCCGCTGAGGCATGGTCTGGAACATGTCCTTATAGAAGGGCTGATCCAGGTCGATGCGGTCAACGCGGGCCAAGCCGGTATCGAGTCGTGTGGCACCGGCTCCAGCCCAGGACAGGAGCGGGCTGTAAAGCGCCGGGTCTCCTTGGCTCGGGGGGAGAACCGCCAAGCTGCCGCCACCGCGAACGAAGCCGTCGAGCGTTTGGGCCAAGCCGCCGGCAATAGCTGGTAGGCCATTCAAGAGGAGGAGGTCCTGTCCGGCGATGGAGGCGATATCCAGGCTCCGATGGTCCGACACGGTGAGCGTGTATGCACTGTCGGTGCCGTACACCGCGCTGATGGCACGATCGCTCGCCCCATCGCCACCGCTCACCAGCATCACGCGCAACCGGTCAATGGTGCTGTAGGCGAGGTACAGCCTGTCGTCGAAGGTCACGGGTTGGTCCGCCAGTGCGACTTCGGCACGGTGCCGTCCAGCTGCATCGTTGTTGAAGCGGAGCACGGTATCAATTGTTGCTCCGGGTCCAGCGTTCATCGTGACCAAGCCGCGTTGCTCACCATCGATGGACAAGCGCACGGGCACGCTGCTGCGCGCATCGGCCCCGTGATTCGTGATGCGGACATGGAGTTCCTCTGTTTGGCCCAACCGCCGCACGGGCGACGCGAACCAGACCGAGTCGAGGGAGATGTTCGCTGCTGTAGCGGAAGCGATTGGCACGATCACCGTATGCGTGGTGCTGTCGTCGTGCCAAGCCTCTACGTCGGTGATGCTCCGCTGCAGGTCCGTGAGGATGAAAGCGCGCTTGCGTGTGGCTTTGCTCTCGGCAAGTGCTTCGCGCTGTCGCGCCAGCACGCGGGAGAGCTTCCGCGTCCAAGGCCCTGCTTGCGCCTGACCTGCGGTGATGAGCGCTTCATCCAAGGTCTGCAGGCTCTGCTGCCGCGCCTCGAACCTGCCGGTGAGCACCTGGAAACGATCGGTGACGCCATGGGCCATGGCGATGTCCTGAGCACCCTTGCGCGCTTGGTCGATCAGCCGCCCTTGCGGGTTCTCGCCGTCCATGCTGTAGCTGTCGTCGATGTAAAGGGAGATCGCACGCTCGCCACCAACGAGAGCGCCATCGCCATCGGGAAGGCTGGGCTGCGCGAAGGCGAGCACCAATGCCGCAATGGCGATGCAGCGAGCGATGAGCACCAGCCAATGCTGCACCTTTCGCCGCGCTCGGGTCTGTTTGGTGACCTCGGCCAACAAGCGCACATGCGGGAAGTCGATCCGCTTGAAGCGCCTGAGCTGGAAGAGGTGAATAAGGACCGGGATGCTCAGGGCGGTGAGCGCCCATAGGAACTCCGGGTGCAGGAACGACATGGGCGGCGAAGGTATCGCGCCCAATGCGGCGGTCAGCGCTTGCCAGCGGGTCTGCGCGATGCGCCACTGATGGCATCGACAGGCATGGGCTGCGAACCCGGCACGATCATGCGGAATTCCACGCGCCGGTTCATGGCGCGGCCCTCTTCGGTCTTGTTGCTGGCGATCGGCTGGTTCTTGCCATGGCCGATGGGCACCAGGCGGCCAGTGAGTACGCCTTCCTCCACGAGGTAATCCAACACGGAGAGCGCACGGCTCTGCGATAGGTCGTAGTTGTAGCGATGACCGCCGATGTCGTCCGTGTGCGCCTCGATCACAAGGTGGAGCTCAGGGTGCTGACGCATGAGTCCTACCACCTGGTCGAGCACTTCGTGCGAGCTTTCTTCGATGGCAGCGCTCTTGTAAGCGAAGTGAATGGCACTGGTGCGGAGCTTTCGGTGGTTGAGGTCCTCCAATCTGGTCAGGTCCAGCTGGCTCAGATCGATGAGTTTCTCTTCGCGCAGCGAGAACACCTCGGCGTCGAGGAACTGGAGTTCCTTCACTTTCTTGAATACCTGATAGAGCTCCTCTGCGGTCTTGGTCTCGCCCACCGAATAGGTGTAAGTGGAAGTGATCGGGTCGAAGCGCTCGATCACGCGATAGAATTTGCGCACCTGCACGAAACGGGCATCATCCAGGTCGATCCGTTCCTTGCTGGCGAAGAGCTGGACGCTGAACAGCACATCGGCGTTGTCATCGCCCGTGAGCAATGCCTCATCGAAGGGAAGTTCCTGGTACTCGAATGAATGCGTCTTGCCGAAGGCATCTTGGTACTCAGCAACAACGGTAGCATCCTCATGGTCCTTGAAGCGGTCGACCACTACTACCGTGCGGCTGTTGCATTGGTTCGGGATTTCGCCTTGCGCATCCGGCGTACCGATCACATGCAGCTTCACCTCGTACACGCCAGCTTGTTTGAAGGCATGCACCACGCGTGCTCCTTCATTGCGCGACCCATCGCCAAGGTCCCACTGGTATTCGATTGGATTAAGCCCAGGGAGATGGCTCAAAGCGCTGTGGAGTTCTACCCGGCGGCCCGTGCGCACGGTATCCTGCACGGCCACCCAAGCTTGCGCTTTGTCGAAGACTTGAATCTGCTGGGTGCCCAGGTCGTGGAAGATGTCGCCGCTCTTGCGGTCAACTAGAAGCGAGCGCACTTGGTAGGCGCCGGGTTTCTTGTAGCAATGCTGCGCTTGGTAGCCTTTGATACGCGTGCCATCACCCATGTCCCAATAGTGATCCAAGGGCAAGGATGAGGTTGCAGCATGCGGACGCTTGCGCAGTGCGTAGCAGTAATTGTTCGGCTTCTGTGCATTGCAATCGGTGAACTTGGGCACGGTGCGCCTCACTTGGAAGATGGCATCAGCGCCATTTCGGTCCGAGCCCATCAACGCTTGGTATCCGCCGGGGAATTCATGATAGCCATGGTCGTTCTTAGTGCTGTTCACCGGTGCAGGCATGGCTTCGGGCATCGACCAGCCGCTCGACATGGGCCGAACGAAGTAGATATCGAGCCCGCCCAAGCCGCCAGCGCGGTTGCTGGAGAAATGCAGCGTGCCGTTGTGCTGTATCCGCGGATAGACCTCGTCGTGCGCACTGTTCACGCTTGGTCCGAGATTCTCCGGAGCGTTCCATCCGGAAGGCGTGCGCTCACTGCGATAAAGGTCCATGCCGCCGTACCCGCCCGGCCGATCGCTGGCGAACACGAGCGTCAGGCCATCGGCCGAGAATGCTGGGTGCATGTTCGAGCTCTTCGGCTCATTGTATTGGAAAGGCACGGGCAAGCTCCATGCGCCAGCCTCGATCTGTGAGAAGAACAATCCGAGCTGGCCATTGGCAGCGCGCATGTTCGAGAGCTTCTTGGGCAGCACCTGGTTGCGGGTGTAGCAGATGGTGCGGCCTTGGTCCGCGAAGCTGGCAGGGCCCTCGTTCACAGGGGTGCAGAGGTTCTGGCTGAAGAGCACTGGGGCGCCGGCCTTGCTGTGCGCGAAGGGAACGAAGTAGAGGTCGCTGAGCGACTTTCCGCTTTCCGCATCTACGAAGCCGATCAGCGCGGCATTGTCGCGAACGCTGCACATCACGAACCCGCTGTCGAGCACAACCGGCGCATAATCCTCACCAGCGGGATTGATGCCTATGGGATGCACCTCCAGGATCTGCTGCGCACGACCGCTGAGTGCCGCGTTGGCCAAGAAGAGGAGTGGGAGAGCGCGCTTCATGGGTTTAGAAGTAACGCGGGTCCCTAACCCGTATGCGGTAGCCGAATTCGTACTGGATGAGCAGCTCATGGGAGCCACGATGGTAGGCGTTGATTCGAGAGAAGCCCGCGTCGTAAGCGTAACCCACGCGCCATTGCGGGGTGGGCAGCACTTCAACCATGCCAATGATGGCATCGCCGGTGCGCACCGATGCACCCAGCCAGACCTTGTCGCGGTAAATGAGATTGGCGCTCACATCGCCCTGCAAGCCGCTGGAAATACGATAGCGCATGAGAGACGTCGGCTTCACCTTGAATTCGTCGTTCAATGTGACCACGTATCCGCCGGTGATCATGGGCTCAAGGTCGATGCGCTCTTCGGAAAGCCGATACGTGCGATCCACGACATCGTACCGATGCGCGAGCATGAATGGCACCGAGGCGCCCACGTACCACTTCTTGTTCTGATAGAGCACGCCCGCGCTGAAATTCGGCCTGGCTGCCCCGCGCGTATCGGCAGCGAAGCTCGGGTCGTTGCCATCCTGCGTGGCCACTTGGCTCCACTTGGCGCGATACAGGCTCACGCCAGCGCCGAAGCCCAAAGCCAGCTTCCCCTTGTTCGGCATCTTGATCCGGTAGGCATAGTTGGCAAGGATGCCCGTCTCGTTGCTCACGCCGATGCGGTCGTTGAACACCATGAGCCCGATGCCCACCTTGCTGCGCTTCACCGGGGAATGCACGCTGATGTTCTGCGTTACTGGTGCTCCGTCGAAGCCTACCCATTGCTGCCGGTGCGTCAGCGTAGCGCTGAGCACATCACGGCTCCCTGCGTAGGCCGGATTAATGGCGAGCCCGTTGAAGAGGTACTGGCTGGTCAAAGGCGTATGCTGTCCCATGCAATCAACTGCGAGGACCACCGCCAGTGTCGGAAGAATGGCTTGTAGTGACCTCACCGCTTGATGATGACGTGGCCGTTGTACGAACGTCGGCCGGTTAGGTTAAGCACATAGAAATAGGTGTCGTCCGGAAGGGTTTGGCCGTTCCTGGAGCGACCTTCCCACTCGTTCCCGTACGCATCAACCTCATAGACCAGCTTGCCCCACCGATTGAATACCTGCAAGCCGCTGCTGGGGTAGGCCTCGATCCCGCGGATCTCCCACCTATCGTTAACGCCATCGCCATTCGGGCTGAAGCCTTCAGGGATGAAGAGGTCGTCAACATGGATGATCACGGTATCGCTCGCCGATGCGCACTGATTCAGCGTGGCGGTGAGCACGATGGCATTCGTTCCGATGGATAGACCGTGAATGGCCGTGATGCTATCACCAGGCTGTTCTATTGAGCCCGACCCCGAAAGCACCCACCAATTCAATGCGGTGCCAAGCGACGTGCTACCGATGAGCGTGGTGTAATCAACGACCGCGAGTTGCTGGTCTGGTCCAGCGTTCACCCAGATGGCCGGGCTTGGGTCGATGAGCGTGAGCCACGCCGTGTCCGCAGCCGTGCATGCGCCGTTGCTAACGGTCCAGATCATGGCATGGATGCCGAAGATGCTTCCACTAACAGCGAGATGCGGGTCGTTGGTTGTTCCGTTTGGCGTTATGCCGAAAGGCACGGTCCAGGATCCAGCTGCACCGCCTAAGGGTGCTTGCATGTTGCCGCGCAGGCCGCAGACCACCACATCGGGGCCGGCATCGGCGATCACTGCGGGCAGCACCGTGATGTTCTGGGTCGATTGGGCTGAGCAGCTGCCGATTGTGGCTGTGTAAGTGATGCTCACAGAACCAGAAGCAGCAGCCGGATCGAAGTAGCCATTGCTGACACCCACGCCTGCCCAAGAGCCGCCAGTGGTGCCCGTGACCAATGTGTTCAGGTCGATGGGGCCAGCCGTAGCGCAAAGTGGATTCGGCACGATCCAGCTCGCATCCGCATTGGCAGCGATATTGATCACTTGGGTCTCCGCAGCCGGACATGCACCGGCGAAGGCATAGCTCACGGTGTACTGGCCCGGTGCGCTCTGGTTCACATTGATTGCGCCCGTTGCTGCATCGATTTGGAGCCCATTCGGGAAGGCGGTGAACGCACCACCGGCTTGCGCAACCCATGGAGAGGGCGGGGCATCGCCGTGGCAGTAAGCGCTCTGTGCGTATGCGAATGCAGCATCCGTGCTTCCGAAGAAGGTGATCGCGACCGTATCCACCGCGAAACAGCTGCCGATCTCCACTTCCCAATACAGGTCATAGGTACCTGGTTGGGTCGCGCTTACCGATGACTGCGGGTCGCTGGTGTTGGCGAAGGAGATGCCCTGAGGTCCACTCCAAGAACCGATGCCAATCGCCTCGAGGGTCGTTGTCAGGCTGCAAACTGCTTGGTCCGAACCCGCATAGCTCACGCAATCATTAGAGACGCCCATACACACGCAGCTCGCGTTCACCGTGTCGTTGATGGTGTTCGGGTTGCCATCGTCACAGGCATCGCCGGGAGCGAGGTTGGCGAGGAAGGGGCAAGGGTCAACGGCGTCGCACAGGCCATCGCCATCGCTGTCCTGCAAGGTGCCCGCGCAGTTGCAGCTCGCATCGAACACGTCGCCAGTCGTGCAGGGGTTGTTGTCGTTGCAGGCGGTGCCGGGCAGGGCCGTGCCATTGATCACGCCCGCGCAATCGAGGCAGGAGGTATTGGGCGCGATGCCCGTGGTTCCGCCGGAGCAGACGTTGCACAGGTCGATGCTCGCCGTGCCGTTGATCACGCCCGCGCAATCGAGGCAAGAGGTGTTGGGCGCGATGCCCGTGGTTCCGCCGGAGCAGACGTTGCACAGGTCGATGCTCGCCGTGCCGTTGATCACGCCCGCGCAATCGAGGCAGGAGGTATTGGGCGCGATGCCCGTGGTTCCGCCAGAGCAGACGTTGCACAGGTCGATGCTCGCCGTGCCGTTGATCACGCCCGCGCAATCGAGGCAAGAGGTGTTGGGCGCGATGCCCGTTGTCCCTCCGGAGCAGACGTTGCACAGGTCGATGCTCGCCGTGCCGTTGATCACGCCCGCGCAATCGAGGCATGAGGTATTGGGCGCGATGCCCGTGGTC
>JBATND010000466.1:0-5030 GCA_049290175.1 Flavobacteriales bacterium | reverse complement strand
GGGCAAGGCCGATATCGAGGCCAAGAACCAAGTGGCCAGCCAAGTGGGCACCAACATCCGCGCGGTAACCGATCAATACCTGGGGCAGACCGAGAACGCCAATGCCGCCGACGTGGCCGATAAGTTCCAGAGCCTGATCCGCGAGGTGATGAACACCGAACTGGCCGACCTCCGGAAAATCGGAGAAGAGACCTACTTCAAGGAGGAGACCAAGGAATACACGGTGTATGTGGCCTACGAGATTCGCAAGGCCGCCATGCTGCGCTACATGAAGCAGAAGGCCCGCGCCGAGCGTAAGGTGAGCGAGCAGGAGCTGAAGGTGATGGAAGAGATCCTCGACCAGGAGATCAAGCGGGCCGAGGCGCTGGGTGAGTGATCACCACGCCACGAAGCGGCCAACCACTGGCGCCTCCTCCCCTTTCGGCCATGCGCGCCAGAGGTATGTGCCATCAGGCAGGTCGGAAAGATTGACTTCCTGACGCGCGGCGTATCCAGTCCTGCCAACGACACGACCGAGGGCATCGAGCAACTCGACTCGCATCGGCAGTTCCCCCTGCCAAATGGCAGAACGGCGCCCCGGATCGTAGTTGAAACGGATGCTCGATGACATGCTCAGTTCTTCCAAACCGACAGGGATCGCATTCACATCGATGCCTACGACAATAGGGTCATGGTCGCTGCTGCGGAAGGCATTGGGCTGATAGAAGCTGAAGTTGTTGTCCCGGTAGTCGAGGTTCGGCGGCTCGTCGCTGTTGATGTTCCAAACGGCGGCCCCGGTCACCGCATCGGCCATGGCCTCCGTGGCAAGGGCATGATCGATAGAACCTGATCTGTTCTCATAGATGTAGGTGTGGGGCTGCGGCACCCCTGATATCAAGTCGATGAGGCCCCCAGCGCGCAGGCGGTCGATCGGGTCCTCTTGGTCGTAGGCGTTGAAGTCGCCCATGATCAGTTGGCCCGGGATCCAAGTGCTGCTGCGGATGCCGGCCCAATGGGTAAGCAACTCGGCCGCTTGAAGGCGTCGGCGAGCATTGTAGCAGCCCTGTCCATCGCCTTGGTCGAGGTTGGTGCCGCTCGCGTTGTTGCATAGTTTACTGCGCAGATGCACCATGCTCAGCAGGAAGCGCTTGCCCGATGCGTTCGCCTGGAAGCCCTGCGTGATCTGCGCCCGCTCGAAAGTGCTGGTGTTGTGCGCCCAGGTCACCGTTACCGGCGTAAGCGTTTGCACACGAAAGAAGATCACCGAGCGGGTGAAGGAACCGGGCGCGTCGTGGTCGATCTGCGCATAACCGCCACCCACGGCGGCATTGAGGCCCGCGAGCAGATCGGCTGATGCCGGGTCGTTGTTCTCCAATTCGCACAGCACCAGCGCATCGGCATTCAAGCCCTGAAGCGCAGCCACCAATTTGGTGCGCTGACGCATCAGCTCGTTGGCGTTGCTGGCACCGTTATCGCCCAAGGTGGTGAAGTAGTTGCGCACATTCAGCGATGCGATGCGCAGCTGACCGCCCACGTTCGGCAGCGAAGGCCGTTGCGCATGCTGCAAGGGTACCGTGCCCACCGGATGCAAGCGAAAGCTGCTGAAAGCGTAGGTGAGCACTCCCGTAAGCGCTGTTACCGTGCTGCCGCAGCGCACCGTTCCCTGCGGACCGAACAGTGGCGGCGGGTTCGGGTAGGTGCTCGTGCGGCCATCGTCGAGCAGAATCGTGCTGCGGCCTTGCAACTCGGCCAGTGCGGTGATGGCAGCTACGTTTCCACCGCCCGTGCTCGTGGTGCCGCTCGGTGGGTTGTCGTTGGGGTCGAGTACATCGGTGGGCTGATAGAGCCGTTGCGGCGAAAGCACCAATTCGCCGTACTGCGCCCAACTGTCGTTGCCGGTAACCGCTAAGCTTTGCGGAAAGCGCAGCAACATGCCTTCGTAGCGCTCCCAGTTGGCCAGGCTTGCGATTGGCAGATTGATATCGGTTGGCGTTACAGTACCGGAACCGATCACCGCGATGTTGGTGACGTTGGTTAGCTCGGTGAGGCCCTGGAATTCGATCACGGTGCCGCTCACGCTCACACGCTGCCCAAGCGAGATGCCCGAGGTATTGGGGTTGTAAACGAAAAGGCCATTGCTGGTAGCAGGGTCGCTGTCGCAGCCGGGATCCTCGATGAAGAAACCCTGCACTGTTCCGCTGCCGCTGTAGATCGCTGTAACGATCCCTGTCGTGAATAGGGACTGGTCCACCATTGGACTGCTGGTTCCGCTGCCTTGGATCACACAGATGGGCGTCTGCGCAGATCCAATCAGGGCAATCTGGGCGCACATGAGGACAAGCACTCTCAGCATGGCGCGAAGGTCGCGCTCCCCCGCTCCCTCCGCTCCCAGCCGCTGGCACCTTTCCACAAGCCGTTCATCATAAACAGGTACCTTGCCTTGCATAGTACCAAGTTTTACCTGCATCTTTGCCACGCAAGACGAGATCCCCAACGCCATGAGAGTCGAGAACAGCAAAGCACAGATGCGCCGGGGCGTGCTGGAGTACTGCATCTTGAGCGTGCTCGCGCAGGGCGAGCTCTATCCCTCGGACATCATCGCGCAACTGAAGGATGCGCGCTTGATCGTGGTCGAGGGAACCCTATACCCTCTGCTATCCAGGCTGAAGGATGCGGGTTTCCTCACCTACCGTTGGGAAGAGAGCCGCAGCGGCCCGCCACGCAAGTACTACAAGCTCACCGCCACCGGCGAAGCATTCCTCACCGAACTGGATCAGACTTGGGACGAACTCGCCCAAGCCGTGAAGAAGACCACCCGCAAGAACCGATAGCCTAACCCCGCTATGAAAAAGACCATCAACGCCAACGTCAGCGGCACCGTGTTCACCTTCGAAGAGGATGCCTACGAGCAATTGCAGGCCTATTTGGCAAGCGTGCGCGCCCAACTCGAGGGCAACGCCGGGCGCGATGAGATCATGGCCGACGTGGAATCGCGCGTAGCCGAATTGATCACCGAACGGCTCGCCGGAAAAAGACAGGTGGTGGCCACCACCGACGTGGACCAGGTGATCGTGGTCATGGGACGCCCAGAGGACTACGGCGATGGCAGTGGCAGCAGCGCCAGCAGTTCTTCGTCCCAGTCGAGCGGGCAGCGCGGCTACAAGCGTTTGTTCCGCGATCCAGAGGACAAATGGGTGGGCGGCGTCATCGGCGGTCTTGCGGCCTACATCGGCATGGACCCGCTGTGGCTGCGTATCTCAATGATCGTGTTCTTCCTGCTCGGCAGCGGAACGCCCATCCTACTATACATCCTGCTCTGGATCCTGGTGCCCAAGGCGGAATCGGCTGCCGACCGCCTGCGCATGGGCGGCGAGCCAGTTACCGTGGACAATCTCAAGCGCGCTTTCGAGGAAGGCGGCAAGAGGGTGGCCGACGATGTGAACGATATGAATCGCCGTTGGAACAAGGAAGCGAAGCAGCGCGGTAATGAAGCCAGTAATGTGCTCGTGAAAGTGATTGGTTTCGGTATCGTGCTCTTGGGCTTCAGCATGCTCTTGGGCTTGGTGAGTTCCGTGGCTGGTGGTGCCTTCGGATTATGGCAAGCCACCTGGGGCACCGATGAAATGAGCGCTATGGACTTGGCGGCGCTCGTGTTCCCCAGCCGCGAGCACGCTTGGTGGATGCTGCTCGGATGCCTGCTCATCGTGCTCATCCCGATCGTTGGCATACTGCTCGGTGGCTTCAGGCTGCTGCTCGATACGATCACACCCAAGTGGCTCTCGTGGTCCTTGGCGCTCTTGTGGTTCTGTGCGCTGGTGCCCACGATCATCGGCGGTTTGGCTCTGGCGCGCGAATACCAGCGCGATGGTGAGTCCACGGAATCCGTTGCACTCGAGACGCCGAGCGACAACGTCCTTTACCTCGATGCTCTCCAAGCGGCGCAGGGCGAAAGCAAATGGCGCATGAGGCTCAATCGTAACCACTTCGACCTGGATGCCGATGGGCTCCTCATCGAGAACGACTCCATCGCATGCGAATGCGCCGACCTCGATGTGGAAGCAAGCCCCGACAGTCTCTATCACCTCGTGATCATGCGCGAATCGCGCGGCCGCAGCGGCAAGCAGGCCACCGCGACCGCCACGCGCATCTCAGGTGAATTCCGCCAAGTGGGCGATGTGCTCAAGGTCTCACCGCTGGTCCGCTATGCACGCGAAGACAAGCTCCGTGGACAGGACATCCAGTACACCTTGCTCGTGCCAGTGGGTAGCAGCGTCTTCTTCCGGCCCGGTGCCAAGCACATCATCTACGATGTGGACAACGTGACCCGGACAAAGGATAAGCACATGATCGGTAAGGCTTGGACCATGACGCACAAGGGCCTGCAGGAAGGCATGCCCGGCGAACTGGTCGCACCAACCGACAAAGCGCCCACAGGAGCAGAACCGGAGGGTGAGAAGGGAAAAGCGGATGCGAATGGTATTGAGGCAAGCGCGCAACTGCCGCTGCGCCTACCGTCGCTCTTGGGGCTATTGCGCCTTCCGGTGTAGCTTCTGTTGCGCGGTTGGCGAGGGGTTGCTGCACCGCGCAACCAAGCGCCCTGCTGCTGATGCGGCGGGGCGCATTCCATTGTCGATCACTCCACTTGCATCGTCGTCGTGGCCACGCGGTCCCCTGAGGCCACCCGGAGCAAGTAGCTGCCCTTGGCGCACTCCTGCGGGATGCGCAGCTCGGCGCGATCAACCGGAGAGGCATGCCGTTGCTCCGTCACCACGCGGCCATCCACGCACAGCAACTGGATCAGCGCGCCGGGCATGGGTTGCTCGAATTGCACGAATGCCGAGCCGCTAGCTGGGTTTGGCCATGCCCTGAAGAACGGGGCCACATGCTCCTCAACCGAGGTGAGCATGAGGTCGCCCTCGGCAACGTTCACGGTCCAACTGGTGTTATTGCGCTTCTCCGTCACCGTGGCGATCACGCGCAAGTTGCCCGCTTCCCATTCCTCGGGGATCACCATGCTGTACTGGTGGTTGTATGTGGCGCTAGCTGCAGTG
>JBATND010000465.1:0-12311 GCA_049290175.1 Flavobacteriales bacterium | reverse complement strand
GGCATCGATGTCGCAACGGCCGCTGATCACGTTGCCCAGCGTGAGGTCGAGCGTGATGCGCTGATGGGTGATGTCCCAAGGCCAGAGTCCGCCGCCGCCACGGGCTATGCTGTGCGCTGCGTGCTTGGTGGAGCTGCAATCGTGCTGGGCATGTGCCGAAGCGGCGATGAGTAATGCGCTGAAGAGGAGCACCCGTCGAACAATCGACCCATTTGCGGTGTTGGAAATGGAAGCCATGGCGCGAATGTACCCCTGCACGTCAAGGACTTCGGTCAGCAGGGCGCCATTTGAGATTCCTACTTTTGACCACCCCGCATGAAGCCCAGTACCGAGCTCCACGACCTGATTAAGTCGCTCACCAAATCGGAGAAGCGCTTCTTCAAGCTGCACAGCGCCCTGCAGTCGGGGCCGAAGAACTACCTGAAGCTCTTCGAGGCCATCGACAAGCAAGAGACTTACGATGAAGAGGCCCTGAAGAAGCATTTCGCCAAGGAGATCTTCATCAAGCACCTGCCCTCGGAGAAGAATCACTTGTACAAGCTGATCCTGAAGGCGCTGCGGGCCTATCACGCCGAAGGTTCGGTGAGCGGGATCCTGAAGCAGGAGATCAAGAACATCGAGATCCTCTATCAAAAGGCGCTCTACGCTGAGTGCAACAAGCTGCTCCACCGCGCCAAGCGCATCGCCAAGGAGAACGAGCGCTTCTACTACCTGTTCGAGCTTCTCAATTGGGAGAAGATGCTGCTGGAAGAGGCCTACGAGAGCGGCGAATTCACCAAGGACCTCGATGCCCTGATCGAAGAGGAGCGCGAGGTGATCGAGAAGCTGCGCAACCTGGCGGCGTACCACATCCTGTACAGCAAGATCAATTACGTGTTCCGCAGCGGCGGCTATGTGCGCACCGAGGAGGAGCATGCCATGGTGGAGGAGATCAGCGAGCACCCGCTGATCAAGGGCAAGAACACGGCGCTCTCCCGCCGCGCGGCCACCATCTGCTACTACACCCAAGGCTTCTGCCAGTGGGCCAAGCGCGATTGGCGCACGAGCCTGGAGAAGTTCCAGCGCGTGAAGCAGATCCTCGACGAGAACCCGCTGATCAAGGCTGATCTGCCCAAGCGCTACGTGCGCACGCTGCACTACATCATCAATGGCCAGATCGAGTTGCTCGACCTCGATGGTGCGCGTGCCAACATCGCCTTGCTGCGATCGCTGCCCGAGGATCCCGGTTTCGCTGGCATCAGCATCGCCACGCAGGTGTATGTGGCGGGCACGATCTGCGAGCTGCGCCTATTGGACCGTTGCGGTGAGCATGCTCGTGCCGTGGAGATGGCTCCCGAGTTCATCGCTGGCATGGAGGCCCTGGGCGACCGGCTGCACAAGGAGAACGCGCTCGAGTTCCAGTGGTGCATGGCCTGCGTGCATTTCGGCACCGGGCAGGTGAACAAGGCGCTTGCCTGGCTCAACAAGGTGCTCAACGACAACGAGACTGCCCTGCGCCAGGACATTTTCACCTACGCGCGGCTCTTCAACCTGGTGGTCCACTACGAGTTGGGCAACTACGACCTGCTCACCTACATCGTGCGCAGCACGCAGCGCTTCCTCGATAAGCGCCATCGCGCCAATGAGGTGGAAGTGGTGCTCATTGATGGCATCAAGAAACTGGCGCGCATCACCGACGCTGGTCAGAAGCGGGAGCTCTTCAAGGGCCTGCATGGCCAGCTGGCGGAGCTGCTGAAGGATGCCAATGAGCAGCTCGTGCTGAAGTATTTCGACGTGCTGGCATGGGCCGAGGCGCACGCTTCTGGCGAGACCTTCAGCGAAGTGGTGAAGCGCCGCGCGCAGCAGGCGAAGTGAACGCTTCCTAGCGGCGCTCGCTCATCATCGGGATCACCTTCACCACCTTGAACTCGGTTCGACGGTTGGCTTGGTGCTCTTCTTCGCTGCACTCCACGCCATCCTTGCAGCGGTTCACCAGCTTGCGCTCGCCATAGCCGTGCGCGCTGATGCGATCCGATGGAACGCCGCGCTGGATGAGGTAGTCCACGGCGCTTTTGGCGCGCATGTCGCTCAGCAGCAGATTGTAGGTGTCGCTGGCGCGGCTGTCGGTGTGCGAGCCGAGCTCGAAGCTCAGGTTCGGGTTGTCGATGAAGACCTGCGCGATCTTGTCGAGCTCCACGGCCGCATCGGGGCGGATGTCCCACTTGTCGTAGTCGTAGTAGATGTTCTCGATCACGATCGGCTTGTCGATCACTACGCGCTGCATGCGGAACTCCTCGTCGTAGGTCTTGCTGATGCGCTGTCCGCGCGTGTCAACGGTGCGCCGCTCGGTGAACACGCCATCCTTGCTGGCGAGCACCTCGTAGAGCTTCTCCACGGTGAGCGGGAAGGAAACCTGCCCGTCGTCGTTCGTGAACAGGGTGAGCGGCTCGGTCTTCATGGGTTCCAGCAGTCGCACTTCCGCGCCTGCCATCGGAGAGCCATCGTCCATGTCGAATACAGAGATGTTGAGCACCAGCGTTGGGGCGTTCTCTTGGAAGCGGTAGATGCCATCCTGCCCCGCGCGGTTGCTGCTGAGGTAGCCCTTGCTGCCATCGAGCATCACCAAAGCGAAATCGTCGTGTTGGGTGTTGATCGGGTAGTTCAGGTTCTCCGGCGCGCTCCAATCGCCATCGTGCAGCACGCTGCGGAAGATGTCGAGGCCGCCCAAGGAGCGATGGCCGTTGCTGGAGAAGTACATCGTATCGCCGCGCATCGTGGGGAACATCTCATTCCCCGGCGTATTCACCGTGGGGCCGAGGTTGCGCGGCAGTCCCCAGCCATCGGCGGTGCGCTCGCACACATAAAGGTCTGTGCCGCCGAAACCGCCGGGCATATCGCTCACATAGTAGAGCGCGCTGCCATCGGCGCTCAGGGCCGCGTGCCCCGCGCTGAAATCCTCGCCGTTGTATGCGAAGGAGCTCACCTTGCCCCAGCGCCCATCGGGCTGCAGCTCGGCGCGGAAGAGCATGAGGTGGCTGGTGCCATTGCCATCCTTGTTCAAGCGGAAGCGGAAGTAATCGCTTCGTGTGAAGTACATGGTACGTCCATCGGCGCTCAATACGGCAGGACCATCGTGGAAACGGCCATTCACTTCGCCGGGCAGCGGTGTGGCGCTGCCGGCCATGATGCCTTCGCCGGGCTTCACGGTAAACAGATCGAGGAAAGCCGCACCGTTCCATGGGTTGGCCTTGCTGCCCGAAGCTTCTTTCTCGCCGGAGACAATGAGCTTATCGCCCATGGGCGCAGTGCTGAATACGCTGCGCAAGCCATCGATGTGGAGCGGTGTGATGGTAAAGAGCGTGCTGTCGGCATAGAAGGCATCGCGGTCGGCGATGGCGAAGCCCAACTCGCGCACAATGGGGTCCTCTGGCTGATCGATGAGCACGCGCTCCAGTTGTTTGGAAGCTTCAGCTGCACGGCCTAATCCCAAGAGTGTTCGGCCATGGGCCAGTGCATCGGGGCTGCTCAGCGGCTGCATCGCTTCGGCCTTGGCGTACAGCGATGCGGCATCGGCCAAGCGGTTGATCTTCACGTTGGCATCGGCAGCGCGCAATGTGGCGTCGCGATCGGCGAGCTGCGGCAGTGCTTTGGCATAGAGGCGCACAGCATCGTTGTAGGCCATGCGGTCGTAGGCGCGGTCGGCTTGTGCCAAGCGTTGCTGGGTGCAGCCGGCCAACAGGGCCGCAGCGGCAATGAGGAGGTTCTTCGTGGTGCGCATGTCCATCAGAAGTATCGCGGGGTCTTTATGCGGATGAGGTCCTTGCCGAAGTCGATGCCGAGCATGATCTCGTGGCTGCCGGTGGTGTACGTGCGCAGCTTCGAGGTGGTCATGTCATAGGCATAGCCGATGCGCAATTGCGGACTGATCTGGTATTCGATCATGGCCACGAGTGCATCGCCGGTGCGGTAGCCGAGGCCCAACCACACGCGCTCGCGGTAGAGCACGTTGCAGTTCACGTCGGCTTCAACCGGCGCGTTGGGCGTGTGCTTCACCAGTATGCTGGGCTTGATGTCGAGGCTCTCGCCCATAGGGAACACCTTGCCTGCGTGGAGGTAGTAATGCTGGGTATAGTAGTGTCGGAATTGCGTTGGGGCCTGCATCGTTATGCGACCATCGGCGGCATAGATGGTGGGCACGCTGAGGCCCACGTAGCTGGTGGCGTCGTACCAATACAAGCCGAAGCCGAATTTGCCCAGCGGCGCATTCACGATGTCCTGCTGGTACAGGGGGTCGGCGGAGTCCCAATGGCGCAGCTCGCTCACGCGCGCGCTGTACATCGAGAGGCCCGCGCGAAGACCCATGGCCAGTTTGCTGCGCTTGCCCACGCGCAGGTGGTAGGCGTAATGGCCGCTCATGTCCAGGTCGCGGCTCACGCCGATCTGATCATGCACCAGTGAGAAGCCGAGGCCCATCTTGTTGTTCATCAGCGGGCCATCGATGGCAAGCATGCTGGTGCGCGGCGCGCCTTCCACCTGCATCCACTGGCTGCGGTGCAGCAGGCTGCTGCTGGTGTAGCCATGGCTGCCGGCATACGCCGGGTTGAGGAAGAGCCCGTTGAACATGTACTGGCTCACCATCACTTCCTGCTGCGCGCTGGCTGCCAATGCCGCGATCAGCGCTGCGATGGCCAGGTAAAGTCGTGTGTTCTTCATGGCGGTCATGGTTTAGCGGCGCAGGTCAACGTAGCCCTGCAGCGTGCGCTGGCCATTGTTGATGCTCAGGATGATGAAGTAGGTGCCATTGGGCAGTGCTTCGCCGCGCGCGTTTTCGCCGGCCCAATCGTTCTTGTAGTTGAGCTGCTCGAACACCACGTTGCCCCAGCGGTTCAGCACGGTGAGCAGGTTGCTGGGATAGGCATCGAGGCCCTGCACGAAGAACACATCGTTGTAGCCATCGCCGTTGGGCGTGTAGCCCGTGGGCATCACGAGGTCGGTGGGTTCTTCCAACGTGATGCTGCGCGTGATGGTGCAGCCGTTGGCATCGGTGATGGTGACGGTGTAGGTGCCTGCGGGCAAACCGGTCTGGCTACTGGCTGTTGAGCCGTTCGACCAGAGGTAGGTGTACGGCTCGGTGCCGCCCATCACTACAACACCTGCGCTGCCATCGCTTCCTCCATAGGTGCTCACTTGATAGCCGCCGCTGTAGCTGCTCGTGCTCACGATGAGGTCCATGGCGGCGTTCTCCTGCACGGTCCATTGCCCGTTCCAGGTGCAACCGTTGGCATCGGTGATCAGCAGGGCGTATGCGCCGCCAGCAATGTTGTTAAGGTCCTCTGCGGTGCTGCCATTGCTCCATGCGTAGGCATAAGGCGCTGTGCCGCTGCTCACCTCAACTTCAATGGCTCCGGTATTCGCGCCGTTGCAGAGTACGGGTGAGGTGATGCCCATAGCATCGACTGCAGGCGTTGCATTCACGATGGCTTCTGCGGTTGCACTGCATCCGTTGGCATCGGTCACGGTCACGCTGTAGTTGCCGCCCGCAAGGCCGCTGAGGTCCTGCGTGCTGCTGCCGTTGCTCCACGCGTAGGTGAAGGGTGCGGTGCCGCCGTTCACGCTGAGGTCAACCGCGCCATTCGCTGCGCCGCAGTTCGCGGTCGCACCTGTTGCGCTGGCTTCGAGCGTTTGAGGCGCAGTGATCGTAACGCATTGTTGCGCGCTGCATCCGTTCGCATCGGAGATGCTGAGGCAGTAGGTGCCTTCGCTCAAGCCGGTGATCGCGGCATCGGTGCTCGTGAATCCGTTGGGACCGCTCCAGAGCAACTGGTAGCTGCCTGCGCCGCCGCTCACGTTCGTTGCAATGCTGCCATCGCTGGCGCCCGCGCACGATACGCCGCTGCCATTGAAGTCTGCGGGTTGCAGATCGGCAACGATGGGCTGCGGTGGCACAAGCGTGTGGTCCTGCACAACCGTGCAGCCGTTCATGTCGGTAATGGTCACGGTGTAGGTGCCTGCCGCCAAGCCGCTGAGGTCTTCGTCGTTCGATGCGAAGCCGTTCGGGCCGCTCCAAGCGATGGAGTATCCGCCATTGCCTCCGCCATAGCTCAGGTCGATGCTGCCATCGGAAGCACCATCGCAGCTCACGCCGAATCCATTCTGCTCACTGAGGATGACGCTCGCATACAGGATGGTATCCGGTTGCGTGAGCGTGACCGTGGTGAAGAAGGCGCATTGGTTGGCGTCGATCACCACCAGTTCATAAGCGTATGTGCCGGCGGGCAGGTTGAAGATGTCCTCGCTGCTGAAGCTGAGGCTGTCCGGTCCGCGCCAATCGAAGGTGTAAGGGCCGCTGCCGCCGTCGATGGTGGCATCGATCCAGCCGTCGCTCGCGCCGTAGCAGCTCACATTCGTTCCGCTCGGATAAACGCTCACGTCGAGGAAAGCCCCGATGGATGTGTTCGGCTCGGTGAGTGTTACCAGCGTGTCCATGGGGCAGCCGTTCGCATCGGTGATGGCGATGAGGTAGTCGCCGGCCACGAGATCATTGTTGTTCAACGCGGTGGAGCTGTAACCACCGGGGCCGCTGATGAGCACGGTGAAGGGCGTGGTGCCGCCAGCAGGAGTCAACTCGATCATGCCGCTGCTGTCGCCCGCGCACTGCAGGTTGTACAAGCCGAAGAATGATACGTAGGTGCCGCTGTTGATCGGTGCTGGGCCGATGAGCTCCATTGGGAAGGTGCCGATGCAGCCCAGGTCGTCGGTCACGGTAACGCTGTAGTTGCCGCTGATCAAGCCGCTGGGGTCCTCATCATTGCTGCTGAAGCCAGCGGGGCCACTCCACGCGAAGGCAAACGGTGCTGCGCCGCCGGTAAGGCTGAGGTCGATGCTGCCTTGCGCATCATCAGGACAGGTATTGGCCGTGAAGCTGAAGTTGGCGACGATGGGTTCCGGTGCGATCAGCTCCATGGTTTCCTGGTGCATGCATCCGTTCGCATCGATCACTGTGAGTGCGTATTCGCCAGCGCTAAGGCCATTGATCGCGAGTTGCGTGCTGGCGAAGCCGTCAGGACCGGTCCAGCCGATGAAGTAGGGCGCTGCGCCGCCACTGATGGCCAACGATGCGCTGCCGTCGTTGCCGTTGCAGCTCACCGGGAAGCCGCCCAGGTCGGCGATGTCGATGACCACATCCAGCGGCTCAGGTGCAGCGAGCGTGATGGAAGCGGATCCAGTGCAGCCGTTGAGGTCCGTGGCGATCACGTTGTAAGCGCCCGCGCCAAGGCTCACGATGCTCGCATCGCTGCTAGCGTATCCGTCAGGACCGCTCCACGCGAATGCATAGCCTGGCGTACCGCCGGTTGCGCTGGCCGCGGCCGTACCGATGCTCAGTCCCGCGCAAGGGATCGTATAGCCCCCGCTGTACACGGTGCTGCTGATCAGCACGGCCACAGGTTGCGGCTCGGTGAGCGCGATGCTGGCGTTGGCCTCGCAGCCATGCGCGTCGGTGAGCACGAGCTGATAGTTGCCTGCAGCAAGACCGGTGGGCGCTTCGTCTGTTGAAGTGAATCCATCAGGACCGCTCCAGGCATAGTTGAATGGTGCTTCGCCACCCGAGATGTTCGCTACGAGCGATCCATCGGCAGCGCCGTTGCAGCTGAGGTTGTTCCCGCCGGGCAGCGTAGCGGCCAGCAGGTCGATGCTGATCACTTGCGGCTCTTCGAGCGTGTAGTTGCCAGTGGCCGTGCAGCCGTGCGCGTCGGTGATGGTGACGCTATAGCTGCCTGCGCCGATGGCGATGAGTTCTTCGTCGGTGCTGCCGTTGTTCCACAGGATGCTGTACGGACCAACACCGCCAGCAACACTGAGCGTGATGGAGCCGTCGGTTGCGCCCGCGCAGCTCACGTTGCTGTTGTTGATCGCGCTGATCTGCGCAGCGATGTCAATGGCTGCGGGTGCTTCGATCAAGGCGAATGCGCTGGCCATGCAGCCGTTGGCATCGGTGATGCTGGCTTGGTAGCCGCCTGGCAGCAGGCCGCTCACGTCTTCTGTCGAAGCGGAGAAGCCCGTTCCATCGGTCCAAGCGATACTGTACGGCATCACACCGCCAGCGACGCTCAGGTCGATGGAGCCATCGGCATTGCCTGCGCACGAGATGTTGGTGCCATCGGGCCACACCATGGCCACGGCGCTTGCATTCAGCGCAGTGGGCTCGGTGAGCGTGCTCGTTGCGTTCGTGGTGCAGCCATTCGCGTCGGTGATGAGCACAGCGTAAGCGCCTGCAGCCAAGCCGCTGATGCTCGCATCGGTGCTGCTGTAACCATCAGGCCCGCTCCATGCTGTGCTGAAGGGCGCTGTGCCGCCTGCGATGATCAAGTTGATCGCGCCATCGGAACCGCCGTTGCATGAAATGCCATAGCCATTCGCTGCGCTGCCCAAGGCCGACGCGCTGAGCGGGTCGGGTGCGGTGATCGTGGCTTGCTGGAGCATGCTGCAGCCGTTGCCATCGGCGATCAGCACGGTATAGGTGCCAGCAGCAAGGCCGCTCAGGTCTTCGTCATTGCTGGCGAAGCCGTTCGGTCCGTTCCAGTCAAAGGTGTAGCTGCCGCTTCCGCCCACAACGCTCAGGTCGATGCTGCCATCGTTCGCGCCTGCGCAAGTGATGCCCGATCCGTTGTTGTCGCTCACGGCAATCGAGGCTTCGAGCCCGCCGGGCTGCGTCACGTTGTACCCGTTCACGAATTGGCAGCCGTTGGCATCGATCACGATTACGATGTAGGTGCCAGCGCTCAAGCCGCTGATGTCCTCGGTGCTAGCGCTATAGCCGCCTGCGCCGCTCCAGATGAAGGTGTAAGGCGTGGTGCCGCCTGCAACAGTGAGGTCGATGGCACCCGTCTGCGTGCCTTGGCAAGCGGCTGGTATAATGGACTCAGTGACGCTAAGCGGCGCGGGTTGCGCAATGGTGATGCTGGTGTCGATCGCGCAGCCCAAGGCATCCTGCACAGCCAAATGGTAGGTGCCGGGATCCAGGTTGAAGAGGTCCTCGATTCCGGTGCTGTTGCCGAAATCATCGGACCAGATATGTGAGTAAGGTGCGAGACCGCCGCTCAGGGTGAGGTTGATGGCACCATTGTTCGCGCCTGCGCAGTTGATGGGCGTGATGCCGAGTTGCACGGCCAAGGGAGCCGCAGGGCCGAGGATCTCCACGGGCACCCACTTCTCGTGATCGCAGCCGTTGTTGTCCACAACCAACGCCCAATAGAGACCTGGCGCAAGGCCGGTTGCTGTGAGGCCGGTTTGTTCGGGCGTGGTGTTCCACGTGATCGTGTAAGAGCCGCTGCCGCCGCTTACATCAAGTGTGGCTTGTCCATCGGTGAGGCCGTAGCAGCTCACAGGGCTCACGCTCTCAGGCACTGCCCATACTTCGAACTGCGGTCCACCGATAGTGGCATCGGCTTGAGCTTGGCATCCGAGTGCGTCGGTGACGGTTACCGTGTAGGTGCCTTGCGCGAGGCCCGTGGCGTTCTGCGTGTATTGCGCGGGTGCCGTGCTCCACGAGTAGAAGTAGGGCGCTGTTCCACCAGAGGCCTGTGACTGCGCAGTGCCGCTGATGCCATCGTGGCACAGCACATCGGTGCTGCCGGTGATGTTCACAGCGAGCGTTGCGGGCTGCGTGATGGTGACGTTCACCGCAGCGGTGCAACCGTTCGCATCGGTAATCGTGCAGGAGTAATCGCCTGCTGGAAGGCCGATCGCGACCGGGCCGTTTTGCACAGGCGTGGTGTTCCAGGCAAACGCGTAAGGTGCGGTTCCGCCATTCGCAGAAACGCTGGCGCTACCGTTGCTTTCGCCGTTGCAGCTCACGTTGGTGATGGCGCTGTTGCTGCCAGTGAGCTGCGGCGCTTGCGTGAGCGTGATGCTCGCGTTGGCGATGCAGCCATTGTCGTCGGTGATGGTGAGCGTGTAGGAGCCAGCGGCTAGGCCGTTGATGTCCTCATTGCTCGAAGCGAATCCGCCGGGGCCGCTCCAACTGAAAGCGTAAGGTGCCAAGCCACCGCTGATGCTCGCATGGATGCTGCCCGTTGATGCGCCATTGCACGCGATGTTCCAAGCGCCATTCACAGTAGCAGCCGTTGCCGATGCGCTCATGGGCTCAGGTGCCGTGAGCGTGAAGCTGTGCGCGGCGCTGCATCCATTGCTGTCGGTGATGGTGTAGGTGTAGGTGCCGGGCGCCGCAGCCGAGATGCTCTGCGTGCTCGCCGTGAATCCGTTCGGGCCTGTCCAAGCGTGCGTGTAAGGACCGGTGCCGCCGGTGGCAACGATGCTGATGCTGCCATTGCTGCCATTGGCGCAGCTGACGCCGTAGCCGCTGTGATCGCTCAGCGTGGCGTCGATTGTGAACATGCCGGGCTGGTTCACGCTGAAGGTTTGTGTTGCAGTGCAACCGTTGGCGTCGGTAACGCTCAAGGTGTAGATGCCCGAAGCCAAGGCGCTGATGTCCTCGTTGCTCGAGCTGAATCCGCCCGGACCGCTCCAGTTGATCGCGTATGGCGCGGTGCCGCCTGCGATGGTGGCATCGATCGCGCCGTTGTTGGCACCACCGCAAGTAGCGGCGGTCGTGCTTCCGCTCAGCGCGAGTGCGGCAGCGGGCTGCGTGATGGTGACATTGCGCATGGTGATGCAGCCGTTGCTATCGGTGATGGTGCAGGTCCATGTGCCTGCGGGCAAGTTGCTGGCGCTGGAGCCGCTCTGTGCAGGTGCCGTGTTCCACGCGTAGCTGTATGGAGCAGTGCCGCCGCTGGCTTCCACGGTTGCGCTTCCGGTGCTGCTGCCGAAGCAGCCCACGTTGGTCTGCGAAGCGATGGAACTGCTCAGTGCCGATGCGGGTTGCGTGATGATGGCGCTGCTCGTGGTTGTGCAGCCGTTGGCATCGGTGATGGTGCAGTTCCAGGTGCCAGCGGGCAGATTGCTCGCGTTGGCGCTGAGTTGCACCGGCGTTGTATTCCAACTGTAGCTGTATGGTGCGGTGCCTCCGTTCACGCTAGCCGTTGCGCTGCCAGTACTGTTTCCGAAGCAGCTCACGTCGGTCTGCGCGCTGATGCTGCAGCTCAATGCAGCGGCAGGTTGCGTGATGGTGACGTTGCGCGTGGCAATGCAGCCGTTGGCATCGGTGATGGTGCAGGTCCAGGTGCCAGCGGGAAGGTTGTTCGCGCTCGAGCCGGTCTGTGCGGGCGTGGTGTTCCACACGAAGCCGTAGGGTGCCGTGCCACCACTGGCGTTCACGGTTGCGCTGCCCGTGCTAGTGCCGAAGCAGCTCACGTTGGTCTGCGCGCCGATGCTGCTGCTCAAAGCGGCAGCGGGCTGCGTGATGGTGACGTTGCGCGTGGTGGTGCAGCCGTTGGCATCGGAGATTGTGCAGGTCCACGTGCCAGCAGTGAGGCCGCTCGCCGTGGCCCCGCTCTGCACGGGTGCCGTGTTCCACGAATAGGTGTAAGGCGCGGTGCCGCCACTGGCGCTCACCGTTGCGCTGCCGCTGTTGTTGCCGAAGCAGCTCACGTTGGTCTGCGCGCTGATGCTGCTGCTCAGCGCGGCAGCGGGCTGCGTGATGTTCACGTTCTGCGTGGTGGTGCAGCCATTCGCATCGGTGATGGTGCAGAGGTATGCGCCTGCTGCCAAGTTGTTGGCCGTGGCGTTCGTCTGCACCGGGGAACTGTTCCAGCTGTAGCTGTAAGGGCCCGTTCCGCCCGAAGCCTGCACGGTGGCGCTTCCGTTGCTGGCGCCGAAGCAGCTGGCGTTGGTCTGCGCGGTGATGCTGCTGGCCAGCGCTGCTGCCGGTTGCAGGATGTTCACCACTTGCGCGGTGCTGCAGCCATTGGCGTCGGTGATGGTGCAGGTCCAAGTGCCGACAGGCAGGTTGTTCGCCGTGGCGCCGTTCTGCACGGGCGTGGTGTTCCAGCCATAGGTGTATGGTGCGGTGCCTCCGCTCACGCTCACTGTCGCGCTGCCGTTGCTTCCACCGAAGCAGCTCACATTGTTCTGCGCGCCTACGCTGCTGCTGAGCGCTGCTGCGGGCTGCGTGATGGTGACGTTGCGCGTGGTGCTGCAGCCGTTGGCATCGGTGATGGTGCAGGTGTAGCTGCCTGCGCCCAAACCAGTAGCGGTTGCGCCGCTCTGCACGGGGATGGTGTTCCAGCTATAGCTGTATGGCGAGGTGCCGCCGTTGGCGCTCACCGTCGCGCTGCCATTGCTGCTGCCGAAGCAGCTCGCATTGGTTTGAGCGCTGATGCTGCTGCTCAATGCTGCTGCGGGCTGTGCGATGGTGACATTGCGCGTAGTGGAGC
>JBATND010000464.1:0-4464 GCA_049290175.1 Flavobacteriales bacterium | reverse complement strand
GGCATCGCATACGCCATCGCTGTCGGTGTCCTGGAAGGTTCCAACGCAGTTGCAATTGGCGTCAAGCACATCGTTGATCGTGCAATCATCGCCATCGTTGCAAGACGAGCCGATCTGGCCGGGCACGGTGGGGCAGTTGTCGTTGGCATCGCATACGCCATCGCTGTCGGTGTCCTGGAAGGTTCCAACGCAGTTGCAATTGGCGTCCAGCGCATCGTTGATCGTGCAATCATCGCCATCGTTGCAAGCCGAGCCGATCTGGCCGGGTACAGTTGGGCAATTGTCGTTGGCATCGCAGAAGCCATCGCTATCCGTGTCCTGGAAGGTTCCAGCGCAATTGCAATTGGCATCCCAAGTATCGTTGATCGTGCAAACGTTATTGTCGTTGCACGAAGTGCCGGGCAGCGCAGGTCCTCCAATCACTCCAAGGCAGTCCTCTGTGCAGTTTCCACGAAGCACGCTATTGGCTTGCACTGCGCCCGTCTTGGGTTCGCCATTCAGTGAGATGTAAAAGTTCCTGTTGTTCGCAGCGGTGTAGGCGTCGTTGATGATCTGGAATTCAGTGCAACCAGTGTTGTTGTTCACATTGATGCGGTGAATCACCACCCACTGGTCGGCGGGCAGCACAGCTCCGCAGCCGCCATTGTCCTCGTCTTCCAGAGAGACTGTTGCGATGGAATTGTAGGTACGGTACTTGAAGCCTCCGTCGATGACCACGGAAGTCGGCGCAATAGGGAATGCCGCTCCTGGACACCATGGTGAAGTGCCTGCTGTGAGGGTCGCAGGAGAAGCCTCCGCATAACGCACCGTGAACGTGAGGGCGGAGAGCACTTGCCCGAAGGAAGCCCCGTTGGCGCGCATGCGCACGTCGATTTGGTTGGCCGCCGGACCAGCTACCAGGTCAATATCGACGTTGGCGGGAAGCTGGGCTTTTGCTGCGCCCAAGAGCATGAAAGCAGCCGCGACGACGCTACAGGCTCGTCGCAAAAGGGACGTGTTCAAGAATCTCATGTAAGTGGTTTTGGTTGGGGCTGGGAAGAGGGGGACCCCTTTCAGGGGGCAAGATGGTGATTTAGGGCAATTGCTCAACACGCACGTTCGTTGGAATGGAGCCGCCGATGTTCTGCAGGATGAGGTCGCGGTCATTGTCTTCACCCACATACTTCACGACGCCGTCGAGATTCGCGTCCTGCATCAGGTATCCGTTGGTCGTGTTCGTGGGCACGGTGCCGCCGATTGCCGTGAGGATGGGGTCCCGGTCGTTCTGCTCGCCCACATATTTGATCCAGAGGTCACGCTGCACATTGCCGGACCAGAGGGTCATGGTGCCGCCGTTGTTCTTGCGCGCATCGGTGCCGAACGTGGTTGTGGCAATATCACGGAAATCCATGGTGGTTTGGCCTTGGTTCAGTGCGACCGGTGCTGCGGTCATGCAGCCGTGATGGTTCCTATGACGCACGGCCAGGTGGAAGTTGCCATCGAGCATGCCGAAACGTATCTCTCCGCCATCACCGCTCACCACATCGCCGTTGCGGGTGACCAAAGCACTACGAGTGGCCACGATCTGTGTGGGATTGGATGCACTGCGAAGCTCGAGCAGGACCCAATCCACTGGGGCATTGGCACCGGTGGACTGCAGGAAAGCTGGGGTGGCGGTTTCGCCTCCTCCACCGGCAGCGTGGGTGAAGCCAAGCGCAGTGAATGGCTCGGAGGAAGGAATGAGGCCAGCGGCGCGAAGACCATCGTTCATCAAGCCGCTCTGCGCGTTGAACGGGCCATCGAGCATGGCCTTCACATCGGCGCTCACGCCAAGGGAAACGTTCGCTGTCACCATGGTGCGGGCGCTTTCGGAAATCACGTCGTTCGTGCTCACCCGCCAATCATACAGGAAGTAGTACACGCCGCTTCCTCCCGATGAGCCGGTGATCGACCCCAAAGAGCCGATGGCGTAGGGGTAAGAGACGCCTGCGTTGTTCCTGTAGAGGTCCTGGTAGACATCACTATTGTCATCGAACGCAGTGATGGCGTGGTTGATGCCTGCGGGAATGTCCCAATTCACTTGCACCTCTGTCATGCCTGGAGCAAGCTCGATGAACAACTCGTGAATGAGGTTGCCAAGCTGGTCGCGAACTACGAACTGACGTTTTCCGAAGCTGTTGGCGTACACCTTGAATGATTCCAGCTTGAAGGGCTCGTAGGCATCAAAGTAGAGCCAATGCTTGCCATTGAAGTAACCGCCGCCGCCCGAGTTGTCCTCCTTGCCTGCAGAAATGGTCTGGCCATTCGAGACGTTCACATCTGCAGCCCAGTAATCAGTAGTGGAAGTGAGCACTGGTGTGTTGAACGCATTGCCTGATCCCAGCAAGCTGCCCCCGGAGGGAGCGTCATACCAGCGAACATTCGACCCGGTAGCGCTGATCTGCGCGCTGTTGCCAGTAAGCACAGTGGCGCCGGTGCCGGTGGGCACTGCAGGTGCTGCCAATGACGATACCGTGATACTTGGAGTAGCGATGGAACCGCACGGAGCCGTTACCGTGCAGGAATATGTACCTGCGGAGCTTACAGAGATGGAGCGTGAGGTTGCGCCATTGCTCCAGAGGTAGCTGTACCCCGGAGTTGCAGTGAGGGTTATGGATTGGCCGGGGGCCAGAAGTGCCCTCTTATCGGTGAGGATGCTCCCAGTTCCGCCGCTTCCTGCAGTTTTCTGCGTGTTGATCGTGATCGGGATCATCGTGTAATTGTTCTCTTCGTTCTCCTCGCGCCACGCGTTGCGCGGATCCACCTCGGCTACAATCCAGTAATTGCCATTGCACAGCACCGGAAGACCTGGATTGCCCGGGAGCAGATTGATCCACATGCCGTCGAGCGATTCACTGTAGATGTCTGTCTTGCCCGCACTGATTCCTTGGAAATTCTCTGAGCAGCTGTATCCAATGCCAAGTCCGTAATTGGGGAAATTGCTGGAGCTGTTAAGCGCTGTGCCCTGATTATACAGTTGCGAAGTGCGGCAATGACCTGTGCTCGAAGGACATGTGCTCAGGTCCATCAGGCAGAAGCCGAGCTTCGCACCGGTGGCCACGATTGGCCATTCACGCGGATCAGAAACGCCTGCTTGTTCGATGCGCAAGGTCATTGTGGTCCAATCATCCACGTGGTAGTGGTTATGCGTAGGATGGTAGGTCATGGTGCCGCGCAACTCCTCGGTGTAAGTCATGGTGTTGCCCACCTTTCTGTACACTCGCTGATACAGTCTCTGACGGGCTTCATAACCATTGGAACACGTGAAGCCATTATTGTCGCTGGGCAGGTTGTTCACCGTAACGGTATCGGGCCCACAGATGAAGGTGCGCTGGCCTGCTGAATTCACACCACGCACCTCCAAAGGACCGAACCCCTGATTCGGGGTGCTCCCGCTGACACGCAGGCGGCCTGCGTTCGATGTGGCATTCTGAGCGTATTGGTTAGGTCCGCTTGCGTAGTTCTGCAAGGCATACCAGGATATCTGGATGTCAGGCAGGAGTTCGCAGGTGGTCGCGCCGGAGACCCTGCATTGGCAAGTGGTCGCGTTGGTGGTTGTGCATTGTGCCACAGACCTGCTCGGATTGAAGAGCGTGAGAATGAGCGCGACGGGCGCGAGTAAGGATGACCTCATGCGTTGGTGAATTGTTACCCTGACGGGCCGCGCAAGATACCTTGTCGCTATGGCCAGGTCAATGGACCAAAAAACGTCCGCTCCTTGACATCCCTTCCCCATGCAGCGTTAGGATGTAGGCACCTGGGCTGAGACCCAAACCCTCGAATCGCAGTTCCGATGCAGTGCTGCCCTTGCCATTAAGAATGACGCGGCCCTGGTGATCGGTAATCGACCAGGACACCTTTCCGCTGGAATCAAAGCCAACCACGCGGAAGCTCCCATGATTGACCGATGGAATCACCTGAAGGCCATCAGGATGTGCTTGGTCCTGTACATCCAGGGTTGGATCGAATCGAGCTAAGCCACCGTCGTACATGGCAACCCATAATGCTCCGTCATTGGCCAACTTGATGCGGTTCAAGGTGTTCGCCGGCAGGCCCGAGTTAGCCTCGGTGAAGGACTGGTAGCTACCGTTCGGGAATCGCTGAACCAAACCTGCAACCTGCGTGGCTATCCATAAACTGCCATCGGAGGATTGGGCAAGGTCCACGAGCCCGTTGGAAGGCAGATTTGAATTGAAGGTGGTGTATTGGAACCAGGTGCCGCCGTACCAATCACCGAACTGCCGGAGTAGCCCTGCGGCTGGAGTAGCCACCCAGCGTTCGTTGGCGTTCAAGTCGAAGAGAACGCCTCGCTGGGTATTGTCCCAGAAGCCCGAATTGAAGGTGGTGAAGAAGTGGACGCTCGTATCCGTGAGGAAGTGGAAGCCGCCATTCAACGTGCCTAGCGCGATGAGTCCATCAGGGCGCGTATCGATGGAGAGTATATGA
>JBATND010000463.1:0-11599 GCA_049290175.1 Flavobacteriales bacterium | reverse complement strand
GATCCATCCGCACCCCAGCATCACCGAAGGCGTGCAGGAATGCGCACGGCTGCTGCTCGGTTCAAGCCTCTTCAAACCGGAGATCTTCGGCGACAAGCTGCGCTGCGTGTCATGGGCACCGGAGTTGCCAAGCGTTAGGGCTGCTTAGGCCTTTGGGACTTGTTTGCTGTAGAAGTCGGCAGTACGCAGTTGGCAGTATGCAGTGCAATCTCCTATCAGGTAATGGAGCCGCATACTGGCAACTGCCTATCCCAAAAGCGAAGTCCAATCACCCCTCGAGCTACGGCGGCCCGGGGTCGCTGAACTCCGGATTGTTCAGGAACTCGTGATCGGTGAGCATGTTCAGGAAAGCCAGCAGCTGGGCCTTCTTCTCCGCTGTTAGCTGAAGGCCACCCTCCGTGTATTTCATGAACGGGCTGATGGTTGTTGAGGGATGCCCTCCGCTGTTGTAATGCTCGATCACTTCTTCCAACGTGTTGAACCGCCCATCGTGCATGTATGGCGCGCTCACGGCCACGTTGCGCAACGATGCGGTCTTGAACAGGCCCATGTCCTGCGGCTGACCGGTGATGCCACCGAGCCCCAGATCGGTGAACACGCTATCGAGCCCGTTGTTGCGCATCAACCCATCCGTGAAGCGGGCACCACCATGCGGATGACAATGGAAACAATCCGCTCCCCACTGACCGCCCAGTCCATTCGCCGGATCGCCGCCTTCTTGCTGCGATAGCAGGATGCCGCCTTGCTCGAGCATGTTCGGGAAGATCTCGCCGCGCTGGAATTGATCGAAGCGCGAGTTGCCGCTGATCATAGTGCGCAGGAATTGGGCAACAGCCTTCGCTGCGCGCTCCTTGGTGATCGTGTTGCTCCCGAAGGCATCGAAGAAGAGCTGGCGATAGGCGGGATCGGCTTGCAGCTTCGCTACGGCATTGGGCCATGTCTCGTGCATCTCGATCGGGTCCTCCACCGGCATGAGGATCTGTTGCTCCAAGGTTGCTGCACGACCATCCCAGAAGAAGCGCTGCTCCCAGCCCAGGTTCTGCAGTACCATGCTGTTGCGCGTGCCTTGGAATCCATCGATACCGGTGCTGAACTGATTGCCGCTATCGCTGAAGCCGAAAGCCTGCGCGTGGCAGCTGCCGCAGCTCTGCGTGTTGTTGCCGCTCAAGCGCTCCTCGTAGAACAGATAGCGGCCTAAGCGCACACCCTCCACCGTCATCGGGTTGTCCGATGGGATGGTCATGGGTGGGAAGTTGGCAGGGATCTGCAGCGTGTAGGGCGTGGTGGTGTGTGTGCCGCCGTTGTCATCGCCGGGGTCATCGGGCTTGGGATCGGGCTTGCAAGCCGCGAATGCCAGCATGATACCGAGAAAGATGATGATCTGGGGCTGCTTCATGGAACTTGGTCTATCGGACGCTCATCGTTCAGCGCGTGGAGGAAGGCAATCAGGTCGGCCTTCTCTTGTGGATTCAATGCAAAGGTGCGCATCTCGGGGTCGCGGTTGGCATGGGGCAGGCCGCCAGTTGCGAAGAAGTCGATGACCGCTTCCAAGGTGGGCAGGGCGCCATCGTGCATGTACGGGGCCGTGCGCGCGATGTTGCGCAAGGTGGGCGTCTTGAACTTTCCGTTGTCTGAAGGAATCAGGGTGATGCGCTCACGGCCGGGATCGGTGTAGCTGATGTACTGCCCCACGTTGTGGTAGCCGTGGTCGCTCAGGTCGAAGCCGCTGTGGCAGGCCGTGCAATTGAGCGCATCGCTTCGGAAGAGCTCCAAGCCATTCAGCTCATTCGTACTCAACGCCGATGCGTCGCCATTCAAGTACCGATCGTAGCGCGACCAGCCGCTGACCAAGGTGCGCTCGTAGGCCGCTAATGCGCGCGAAAGCTCCCAGGCCTCCATCGGCTTGCCATAGGCGCGCTGACTGAGCGTGCTATACGGCTCTTGGTATCGCAGGTCCGCAGCGGCACGGGTGATGCTGAAATCCATCTCCAACGGGTCGTGGATGGGCGCGATCACCTGCTGCTCCAAAGTGGGCACGCCACCGTCGCGGAAGAATGCGCTATGCCAAGCGAGGTTGATCAAAGGCGGTGAATTGCGCATGCCGATACGACCATCGACGCCTATGCTGCGCGCTACGGTATCGCTGAATGCTCGCTCCGGGAAATGGCACGAAGCGCAACTGATGGTGCCATCGCGCGAGAGCCGCTTGTCGAAGAAGAGCGCCTTGCCCATGGCCACGCTCGCCTCAGTGAGCGGATTATCCGCTGGCGAGGCGATGGCGGGGAAGCCATTCGGCAAGAGCACATTGAAGGGCCGATCCGGCTCAATCAGCTCCTGCTCCGGATGGCGGCAGGCCCCCAGCAGCGCGATCATCGCTATGCCGATGGCCAGCCGCATCTATTCGAGCTTCAAACTGCGCTTCACGTTGCGCGTGAGCTTCAGCGCTAGCGGGTAGTTGGCGCCATGCGATTGATTCTCCGTGACCACATCGATGGTCTCCTCGGGCGTCTGCAGGAAGCCATCGACCTTAACGCGCAAGGTCACCTCGGTCACTTGGCCCTTGGTGGTGCTGAATGGTAAAGCCGGGAAAAGATCCACCGTGGCGTAGCAGGTATCCATGCCCGTATGCACCGAGAAAGGCGATAGCAGCGGGCTGGTGCTGAGCGGATCGGGATTGAAGCGACCGTCGAAGAGCACGAATTTGTATCCGGTGGCCCAGCTCCAATACATGCCGGTGTTCACGCTCATGGGGTGCGTGTCTCCGTAGAGCGCAGCGTTGGTGTAGTTGAGGGCGTTCGGAAGGCCAAGCCCGGCGCGCATGCCCATCCATGTTCCCTCGGGGGCTTGCATGTCGATGTCGTACGCGCCATTGCCCATGTCGAGCAATTTCACGGTGCTGATCACTTCTTCATCCGGGCCATCCACCAAGCGCAGGTCACTCAGGTAGAAGCGCACCATCTCGGCCTGGAAACGGATGTTGCCCGGAGCGCGGTACTCATAGAAAGGCTGAAAGGGCTGGCCCTCCCATTCAGGCACTACATGAATGCGCAGCACAGCGGCTTCCGGAGGCGTGGGGGTTGGTTCCACAGGCTTATCGGTGCGGCAGGCTGCTAATGCGGCAACCCCAGTGATCAATGCAAGGACTTTCTTCATGCGGAGCAATTGTTTCAAGCGGGAACCTTGAGGGTGCCGCAAGTTAGACCTGCCCATAGGGGCTGCGGGGTGATGCGCATCACTTTCAGCCTAGCAGAACGAGGAAGGCTGCCCTATGGCTTGGGGCCCGTTACCCAGATGGCATCGGCACCTTCGTAGGTGAACACCATCCGATCGCCGCGCCCCGGATCGAATTCGCTCTTGCGCCCGATCACGAATGTGCCCGGTTCCACTTCCGTGGTGCTCGAAAAGTCGAAGTCGCAGCCTTCAGGCAACTGCCCGCGCTTCCATGCGAAGAACAAGTAGGTGGAAAGCGGCTGCGCCCACGCACGGATCCGCTCGGGCCGCTCGGATCGAAGCAGTGCCGTTGCCTCCATCACGCGATAGGCGTCTCGCTCCAGAACCGGCAGAGCCTCACGCACGCGCTTCGTTTGGACCATGATCAAGACAAGGGCAACAGGAATGGCGAGTTGAGGAAACCGGTACCGGGCAAGGCCGCGATCCGCGACCAGCGCAACAGAAAACACAAGCGGAGCGATCAAGTAGATCCAAGTGCGCTCGAAGGGCAGCACGCCGTGGATGAATGGGGTCAACAACGCGCTTCCAACGATGATCGCGACCATCGCTGCTACCGAACGCAACGGCTTCCGAACAATCGCTGTGCATGCACCGAGAAGCAGCAGCACGACCACGAATCCGCGCGGGATGCCTGTGAGGCCCTCGAAGGTGCGATTGAAATGCGGCCACCACGCACGGACCACCTCCGCCATGCCCACTGGCCGCACCCATTGATTGTCCGCGAAAGCGCCCACGCCGCTCACGATCAACCCTGGTGCATACAACGCGGCAATACCGATGACCGACCAAACTGCGGCGTTCAGCACACGGCGCCGATCTCTATCCAGAATCAATAGCGCGATGAATAAGCCAGCAGTTGCGTAGAGGAAAGAAGGCATCACGAATGTGCCGGCCATGCAGGCCAGGCTCGTGAGCCATAACCCGCGTTCATCACGCGCCAAAAGCCACTTCAGCGCAGCTCCCATCGCGATGGTGAAGGCCAGTGCCACCCACACATATCCACGGCCCACATGATCGTAGTACAGCATCATGGGCGACGCTATCGCGAACGCCGAAGCGAGCACTGCCGACATGGGCGAACTGAATCGGCGCAGCAGCACGTAGAGCGCAACCTGCAACAGAAGAGCAGCAATCACTGCAGGTGCGCGGAGCGCCACCAACGGATCGACCGGCAGCAGGCCCACGATAGCCGTGAGGACGGTGGCTCCGATGTGGTTGTTCGGCGCGGCGTACCAAGTGAGCGATACCAGCGGACCGCGCTCGGCGAACAAGAGCCAATTGAGGGCCTCATCGAATACCGGCGGATCAGTTGCGGCGAAGTAGGTGCGCAGCACGGCGCAGCCCACCAATGCCGCCACGAACCAAGCGCGCTCCCAAAGCGGCATCCGTGCCCATGTACCGCGCATCGCATCGCGACATAAGCGCCATGACCCCACCAATGCGTTGTGCAGCAATGCCGTCAGTCGTGGAAACAAGGCGATGGCAGCGGCAACGAAGATCCACGGCAATGCAGCAAGTGCAAGCTGCCACCACGTCGGCAAAGGCAACTTGTCCGAGTAGCTCTGCAGGAATCCATACCCGTAGCAGCGCTCCACCAATGCTCCATAGGCTTCGCCCTTCATGGCGATCAGCCAGCAGACCAGGCCGATTCCAATGATGGCGATCAAAGCGGAACCGATGCGGAGGGCGCGCATGTGTTTCATCCCGCGACACGGGACGGGCAAGGTAGCCGCAGCCGGTTCCAGCAAGCGTCAAAGCCCCGCTTCGGCGCGCAGCTTCTCCGTGCGCTCTGCGAGTTGCAAGGCGTCGATGATGTCCTGCAGATCGCCGTTGAGCACTTGCGGCAGGTTATGCACGGTGAGTTCGATGCGGTGATCGGTCACTCGGCTCTGCGGGAAGTTGTACGTGCGGATCTTGGCGCTGCGATCGCCGCTGCTCACTTGGCTCTTGCGCTGCGCGGCCACAGCGGCTTCGTGCTTCACCACCTGCTCCTCGTACAACTTGGTGCGAAGCATGGTCATCGCCTTCATGCGATTGCCCAATTGGCTGCGCTCGGTCTGGCACATCACCACGGTGCCGGTCGGAATGTGCGTTAGGCGCACCTTGGTCTCCACCTTGTTCACGTTCTGGCCACCGGCGCCACCGCTACGAGCGGTCTCCATCTTCACATCGCTCTCCTTCAGGTCCACATCGGCTTCTTCGGCTTCCGGAAGCACGTTCACGGTGGCCGCGCTGGTGTGTATGCGCCCTTGCGCCTCAGTGGCCGGCACGCGCTGCACACGATGCACACCTGCCTCGAATTTCAGCACTCCGTATGCCCCTTCGCCGATCACATTGAAGATCACCTCCTTGTAGCCGCCCACCGTGCCCTCGCTCACATCGGCCACCTCGATCTTCCAGCCCAGTCCTTCGATGTAGCGACTGTACATGCGGTAGAGATCGCCCGCGAAGAGGCTCGCTTCATCACCGCCAGTGCCAGCTCGCACTTCCACGGTGCAATTGCGCGCATCGTTCGGGTCCTTCGGCACCAGCATCATGCGCACCTGCTCCTCCATCGCTTCGATGCCCTCACGGCTCTGATCGCGCTCGGCCCTTGCCATCTCCAGCAGGTCGGGGTCCTTCTCTGTGCGCAGCATCTCTTCGGCGCCAGCGAGGTCATCGTGCAGTTTCTTGAAGCGGAAGAAGGCCTGCTCGATCGGCTCAAGGTCGCGGTAGCTGCGATTGAGCTCGATGAACTTCTTCTGATCAGCGATCACCGACGGGTCGGCGAGCTGTTTGCCGATCTCGGTGCGACGGTCGGCGAGGGACGAGAGCTTGGAGAGGAGGTCGGACATGTTGAATGCGGACAATGCAGCGGAACAGTGACGCAGAGGCCGCTGATCAGTAATGGTCAGGTATAGCTGAAGGATCCGTGATCGCTCGTGAGGACAACCTCTTTCGCAGGCGCAGCTTCCACCCTTCCGATCACTTTGGCGGCAATGCCGAAGGACTTCGAGATCGTGATGATCTCTTCCGCGCGAGCGGGCGGCACATAGAACTCCAAGCGGTGGCCCATGTTGAAGACCTTGTACATCTCGTTCCAGTCGGTGTTGCTCATCCGCTGGATCGCGGCGAAGAGCGGCGGCGTGGGGAAGAGATCGTCCTTGATGATGCGAAGACCCTCCACGAAGTGCAGCACCTTGGTCTGTGCACCGCCGCTGCAATGCACCATGCCATGGATCTCTGAGCGCATCGCGCCGAGCACTTGTTTCACCACGGGAGCGTAGGTGCGCGTAGGCGAGAGCACGGCCTTGCCGAAATCGAGCGGTGTTCCTTCGAGCGGATCGGTCAGTCGTGCTTGTCCGCTGTAAACGAGCTCCGTTGGCGTGGCGGGATCGAAGGTCTCGGGGTATTTCGTTGCCAACTCCTGCGCGAACACATCGTGCCGTGCGCTGGTGAGGCCGTTGCTGCCCATGCCCGCATTGAAGAAACGTTCGTAGGTGGCCTGCCCATCGCTGGCCAACGCCACGATCACATCGCCGGCTTGGATGCGCGCATTGTCGATCACCTCATTGCGCTTCATGCGGCACACCACGGTGCTATCCACGATCACGGTGCGCACCAGGTCGCCCACATCGGCAGTTTCGCCACCGGTGCTTCCGATGCCGATTCCATGTGAGCGCATCTCTTCCAGGAAACGTTCGGTGCCTTCAATGATCGCGCTCACCACTTCGCCGGGGATCAGCCTCTTGTTGCGGCCAATCGTGCTGCTGAGCAAAATGCCATCGATAGCTCCCACGCACAGCAGGTCGTCGAGGTTCATGACCACGGCGTCCTGCGCGATGCCATGCCATACGCTGATGTCGCCGGTCTCTTTCCAATACGCGTAGGCGAGCGACGATTTCGTGCCCGCTCCATCGGCGTGCATCACGATGCAATGCTCGGCGCTGCCAGTAAGTGCATCGGGCACCACCTTGCAGAATGCGCGTGGGAAGAGTCCCTTATCCAGCGTGGCAATGGCCTTGTGGACATCCTCCTTGCCGGATGACACCCCACGTTGCTCGTATCGGCTGCTGCTCATGATGGCGAAAAGAAGAAGGGCATCCCGATGTGTCGGGATGCCCTTCAGATGGGTTCATCGCTAATTCGCTTTCGGCACGTAATCGGTTCGCAGCACCTTGAAGTCGGTTCGGCGATTCTTCTGGTGCGCCGCTTCCTGCTCCTCCTTGGTCGGCATCTTCTTGATCAGGTCCATCGCGATTACCGGCTCATCGGGGCCCATGCCTACGGGCACCATGCGCGCGGGATCGATGCCTTTCTCAATCAGGTAGTTCACGCAGCTCTGCGCACGCAACTGGCTCAGCTCCTTGTTGCCGCCTTTGTATGTGCGGGTCTGGCGAGCATCCGTATGGGAGCGCAACTCGATTACGATGTTCGGATTGTCCACCAATGTGTTGTAAAGGGTCTCTAAGCTGTCTTGCGATTCAGGACGCAGGAAGAACTTGTCCACGTCGTAAAGGATCTGCGGAAGCACGATGGGACCCTTGGTCGGCTCCAAGAAGTACTCCTTCACGAAAGTGGTACTCTCCTTCAGGCCCACGGTGGTGATCTGGTCCTTCACCACCAAGTAGCCCTCCTTCTCAGCGAGGATGCTGTAGCTCGTTTCTTCCTTGATGTACCGGTCCTTGCCGCTCTCCACGAAAGCGAAGCCGCCATTCTCATCGGTAAGGGCGCTGAAGTTGCTGCCGTTGGTGCCCACCACGCTCACCTTGGCGCCTTGGATGGGCAGGCCGGTCTGCTTGTCGTACACGTTGCCTTGCAGCGCAAAGATCAGATCGGGCATGTAGAAGCGCCAGATATCGTCCTGGCCCTTGCCGCCGGGGCGGTTGCTGGTGAAGAAGCCGCGGTCGTTCTCGCCGTCGAAGACGATGGCGAAATCATCGCCGGGGCTGTTCAGCGGCGACTTCAGGTTCATGGGTGCGGTCCACAGGCCGTCGGCCTTCTTCTCGGCTACGAACATGTCCATGCCGCCCATGCCGGGGTGGCCATTGGAAGAGAAGTAGAGGTTGCCATCGAAGCGCACGAAGGGGAATAGCTCGTCCTTCCCGGTATTGATCTCGGCGCCCAGGTTCGTGGGCTGGCCGGTGGGCATGCCATCCTTGTTGAGGGCTACTTTGTACAGATCGCGGCCGCCCTTGTGGCCGGGGAAAGGGTGGTTGCTGGCGAAGACCAGGAACTCATCGTCGGGACCCAGCGCGGGGTGACCGATGTTCAGCGAATCCTCTTTGCCGGTATCGGGCTTCAGCTTCAGCATCACGGGAGCGCTGTAGTTGTTGCCCACCTTCTTGCTCATCCAGATGTCGCAGCCCAGCACCTTCTTCTTCTCGCTCGGGCACCGGGTGAAGTACATGATGGTGCGCTTGCTGTTGAAGATGGGGGCCCCTTCATTGCCTTCGCCATTGATCTCCAACGGGAGTTTCACGGGCTCGCTCCACTTGCCGAGGCGGTCGCGCGTGCTGGTGAAGAGGTCGGTGAACGAATCGCCGGTGATGTCGTCGGTGGTGCTGCCGGTTGATGCCGGACGGCTGCTAGTGAAGACCACGGTCTCGTTCTTCTTATCGGCGAAGGCGGGGCTGAAGTCCCATTGGGGGGTGTTCAACAGCACTTCAGGGTCAACGCTGTAGCGGGTGGGGCTATCCTTCCACTGCTGGGCCTGCTGGCAAGCGGCGATCCCGGCATCGGCGCGGGGGTCGTTGCTCTTCTTCTCCTTGTACTTGTTGTAGTTGGCGATGGCATCGGCGTATTTGCCCTGCTGCTTCTGCATCTCGGCCGCCCAGAAATAGGGGCTGGGGTCGGCGAGCTGCGCCTTGATGGACTTCTCGTACCACACCTGGGCCTGAGGAGCGTCGCCGAGCATGCGGTAGCTCTCGGCCACCATGAAGATGAGCTCGGCCTTGGTGGTGGCCTTCTTCTCAACCGTGTAGGCCTTCTTGTACAGCTCGATGGCGTTGAAGTAGAAGCCTTTCTTGTAGGCGTCGTCTGCTTCTTGGGCCAAGCGGTTGCCCTGCGCGAAGGCCGTAGCCGTGGTGAGCAGGCACAGCACCAGGCTGGCCAATATTTTCCGTGTGATCATCAGCATGTGGAATGGTGGCTCCAATCGGGTCGCGGCGAAGATATACAAGTGGTCCAATGGCGAAAGGGGCCGAAAAACGACGCGGGGCGCCCGGTTGGGCGCCCCGCGTTCAGACTTCAGGATCAGCGGGTGAAGAGTAGCTCGCGCATCTTCGGCAGGGGCCAGAGCTCATCGTCAACGAGCAGTTCCAGCTTGTCGGCATGGTAGCGGATGCGCTCCAGGTAGGGCTTCACGTGGTCGCAGTAGGCTATGGCCTTGGCGCGCGGCTCCTCCAGGTTGTTGGCCTTCTTGCGCGCCTCGATCATCTCATCGACAAGGGTGACCACGGCGGTGATGTGCTCGCTCATCTCCTCGATCAGGCGGATCTGCGTGGCCGAGGCCTTCTTGGCCTTATCGGCGCCGAGCACCTCCCTCAGCCCCTTCACGTTCTCGATCAACCGGTTCTGATAGCTGATGGCCACGGGCACGATGTGGTTCTGAGCCAGATCGCCCACCACACGGCTCTCGATCTGGATCTTCAATGTGTAGCTGTGAAGCTCGATCTCGTGGCGCGCTTCGGTCTCAACAGGGCTCAGCACACCCAGCTCGTCGAAGAGCTTCACGGTCTCTTTGCGGCTCCAAACATCCAGCGCTCGCGGGGTGTCCTTGATGTTGCTGAGGCCGCGCTTCTCGGCCTCCTTCACCCATTCGTCGCCATAGCCATTGCCCTCGAATCGGATGGCCTTGCTCTTCACGATCAGGTCGCGGATCACGCGCAGGATGGCCTCGTCCTTCTTCGTTCCCTTGTCGATCAGGGCATCCACTTCCTTCTTGAAGGCGCGCAGCTGAGCGGCCACGATCACATTGAGCACGGTCATGGGACCTGCACAATTGGCGCTGCTGCCCACGGCGCGGAACTCGAATTTGTTGCCGGTGAAGGCGAAGGGACTGGTACGGTTGCGATCGGTGTTATCGAGCATCACCGGCGGGATACGGCCGATGTCGAGCTTGAGCTCGGTCTTCCGGTCGGGGGTCATCGCACCCTTGATGTTCTTCTCCAAGCCGTCGAGCAGGCTGCCGAGGTAATCGCCGATGAAGGCGCTGATGATGGCCGGCGGGGCCTCGTTGGCGCCCAAGCGATGGTCGTTGCCGGCGCTGGCGATGCTGGCGCGCAGCACATCGGCGTTGGCGTGGATGGCCGCGATGGTGTTCACGAAGAAGGTGAGGAAGCGGATGTTCTCCTTCGGGGTCTTGGCGGGCTTCAGCAGGTTCACGCCCGTGTTGGTGGCCAAGCTCCAGTTATTGTGCTTGCCGCTGCCGTTCACGCCAGCATAGGGCTTCTCGTGCAGGAGCACGCGGAAGTCGTGGCGCTGGGCCACCTTCTCCATCACGTCCATCAGCAGCACGTTGTGGTCAACGGCGAGGTTGAGCTCCTCGAACACCGGGGCGCACTCGAATTGGTTGGGGGCCACTTCGTTGTGGCGGGTCTTCACCGGGATGCCGAGCATGAGGGCCTCGGTCTCGAACTCGCGCATGAAAGCCCTGGCGCGGTCGGGGATGCTGCCGAAATAGTGGTCCTCGAGCTGCTGGCCTTTGGCAGGGATGTGGCCGAAGAGCGCGCGGCCGGTCATCATGATGTCCGGGCGGGCGAAGTAGAGCGCCTTGTCGATGAGGAAATACTCCTGCTCCCAGCCGAGGGTGCAGGTCACTTTGGTCACGTCCTTATCGAAGTACTGGGCCACAGAGGTAGCGGCCTCGTCGATGGCGCGGATGGCGCGCAGCAAAGGCATCTTGTAATCGAGCGCCTCCCCGGTGTAGCTGATGAATATGGTGGGGATGCAGAGGGTGCGACCGATCACGAAGGCCGGGCTTCCGGGATCCCATGCGGTGTAGCCGCGGGCCTCGAAGGTGTTGCGGATGCCGCCGCTGGGGAAGCTGCTGGCATCAGGCTCCTGCTGCACGAGCATGCTGCCATCGAAGCGCTCGATGCTGCGGCCGCCACCGATGGGCTCGAAGAAGGCATCGTGCTTCTCGGCGCTGAGACCGGTGAGCGGCTGGAACCAATGGGTGTAGTGCGTGGCGCCTTTGGTGGCGGCCCACTCCTTCATGCCGCTGGCCACCTGATCAGCCAGTTTGCGGTCGATGCGGTCGCCGTGCTGGATGGCCTGCCGTACCGCGTACCACGCATCCTCTGTGAGGAACATGCGCATGGCGTCCTCGCCGAAGACATGGGCGCCGAAATACTCGCTGATCTTCTGGGAGGGGGGGTCAACGAAG
>JBATND010000462.1:0-12570 GCA_049290175.1 Flavobacteriales bacterium | reverse complement strand
CGCTCTGTTTCCTCCTCTTTTGTCCCAAACCTCTGCAACCAGTTGGTCGATGAGACGGTGATCCCTGCTTTCACAAGGGATTCAGCACCCGAAGCCGCTGTGCTCGCATGCTTGTGCCCCGATGGTTCGTAAGCTTGGCGCCATGCACGCCGCTGGACCCTGGATGCCCGCCTTCGAAGTGCCCGATGATCCGAAGCGCACCTGCCTCTTGCATGTGCGCAGTTTCAAGACGGGCGACCTCCGCTTCTTCCTCGCGAAGTATGCGCGCGGCAAGTGGATCTTCCCCGATCGCAGCTGGCTGAGCAACGATTGGGAGGTGCTGCGCTGGGCGTTGGTGGAGGTGCCTGAGTAGAACTCAATCTACCCACAATTCGGGATTTCGGTTCACTGAGGCAGCGTTCTGAATCCTGCGGCTATCTTCACCACACCTTGCTTGCCATGTTCCTCCGATCATCGCTGCTGGTCCTCTGTTGCCTGTTCGCGAGTTTCGCCAGCACTCAGGACCATTGGGCGCGCCGCGTGGGCGCGTGGAGCAACGATGCCTTCAACGATGTGGCGATCGATGCTGACGGCAACCTCTACGCGGCGGGAGAGTTCGGCGGCAACATCAACATGCCCGGCTTCACGCTAATCAGCAACGGCAGCCTCGATGCCATGGTGGCGAAATACGATGCCAGTGGCGGCTTGGTCTGGGTGCGCACATTCGGTGGATCGGGCCTCGATCGCGCGATCAAATTGGAACTCACCAACGATGGGCACATCGCTCTGGTGGGCCAGTTCATGAACACGGTGCCATTCGGTGGGCAGTCGCTCACCGCGCTCGGCGGCACACAGGATTGTTTCGTGCTGAAGATGGCCCAAGCCGATGGAGAAGTGGTTTGGGCGCGGCGCGGTGGAAGCGCCAATGGCGTTGATCAACCCAACGGCGTGAGCGTGGGACCCGATGGCAGCATTGCGGTTGCGGGCGAGTTCCGTGGAACAGCGATCTTCGATCAGGGCAGCATCTCGAGCATCATCGATCCGGATTCCGGCGACCCCAGCGTGGACATCTTCCTGGCCACTTACGCCAGTGATGGCACGCCGCTCTGGCTGGTGCATGGCGCTGCGGAATTCGCCGACCGCGGCATGGACGTGGAACACGACATCGAGGGCAACGTGTACCTCACCGGCCAGTTCACCGATACGCTCACGCTCGCGGGCAACGTGCATGAGAACGCCATGTACAGCGCGGTCTTCATCGCGCGCTTCTCGCCCACAGGCGAAGAGGAGTGGTTCAGGGCTTTCGGCGGCGGCACCTACAATCAGGTCTTTGAGATGCTGCTGGTGGAGGAGAGCTATCTCATGCTCGTGGGCGATGTGCAGGGCACGGTGATCTTCCTCGATACCGAACCCGACCTGTTCACTGCTGTTGAGCCGCGCAGCTCATTCCTGCTGAAGGTGGGGCTCGATGGCGAGTTGATGGCGCAGAAGACATGGGGCAGCGATCATCCGGTGAACACGCGCGCGCTGAGCATCCTCGAGAACGATGTGGCGGTGCTCGGTCGCTTCACGTGCCAGCTCACCGGCTTCACGGCGCAATACGGCGAGAGCAGTTTCCTGGCATCGGGCAGTTGGGATCTCTATGTGGCGCGCTTCCAGACCAGCGACCTCGATTTCAAGCACGCGCAACAATTCGCAGGGCTGTATGAGAAGATCCCTGGCGGCATCGTTCATGCGGCCGATGGCGAAGCGGTATTCAGCGGCGCCTTCGAGCATGGGCTCTTCTTCCCTACGGATGGCAACTTCGATGCTGCGCCTTCGGATCTTGCCGTCACCGCAGCGCAACCGTCGAACTATTGCAGCGATAACAGCTATAACCAGTACAGCGTGCTGCGCGGCTCGGCGCTCAAGGATGCCTTCATCGCGCGCGGCTATGTCGATGGCCGTGAGCCGCATGATCCCTACGTGAGGACCGGTTCGGCGTGCAATCGGGATTTCATCTTGCCGAGGATCACCGTTCTCGGTGCTGGTGTTTTTGGCCCGGATTCGACGAGCCGATGCAACAGTGCCAACCTCACCGCATACACGGTGACTGCCTTCACGCCGGATACCTCTATTCGGCACAATGCGCCTCACTACTCCTTCATGTGGAGCACAGGCAGTACAGAGCCGGTGATCACCGCGAACACCACCGGCTGGTATTGGGTTGATGTGAGCATCGGCCAGAATTGCATGACATGGCGCGATTCGCTCTACATCACCATCCATCCGCTGCCGCCGGTGCCGTGGATCAACGACGATGTGGTGGTGAACACCAATGCCATCGGCGCGCAGCCGATAGAGGCGTGCGTGCCGCCAGCACCATGGCTGTGGGCCACCAATCTTGATCCGGCCAACGCAGTGCAATGGAACCTGGGTGGAGGCGTGATCTCCAACACCGATTCCGTGCAAGCACCATCCAGCGGCCTCCACGCCGTGCAAGTGACCACACCTGTGGGCTGCATGCGCACCAACACCGTCAATGTGTTCCTGTATGAGGACGTGCCGCTGCCGCCTTACGAGATCACACTCATCACCAATTACACGCAGGACATCGATCAGGACGACACGCTTCGGTTGTGCATGGGCACGCCGATCATGCTCTCGGTTTCGGCGGTGCTCACGCTCAACGGTCAAGTGGTGGAGATCCTGCAAGGGCTACAATCACTGCGCCGGTGCTCCGGCAGTGGAGCTTGGTTCTTACTGCAACCCGGTGCGCAGGACTTCTCTTGCAGCTACACCATCACCTCGGAAGGATGGTACTATCACACGGTGGGCTTCGCCATCACCAACGCGCCGTGCGGAACCGATACGCTCTTCGCGATGCGCACCGATAGCATCTACGCGATACCCTTGCCCAATGTGCAGCCCATATTCACGACTTCGGGGCCGCCTTACATCTGCCCAGGTGATACCGTGGCCTTGGTGGGCACCTGCCTCAATTGCACCATTTCGGGGTGGTTGGGTGGGAGCTTCCTTTCCGTGAGCGGCGATACGGCTTGGGTCATTCAAGCGGGCAACTATGTGTACGGAGGCACGGCCATTGATCCCAGTGGTTGCGGGGCTTCGAACTCGGTGGATGTCGCGGTGAACTGGAATCCGTTGCCGACGCTCTTCGTTGATCCGCTCGATGGCATCATCTGCCCCAACGACTCCGCCATGATCTGGACCAACGCGCCGGGCGGCGATTGGCAGTGGTACGGACCGCTCGGTCCGCTTTCAGTATTCAACGACACCATCTTCACATCGCAACAAGGCTTCTACTACTTGGAGATGACCGACACGCTCGGTTGCCAGGTCACCAGCCAGCCCATCCTCGTCACCGACTACGCAACGCCGTTCCTCAATGTGCTGCCTGATAATGTGATCTGCGAGCCCGGTGAGACAACCACCTTGCAAGTGGTTACCACCAGCCAGAGCACCCTGTTATGGGAGGCGCCCTTCGCAGGAAGCAATGCCATGGAGCAGGTGGTCTCGCAGCCGGGCATTTACACGGTGAGCGTGAATGCATGCGCGATCACAACCGTGCTGAGCGTACAGGTCTTCGGCAACACGGCCAATGCCGAACTCACGGTGCCCGGTCCATTCACGCTATGCCCCGGAGACGAGGTCACGCTCACGGCCACCCCAGGGCAAGCGATCTACTACTGGGAGCCGGGCCCGATCTTCAGCAACAGCATTACCACCGACACCACGGGCAATTACCTGCTGGTGGTTGCCGATCCATTCGGCTGCCGCGATTCGTTGTGGACGCAGGTGACCGTGCTGCCGGACTACGATCAATTGGCCTTCGTTGACACGGACTTCTGCGTGGGCGAGCCCATGATCGCCGTAGTGAGCGGCGATCCTGGGATCACCTGGTACAGTGATGCAGCGCAAACGCAAGTGATCGGCACGGGCAATACCTTGGATCTGGGCATAGCGCAGCAGAGCACCACCGTTTGGGTGGAGCAGATGGTCGGTCAATGCGGTAGTGGCTTGCTCGAGGTTGATCTGGTGGTGAGCGTGCCGCCCGACGCGCCGGTGATGACTGGACCGTATTCCGCATGCGTGGGCGAGAGCCTCTCGTTGGCACCGGTGAACCCCACAGCCACGGGCTATGTGTGGATCACGCCCCAAGGAACCTTCGCAGGTCAGCCGCTGGTGATCGATCCCGTTACGCTCGCTGCCGACGGTGACTACACCATTCAAGCCATCAACCCCGGCTGCGCGCCTGTTAGTGCGTCGTTCGTTATCACCGTGACCATCCCATTGCCGCTCAGCATCGGCAACGACACCCTGATCTGCCCCGGAGGAACAGCGGTGTTCAACTTGCCATCCGGATTCACGCAGCCGCTATGGAATGATGTCGCCGCCACAAGCGTGTACTCAACAACCGACGCTGGTCCAGTATGGCTCGAAGCTGCTGATGCGAACGGATGCGCGGTGAGCGACACGGCCTTGGTGCTCGTGTTCGGATTCACGCAACCGCTGGCGGTAGCGGGCAGTACCATCTGCTTGGGGCAGTCGGCAACGCTCACCGCGACGGGCTCGGGCACAATCAGTTGGTACGATGGTGCGACGCTCATGCAGCTTGTACACAGTGGTGCGCAATGGTCCATCAATCAGCCGCTAGACAGCGTGGTTTACTATGTGGTGCAATCCGAAGGCATGTGTACTTCGGAGGCACTGCCCGTTGCGCTCAACGTGGTTCCCGCGCCCAACGATGCGCAGGTGGAAGCAACTGCACCGATTTGCTTGGGCGCGCCATTTCAACTGTGGGTGAGCGGAACCGGCAATCCCACCGGCACCTGGTTCACGCCGAACGGATCGTTCAATGCTCCGATGCTCAGCTTCGCAGCCGCAGCAATCGGTGATCAGGGCTTGTACACGGTGGTGCCTGCCATTGGTGGCTGCGCGGGCGACACATTATCCATCAGCATCGCGGTGATCGCGCCGCAACCGCCTGTGCTGCAAGACGCAGAGCTATGCGATGGCGGTACGGTGGTGCTTGCCTTGCCGAGCGGCTATTCCAACGGCGTTTGGAGCACGGGCGCAACGGGCCAAAGCATCAGCATTGGTGCCGGAGGCGGCTATTCTGTTGCGGCCAATGATGCGAACGGCTGCCCGGTATCCGCTTCCCTCGAAGTGGTAGTGGTCGATTGCGATCCGCACATCCCCAACGTGATCACCCCGAATGGCGATGGCTCGAATGATGGCTTCAGGCTTCCACCGGGCGGTTACGTGAGCGCTTTGCTCCGTGTGTGGAACCGATGGGGGCAGATGGTGTGGGAGGGCGATGCAACGAATGGGGCATTCCGTGGCAACCATCTGAATGGAGAGCCGCTCAGCGATGGCACCTACTACTATGAGGTGCTCATCACCCGTGCGGATGGTGTGGTGAAGCCTCATACTGGCCATATCTCGCTGCTGCGCTAGTCTCTCATTTCGCTGCTGCAATCGTGCTTGTTCGTGATCAGGGCAAGCAGGCCCGTTCCCGTCACTTAACGCAAGCACCACGCGAGCGCTTCTACTTTCGCCGCGCTTCCTGCTGGTGCAGGATGAAATCGCATGCTCACTGAATTCGCCTCCATCGCTGCCGGTGACCGGCAAGCCTTCGAGGCGCTGTTCCGTGCGCATTACCGCGCGCTCTGTGCCTTCGCCGTGGGTTACCTGAAGGATGTGGACAAGGCCGAGGATCTGGTGCAGGATCTCTTCTTCCGGCTCTGGCTCGACCGCGAGAAGGTGAACGTGACCACCAGCGTGAAGGCCTACCTCTACGCGAGCGTGCGCAACCGATGCCTTAACGCCGTGAAGGCCGGAGCGAAGGTGCGCGCCTTGAATGAGGAGGTGGATGACCGTTTGGAAGAGGATGAACGCACAGAAGATGAGCACACCGAGCGCATCGCCCGCGTGCAAGCCGCGGTTGAATCGTTGCCGGAGGAGCGCAGGAAGGTGTTCAAGCTGAGCCGCTACGAGGGCTTGAAGTACCACGAGATCGCCGCGCGGCTCGGCATCTCCGTGAAGACCGTGGAGAACCAGATGGGCAGCGCGCTGAAGACCCTACGCCTCGAGCTGAAGGACCTGGTACCCCTGCTGCCGTGGCTGTTCTGGTTCGGTGATGGGGGCGGATAGGGGTATTTCATTGCCAGGTTGTCATCACCATGTACACGCTCACATCCAACGCTCCGGCATCGTCGACCTTCCAGGTCGACCTGTGAACAATGGCCACGCACGATATCTCCAGCGATCTGCTCGCCCGTTACCTCGCCGGTGAAGCCGATGAGGCCCAAGGCCGTGCCGTGGAGTCATGGGCTGCGGCAGCGCCAGAGAACCAGCGCGAGTTGGACCGCATGCGCCGTGTTTGGGATCTCGGGGGCGATGCCAGCGCGATCCCCGAGTTGAGCGTGGATGCCGCTTGGAGCCGTTTGGCTGGACGTATCGCGGACGCGGAGGGGCGGGGCAGGGTCCGCTCCATCAAGGCCGCTCCGCCCTGGCCGCGTTGGCTGGCTGCGGCCGCGGTGGTCGGTGGCCTGGTGTTCGCTGTGCAGTGGTTCTTCCAGGATCCCACACAGACGCATTACGCGAGCATCGAACCCACCGAGATCCTCTTGGCCGACGACAGCCGCACCGTGCTCGCCGTAGGCAGCCGGATCGAGGAACGCATGGGTGCTGAACGGGCGATCACCCTGCAGGGCAGCGCCTACTTCGAAGTGCGCCGCGATGAAGAGCGCCCCTTCACGGTGGCTGCCGGTGATGTGCTGGTGACCGTACTGGGCACGGCCTTCGAGGTGAACGCCTACGACACATCCGAGTTCGTGGACGTACGTGTGCGCAGCGGCCGGGTGCGTGTGCAGGCAGGGGAGGAGGCCGTGGACCTCGCCGCCGGTGATCACGTCCGGTACCACAAGCAGCGGCACTTCCTGGAGCGCCGCCCTGCGCCCCCTGCCGAGGTCTGGGGAATCCGCATCCTGCACTTCGATGCGGCCACCCTGGTGCAGGTGGCGGAACAGCTGGAACGCATCTACAAGGTGCGCATCGATCTGGCCAATGAACGCGTGGCCACCTGTCGCCTCACCGCCGAGTTCGACGACGAACCCATCGGGACCATACTCGACGTGATCGCCGAGACCTTCAGCCTGCGCATCGTGGATCGTGACGGCACCTATCTGCTCGATGGCGATGGCTGCTGATCACACCATTTCTTGCTACTCCGGGCTTGACCCGGAGTCGCCAAGATCCCGAGCCAGAACGGCCGTACTGCTCTTCATTGCGCTCCTCCTCGCCCCATTCACATCCCCCCTCCAGGCCCAATCACTTCTCGACCGCCGCATCACCATCCACGCGGAACAGATCCGTCTGGCCAAAGCGTTGGACCTCATCGCCAAGGATGCCGGTTGCAAGCTCAGCTACAACGCCGCCGCCGTGCCGGTGGATAGCATCGTACATCTCCAGATCGAGGACCGCTCCGTGGAGCGCGTACTGCGCGAACTGCTTCCCAAGGAATTGAAGTGGAAGGCCAGCGGCCAGCATCTGATCATCACCAGCCAGGCCGGTCCGCGCCAGCAGTTCATGAGCCGGGGTACCGTGGTGGATGCGAGCAGCGGTGAAGCCATCGCCTGGGCCAGCGTGCTGGAGGTGCAGCGTGGCCGGAGCGTCACCACCGGTGATCAGGGTGATTTCAGCATTGCGCTGGCCGGTGATGTGGACCGCACGCCACTGCGCATTGCCCGCCACGGCTACCGCGATACGGTGTTCTACCTGCCGCGCAACAATGATGTGGGCAGGATCCGCTTGAAGCCGTTGAACGAACTGGAGCGACTGGAACCTCTTTGCGAGTTCGAGCGCTGTGGTGTGGAAGACCTCGGTGTGGCGCGCTTGCTGGTCCCCTCGGCTCAACTTCAGCAGGCCATGAACTTGGGCGACGTGGAAAGGAGGGCAGTGCAACTATCCCTGTTACCCAGCGTGAGCACCAACGGTCCGCTGGCGGGATCGGCGGTGAACAGCGTTTCGGTGAACGTGTTGGGGGGCTACGCCCGCGGTGTGGATGGCCTGGAGGTGGGCGGTGGTTTGAACATCGTGGCCGATGCCATGACCGGCTTCCAATTCGGTGGGCTGGCGAACCTGGTGGGTGGGCGCACCCGTGGCGTGCAGGTCGCCGGTGGCTTGAACCACACCATGCGATCACTGCACGGTTTGCAGTTCGCGGGCCTGTCGAACACGGTTTGGGATACGATCAGCGGGGTGCAGGTGGCCGGTGGCGTGAACGTGGTGAAGCGCCAGATGAAAGGCACGCAGGTATCCGGTGCCGCGAACATCACCCTCGGCGATCTGAACGGCGTGCAGGTGAGTGGTGGCGTGAACGTGGCGCATGGCGCGGTGGAGAAGTCGCAGGTGGCCGGTGCGCTGAACTACGCGCGCAGCGTAGCGGGCGGACAGGTGGCCGCCGGGCTCAACGTATCGCTTGGTAATGTGGGCGGTGGCCAGGTGGGCTTTGGTGCCAACTACGCGCGGTCGGTCACCGGTGGCCAGGTCTCGTTCGGGGCCAACATCGTGCCCGGTGAGGTGAGCGGTGGCCAGGTGGGCTTCGGCCTCAACTACGCCCACCAGGTGACCAAGGGCCAGTTCACGTTCGGCGCGAACATCGTTCCCGGCACGGTGGAAGGCGGCCAGGTGGGTGTGTTCAACTTCGCGGTGAAGGCGCTCGGTGGTCAGGTCGGTATCGTGAACATCAGCGACACCGTGGGCGGGGGCGCCGTGGGCCTGCTCACCATTTCGCGGAAGGGTTACCACCGCGCCGATCTCGTGAGCAATGATGTGGTGCCTTTGAGCGTCCAATTGCGCACCGGCACGCGGGTCTTCCACAACATCCTCGGCTACTCGCCAGCAGTTACCGCCGATGGCCGGTGGGGCTTCCTGTACGGCTTCGGCTTCGAACCGCGCCTTACGCCACGCGGCTTTCTCAACATCGATCTGACCGGCGAGCAGGTGGTGGAGCAGGAGGAATGGGTGGATGCCGTGAACGCGGTGGGGCGCCTCAGCCTGCGCTACGGCTACACCATCCATGGCGGCTTGGTGATCACCGCGGGTCCCGTGTTGAACGTGCTGGTAAGCGACCTGCGCGACCCGGACAGTGGGTTACACACGAGCACTTTGCCACCCGGAGACCCCCTGTTCACGGACCGTTCAGGAACCGCACAGGTGGTGGGCTGGCTGGGCTGGAAGGCCGGGCTGGGGATACGGTTCTAAGATTTTTTGCTCAGCGGATAGGGGTATTCCCCATCGCCATTGTCACAGGGGAAACGAAACCCTGGAACAATGCTCCTTCGCTCCATTTTCTTCCTGCTGCTTTTCTCCACGCTGCCCGTTGCGGCCCAGGACACGACCAACGATGCCCCGATGCGCACGCTGCTGGGTGGTGACAAGCAATTGCACCACGGCGGTTGGGGGGCACCCACCATCCACTACACCCGCATCATGGATCAGGACGCGCTGCTGGTCGGCGGGCGCGGGGCATGGATCATCGATCACCGACTGAGCATCGGCATCGCGGGGCACGGCTTGGTGACCAACGTGGGCAATGCCGCCTACGATGCGCATCTGGTGGCCAATGGCGAGGTCTTGCGCCGCAGCAGCAGCCTGTACATGGGCTACGGAGGCCTGCTCCTCGAACCGGTGATCGCCTATCGCTCGCCGGTACATATCACGCTGCCGGTGATCATCGGCGCGGGCGGCGTGACCTACGGCTATCACAGCGAACTGCCGGACGACTTCGATCCCCTCGAGTACGACGATACCTACGATGCGCAGGCCTTTTTCGTGGTGGAGCCGGGCGTCGAAGTGGAAATGGACGTGATCCCCCTGGTGCGCGTGGGCATCGGCGCCAGCTACCGCTATACCACCGACATGAACCTGCCCGCCACGGCAAAGGATGCCCTACACGGGATCAATGCAGGCATCAGCTTGAAGGTGGGGTGCTTCTGAACGAACTCCGCCCTCCGAACGAACAACCACGAACTATTCTCCTCACCCAATGAACCTCCTCCGCATCATCTCTCTGATCGCCACTGCGCTCTGCCTGGGCACCGCCATGGCCCAAAGCCATACACAGACCGTACGCGGTGCGGTGCTGGCCACTGATACCCACGAGCCCTTGATCGGCGCCACGGTGGTGGTGGTCGGCTCCGAGCCACTGATCGGCAACACCACCGACCTCGATGGCCGATTCACCCTGAGCAATGTGCCGGTGGGCCGGATCGCATTGCAGGTGCGCATGGTGGGCTACGAGGAGCAAGTCCTCACGAATCTCCTGGTGAACAGTGCGAAGGAACTGGTCGTTGATGTACGCATGCAGGAATCGCTGGTGCAATTGCAGGAAGCGGTGGTGAGCGGCAGAAAGGGTCATGGCGAAGTGCGCAACGACATGGCTACCATGAGCACCCGCAAGATCAGCGTGGAGGAGACCTCGCGCATGGCGGGCGGCATCAACGACCCGGCACGGATGGTCACCGCTTTCCCCGGTGTGGCCGGTGATCCAACCGGGAACAATACCATCATTGTGCGCGGGAACAGTCCGAAGGGTGTGCTGTGGCGGCTGGAGGGCATGGAGATCCCCAACCCGAACCACTTCACCGATGATGGCACCACCGGCGGACCGATCAACGTGCTGAACAGCGATATGATCGACGACAGCGATTTCTACACGGGTGCCTTCGCGGCCGAGTATGGCAACGTGACCAGCGCCGTGTTCGACATGAAGTTGCGTGACGGCAACGACCGGAAACGCGAGTACACTTTGAAAGCCGGTGTGCTCGGCACCGACCTCACCGCAGAGGGTCCGCTGCCCGGCGTGGAAGGCGGCTCGTACATCGCCAACTTCCGGTACAGTTCGCTGGCCTTGCTGGATCAGGCGGGGATCGTGGACTACCAGGGTGTGCCGAAATACACCGATGCCGCGTTCAAGCTGAAGGTCCCGGCAGGCAATGCGGGTACCTTCTCGTTGTTCGGCCTCGGGGGCCAGAGCAACATCCAACAGGAGGATCGGGGCGTGCTGGAGGACACGCTCTTTTCCGCTTCGGATTTCGGATCGCGGATGGGCGTGATCGGCCTTACCCATACCCGGTTGCTGAATAGCAACAACTTCATCTACACCACCGTGTCGCTGAGCGGGAACGCCAGCCGGACCGATTTCCAGGAGACCGACCTGCCCGGCGAAATGCCCTTGGAGCAGCGCTATGCGGATGATCTGGGCCGCTGGACCTGGCGCCTTTCGAGCACCTTGAACACACGGATCAACGCAGCGCATAAACTGCGTTCGGGCGTGATCGTGACGCAGGACAACTTCCGCATGCTTTCCGATACCTGGGACATCGAGGACCAGCGCACCGAGCGTCAGCTGGACCGTACGGGGCAAGCCACGGCTGTGCAAGCCTTCAGCAGTTGGAAGTGGCGGTGGAGCGAACAATGGAGCATGACCACCGGTGTGCATGTGTTGCACTACGCACTGAACGGTGAAACGAGCGTGGAGCCTCGCTGGGCATTGCAGTACCGGCCGAGTTCGGTCCAGGCCTTCACGGTGGGTGGCGGAATGCACAGCCGCATGGAAGGCACCATGACCTACCTGGCCCAGGCCACCGATGCCGATGGCCGCACCTACCGCCCCAACGAGGACCTGGGTCTCACACGTGCTGCGCATGCCGTGCTCGGCTATGAGCGCATGCTCGCCGAGGATCTTCAGGTGAAGGCGGAGTTGTACTACCAGCACCTGTATGGCCAGCCGGTGGAGAACGATCCCGCGAGCAGCTTCTGGCTGGGTAATTGGGATGGCTGGTTCACCACACGATCACTCGTGAACGAAGGGCGCGGATACAACGCCGGTGTGGAATTGAGCGCCGAGAAATTCTTCACCCGCGGCTGGCATGGCCTGGCCACGCTTACCGTGTTCGAGGCGAAGTACCGCACCCTGAGCGGCGAATGGTACAACTCGCGTTGGAACCTCGGAGCGGTCGGTAATGTGCTCGCGGGCAAGGAGTGGAAGATCGGCAAGGCCGATAAGAACAAGGTGCTCACCACCGGCGCCCGATACAGCGTGCAGGGTGGGCAATGGCAAACGCCGCTGGATGCCGAAGCGAGCATCGCCGCTGGTTATGAGTTGGAGAGCACGGCGCTCATGAGCTTCAAGGGCGATCCCATCCACAAGCTCGATCTGGTGCTGGCTTACCGCGTGGGCCGCGCCAAGGTGAGCCACGAGTTCAAGGCCGATGTGCAGAACGTGCTCAACGCGCAGACCGTGGTGTACTCCTACTACAACAGCAGCACCAAGCGGATTGAAGGCGTCTCGCAATTGGCCATCCTGCCGGTGATGGGGTACACGCTGCGGTTCTGAGCACCCGGCTTGGTATCGATGCTGAAGCGAAGGGCCCTTCTTGCATTCCGTTGCTGAGCGCTCAGTCCTTCTTGAAGTACATCCGCGTAATGAAGATGCCATTGCCATCATCCTTGCCGGCATCGCTCTCCACGCCGCTGGCGATGTGCACCAGCTGCCATCCATCGGCCGTGAGCTTGGACATCTTG
>JBATND010000461.1:0-6713 GCA_049290175.1 Flavobacteriales bacterium | reverse complement strand
CAACGACAGCGTCTGATTGCGCTCCTTCAGCATGCGCCCAACGACTTGTTCCAAGCGCTCCTCCCCTTCGCCGAAGATCAGCTCGGGAATAAGGCGATAGAGTTGATCGGCTTTGCGGGCCACGCGATCACGCGCGCCCACGGGGTCATTGTTCGCGTAGGTGCTCAAGCGCAGCTTCACCAAGCCGGGGCTGGGCAGGTAGGCGAGTTTGATCTCGTCCTCCGCCAGACTGTCCTCCCACGCGGCGATGCGTTGCGCCAAGTGGCTCTCGCCCAAACCGGTGGTGAGCACGGTGCGATGCACGATGGTGGGCGGATTGAAGGTGCTCCGCAGTTCCGGCAGCACATGCTTCTCCATCATCGACTTCATCTCGTAGGGCACGCCGGGCATGCTCACGAACACGCGACCATCCTTGTTGAACCACATGCCGCTGGCGGTGCCGCGATCGTTGGGCACCACGGTGCAGGCCTCGGGCAGATCGGCTTGCGCCAAGTTCACTTCGAGCGGCTCGCGCCCGATGCTCTGGAAGAAGGCGGCGATGGCTGCTTCGATGTGCGGGTGCCGGATGAGGCGCGTGCCGAAGAACTCGCAGAGCACCTGCTTGGTGATGTCGTCCTTGGTGGGGCCAAGGCCGCCGGTGATCAGCACTGCTTCGGCTGTTGCGGTGGAGAGCGCGTCGATGATGGCTTGCCGGTCGTCGCCGATCACGCGCACGCGCACCGGCCGGATGCCGATGAGCGAGAGCTGCTCGCCCATCCAACCGGCGTTGGTGTTCACGGTCTGCCCGATCAGCAGCTCATCGCCGATGGAGATGAGCTCCGCAGTGATCTCCCGTTTGCTCATTGCTCCGGATAACCGAACACCTGCTCCTTGGTGAGCTTGGTTACCGGGCCCAATCGCTCAAGCGCCGTCATGTCCATCGCGCTCTCTTTGCCGATGACCAAGAAGGTGTATTGCCGGCCCTTGATCTCCTTATCGAAGAAGCCCTTCATGTCCTGCATGCCGATGCCCGGGATGCGCTCGTAGTTGGTGCGCCTCACATCGTAATCGAGACCGCGACGATTGGCGGCATCCCAGTTCCAATAGATGTTCTCCTTGGTGATTCGCGTGCTCGCGATCACTTTGAGCGCGCTGGTCTTGGCGCCCTCGAATTGCGCATCGGCCTCGGGCATCTCGTTCATGAGCTTCAGCATGGCATCCACGGCATCGGGCAATTTGTCGGCCTGCGTACCGATGAAGGCGCGCACATAGTGCGATTCATCCTTCTTGGTGGGCGTGGTGTAGAACGCGTTCGCACCGTAGGCAAGGGCCTTCGCCTCGCGGATCTCCTGGAAAACGATGCTGCTGAGGCCGCTTCCGAAGTATTCGTTGAAGAGCGAGGCCAAGGGCAATTTGGCCACATCGAAGGCTTCTGCCTTGCTCACGAAAAGCATCTCGGTCTGCACCATGTCGTGGTCCACAAAGAGCACGCGGTTCTCTTGCGTAGGCAGTTCCTTGAAGACGATGGCAGCCGGCACCGGTTTCAGTTTCGCGGGCATGCGGTGCTTCTTCTTCAGTATCGCGGCCACTTTATCGGCGCTGAGCTTGCCGTAGTAGAACACGGTATGCTCATAGTACATCAGCCCCTTGATGCGCTTGATGAGGCCATCTGGCGTTAGCCCGAGCAGCTGCTTCTCGTTCAGGATGGTGTTGAACGGATTATCCGCACCGTAGCGTGCTTGGTTGAAGAGCCCTTGGTAGAGCAAGGTGCCCTTCTCCTTCATGCGGTCCTGACGGGCCTTCATGATGTCGGAGACCAAGCCCTCCAGCGCCTCCTTGTTCGGTTGTGCATCGGCGAGTAGGTCCTCCAGCAGGTCGATGCCCTTCTCCAGGTTGGCCTCCAAGCCGCTCAAGGTCACATAGCAACGATCGTCGCCGGCGAATACATCGATGGAGAGGCCGAGCTTGAAGAGCTCCTTCTTCAATTCGATGGGATTGAGTTTGCTGGTACCGACATACGGCAGGTACTCCACGGCAACGCCCAGTTCGCGGTCGTGGGTGGTGCCCATATCAATGATGTAGCGCAGGCTGAAGAGATCGTTCGTTGGGTTCTTCACCACGGCAAGCTCAGCACCTGCGGCCAAGGGCTTGCGCGCAATGGCCTTCTTGAAGTCGATGAACTCCGGGGCCACTGTGCCTGTGGGCATCTTCTCCCATTCGGCGCGCCATGCGCTCATGCCGTCGCGCTTGATGTCGATGGCGGTGATCTTGGGCTTGCTCACCTTGTGCGCATCCTTGTTCTCACCCAAGCGCTTGTACACCACCACATCGGCCTCGGATAAGCGCTCGCCGATGAAATCGCTCACGTCTTTCTTGGTGAAGGTGGCCATCATATCGTGCATGGCCGTCACTTCCTTCCAGTCCTTGCGCAGGATGAAGGCGTCGGTCATGGCGCCAGCACGTCGGCTGTTGTGTTCGTTCATGAAGCGGATCTGCTGTTGCTTCAGGTTGTTCACTACGGCGCTGATCAGCCAATCATCATAGTCGCCCTTCATCAGCTTGTGGGCCGAGGCGAGCAGCAATTCCTTCACTTCCTCCAAGCTCTGGCCTTCCTTCGGCTTCGCCGAAAGGTTGAGTTCGGAGTAATCGGTTTGCACGCTGGCGTAGGCATAGGCCTCCAGCACCTTCTGGCCTTGCACCAGATCGAGGTCGATGATGCCAGCGGTGCCGTTGCTGAGCAGCCCATCGATCAGCTTCAGCATCGCATCGGTGCGCGGGCTGTAGCCCGGGAAGCGCCACGCCATCGTCACCGACTCCGATTCCGGGCCAAAGACCTCGGCCTTCCCTTGTCCCGGAGGACCATCGTTGAATTTGAAGCCGGGCACCTCCTTATTCTTCCATTTGCCGAAGTAGCGATCGACGAGTGCGATGGTCTTATCGTAATCGATGTCGCCTGCGAGGATCACAGCCATGTTATTCGGCACGTACCAGGTATCGAAGAACTCATGGATCTTCACCATGCTGGGGTTCTTCAGGTGATTTCCGGTGCCAATGGTGGTCTGAGTGCCATAAGGGTGGTTGGGATAGAGCAGCTCGCTCTTCTTCTGCCAGGCTTGGCGGCCGTCGTTGTCCTGCCCGCGATTGAACTCCTCATACACGGTCTCCAACTCGGTGTGGAACAGGCGCAACACGCACTCTTGCATGCGTTCGCTCTCGATGGCCATCCAACGCTCGAGCTCATCAGAAGGCACATCGTTGATGTAAACGGTGCGCTCGGTGCTGGTGTAGGCATTGGTGCCGCGTGCGCCGAGCTTCTTGATCATCTTGTCGTACTCATTGGGCACAGCCAGAGCGGCGGCCAACTGGCTCAGGCTATCGATGCGCTGGTAGATGCGGTCGCGCTGAGCTTCGTCGGTGACCTTGCGCCGCTCCTCATAAGCCTCGCGAATCTGCTTCAGCAGCACGCTTTCCTTCTCCCAATCGCTGGTGCCGATGCGGCTGGTGCCCTTGAAGAGCATGTGCTCCAGGTAGTGGGCCAGTCCCGTGGCATCGGCGGGATCATTCTTGCTGCCGGCGCGCACGGCGATGTTGGTCTGCACGCGCGGCGCATCGGCGTTGCGGCTCAGCCATACCTGAAGGCCGTTGTCGAGGGTGTAGATGCGGGCTTCGAGCGCATCGCCCGGGACACTGGTGAAGCTGTACTTCTTCTGTGCTGCGGCTGAAGCCGAGATCAGGAGCAGCAGGAGGAATGAAATGATGCGCATGGTTGATTTGAACGGGGCGTGAAGATGCGCATTGGATCGAAGCGCACGGCGTCCCTCCTACCCGTGCATGGTGGGCGCATTGCCGTAACGGCTCACGACCTCAGCCTCGTAGGCGAGGAACTCCTTCCAGCGGCGGTCCACATCAACGCGACCGCCATGGCGCCGCGCGAAGCCGATGAAGGTGGCGTAATGCCCGGCCTCGCTCTCCATCAACTCGCGATAGAAGGTGCAAAGCTCCTCGTCAGGGCATTCCTCCGTGAGCAGCTTGAAGCGCTCGCAGCTACGCGCCTCGATCATGGCACTGAAGAGCAAGCGATCAACCAAGCGCTCGTCGCGATCGCCATCCTTGCGCACGAAGGCCATCAGCTCATTCACGTAGTTGTCCTTGCGCTCAGGACCTAGCTCCCAGCCGCGCGCGTGGATACGCTCGACCACTTGCCGGAAATGATCGAGCTCTTCCTGCGCGATGCGCATCAGCTCGGCCACCAGCTCGCCATTCTCCGGATAGCGGGTGATCATGCTGATGGCATTGCTGGCGGCTTTCTGCTCGCACCACGCGTGGTCGATGAGCAGCGCGCGCAGGTCCTGCTTCACGAGTTCCGCCCAGCGCGGGTCGGTAGGGAGTTGGAGGCCGAGCATGGATGCGTAATGGATGCGGCGCGAATTAACGCGCCGCATCCATGCGTTCATCAAGCTTCACTTCTCCGGCGATGCGCTCTTCATGCGATGCGTGGACTTGCGGCCCTTGCCTTCGGCACGCATGGCTTGCCACTTGGCGTATTGCTCTTCACTCAGGATGGACTTCATCTCCTGCTCGTGCTGCTGGCGTTTTACCTGCATGCTCGCCTTCGCTTCTTCACGCTTCGCCTGCCGCTCCTTGCGCCTCGCTTCAGCCTCCTTCGCGTGCTGCATGTGCAGAGCGTGCACCTTGGCCTGCTGCTCGGGCGTGAGCTCGAGCACGGTGGTGAGGCGCTCGGTGCGCGCCTTGGCCATTTCCTCCGGACTGCGCTGCGTGCGTTCCTGCGCGTTGGCCGCACCTGCGCTCAGCAGGCAAACGGCAACAAGAATGTGCTTCAACATGTTGGTTGCGTTTGCCGTTCTGACAAGCGACCGACACTGGGGTTCAACGTTGAAGAGTCGCGTTAACATCCCTTCTCAATCACCCCTTCCAAATGAAGTGCGTATCGGGTACGTCCCACGCCTTCTCATTCGCATCGCGGACCAGCACTTTCACGGTGAAGCGCGTGCCCGGCGGCAGGTTGGCGATCATCTGCCGCATGGCCGTACCGATGATGGCGTCCTTGCCGGTGAGGATGGCATCCTTGCCCTTGCAGTCCCGCACGCAGAAGGCGAGCGAGATGATGCGCGCGCCCGGAACGCAGCCCACGAGATCAACTGCTTTCGTTGTGCTCCACTGCGCGGCGGTGATGTCGCCGCTGGTTTTGCCCGCGATACGGATGGACGGTGGGCCGCCTTCCGAGAGCAGGACGGTGCGCGGCAGCGGCGCGGCAAGCAGGACGCTTGCGAGCAGGATCGACTTGCAGATCATGGCGTTGGGGTTTGCCACGAAATGCCAGCGCCGCGTTGGTGTAACGCGGCGCTGGACTTGAAGTGATGGACCGTTAATCGCGCTTGCAGCGGATGCTCATGCCCACATTGTTGTACTGCTGGCCAGAGTAAACATTCGCGCTGTCCGTGTGGATCATGCGCATGAAGGAGAAGTTCAGGTCGTTGGGCTCGCTCGTCCAGAACACCGCTTCGTTGCCCATGGTGGAGCTGCCGTTGGAGAAGTGGGCGCCGCCTGGCCGTGCATTGAAGCCGACTTGATTCGTGGCGCCGAAGTTGGGCGCGTTCCAGAAGCCCGTGCCGCCTTGCACCGTGCCCACTTCCTTGAGCTTTCCGCCCGCCACGTCCGCACCACCGAGCACTTGCACCAGTCCGTCCCATTCCGCCTGCGAAGGCACATGCCAGCCGGTGGGGCACACGTTGCTCGGATTGGCAACCGTGTAATAGTTGTAGAGCTTGCCGAAGTTGGCATCGTGCGCTTCGTTGTTATCGTAGTGCCGCCAAGCACCGGTGCTCAGGTTCTGCCATTGCGTGTTGTCCTGCACGTTCGCGATGGTGCTGCCGTTCGCGTACTTCGAGGTGCGCAGGTTCGAGGCCATCCATTCCTGCCCGAGGAAGCTGATGGTCGTGTAGGTGTTCCCATCCGCGTCGGTCACGCTGCCGTTGGTCACCAGCACATCGCAGGCCTGCACCATGCCTAAGTCCATGATGCCACCGGTGAGCGTGACGGTGATCGGCTCCGCATAGCTGAGGCCACCCAGGTCTGACGCCGCGATGGTTGCCGCGCCAGAGCAGCCGCTGAAGCTGAACTGCCCATTGTTGCAGAAGATGGCGTTGCCATTCACTAGCACATAAGCATTCGCCGCAGGCAGGCCTTGGCAATTCGTGACGGTTCCGGTCACCATGGTGAGCAGCGGTGAGTTGATCGTCACGGTCGGAATGCCCGAATCGCCGCTGAACGGCCCCACGGATTGCGCGAGGACTTGCGATGAACTGCCGCCGCAATTGACATGGACCGACATCGTCAGGCTCGAGTTCAGCGGCACCATGCCGCCGTAATGCCCCGTTGAACTCGTGTTGTACTCGCGCCAGCCCGCAGCATTCTCGAATCGCACCCTGGCGCCCTGCAGCGGACTACCGGATTGATCGACCACCTGCCCTTGGATGTTGCAACCTGTGTTCGGCACATCGAAATTCCATGTGCTGAAATGGCTCACCTCCGCTTCGTACTGGCCATTCACCAATTGGCCCGTGCCTTCATAGGTCCAATAGCCCAGTGCATCATTGAAGTGCCATAGATCGATGCTGGGATCGGCCAGTGCGCTTTGGTCCGGCGACATGGGCACGCGAACTCGGGCCGTGGCGCCATTGGCCATCTCCAGCTTGCTTCCGCCAGCGTCGGTG
>JBATND010000460.1:0-3640 GCA_049290175.1 Flavobacteriales bacterium | reverse complement strand
GACTGTATATCCAAGAGCTGATCATGCGCGCGGATGCACGACGCGTGTTGATCGTGGCACCAGGAAGCTTGGTAGAGCAGTGGCAGGACGAGATGAGCGAGAAGTTCGGATTGAGCTTCCGCATCTTCTCGTGGGAGATGGCCGAGCAATCATTGACCGGTGATCCATTCAACGAACACGACCTGTTGATCGCACGCTTGGATCAGCTTTCGCGTAACGATGAGTTGCTGGAGAAGTTGAAGAAGAGCAATTGGGACCTCGTGGTCATGGACGAAGCGCACAAGCTCTCCGCTTCATGGTATGGGCAGGAGTTGAAGGCAACGAAGCGCTTTCGTTTAGGGCAAGTGATGGGCGAAGTAACCCGAAACCTCTTGCTGATGACCGCAACGCCGCACAATGGCAAGGAGGAGGATTTCCAGTTGTTCCTATCCCTGCTTGATGCCGACCGCTTCTATGGCAAGTTCCGCGATGGCACGCACCAAGTAGATGTGAGCGATGTGATGCGCCGGATGGTGAAGGAGGACCTGGTGAAGTTCGACGGGACGCGGTTGTTCCCCGAACGCCGCGCGCAGACCGTACGCTACTCCTTGTCACCTGCTGAGGAAGAACTCTATCGCGAGGTTACGCGCTACGTGGTGGAGGAGATGAACAAGGCCGACAATCTGGACGGCCAGCGCAAAGGGCGAGTTGGGTTTGCCTTGACCGGCTTGCAACGCCGCTTGGCATCGAGCCCCGAAGCCATATTCCAATCCTTGAAGCGGAGAAAGCACAAGCTGGAAGAGCGTTTGGAGGATGAGCGTAACCGAGGGACCACGGGCTTCCTTGCTGAAACTTTGGCCAGTAGGGAACTTCCCGAGGACCCCTATGATGCGGAGGACGAATTGAGCGCCGAGGAATACGAGGAAACAGAAGAACGCGTAGTCGATCAGACCACGGCGAGCCGGACTCTAAGAGAACTGGAATCGGAGATCGCGACGCTTACCGCGTTGGTGGAGCGCGCTCGCTTGGTGGCGCAAAGTGGGCTGGACCGAAAATGGGCCGAACTATCCAGCCTGTTACAGAACACGCCGGAAATGCTCGATGCGAATGGCGAACTGCGCAAGCTGATCGTCTTCACCGAGCACAAGGACACCCTGAACTATTTGGTGGAACGGATCCGCGGTGTGCTGGGAGGCCCGGAAAAAGTTGTGGCCATACACGGGGGTGTGCGTCGGGAGGATCGCCGTGAGATCCAAGCACTGTTCCGACAGGACAAGCGCGTAAGGGTGCTTGTGGCCACGGATGCAGCAGGTGAAGGTGTGAACCTGCAGAACGCCAACTTGATGGTGAACTACGACCTGCCTTGGAACCCGAACCGCTTGGAGCAGCGTTTCGGGCGCATCCACCGCATCGGCCAGGACCAGGTCTGCTTCCTCTACAACCTTTTGGCAGAGAATACACGTGAGGGTGAAGTGTTCGCACTGTTGTTCGCCAAGATGGAAGTGCAACGCGCTGCATTGGGTGGACGCGTCTATGACGTGTTGGGCAGTGTGGTGGATGAACGCGCCTTGCGCGAGTTAATGATGGACTCCATCCGCTATGGTGATGACCCCCTGCGTAAGCTGGAGATGCGTCAACGCCAGGAACACCTACTCGATGACGACCGCTGGAGGGAAGCGATCGAGAAGAATGCGCTGAATACCGTGATCCTCGACCACCAGCATCTGCTCTCGGTAAAAGAGGAAATGGAAAAGGCCGAAGCGCGAAAGCTCCAACCTTTCTTCATCCGCTCGTTCTTCGACCAGGCCTTGAAACTGGCCGGTGGTGAAATGCGGCAGCGTGAAACTGGCCGCTACGAGATCCCCAACGTTCCGGCCATGGTCCGTGAGCGTGCAAGACAATTGATCGGCCGCGACCCGCGCAACCGGCAGCCGGTTATACAGCGCTACGAGCGCATCTGTTTTGAGAAGGACCATGTGCGCATCGCAGAACGCCCTGGCTCACCCATGGCGGACCTCATGCACCCCGGCCATCCGCTCATGCGCACGCTGATCGCGCAGACCATGGAGGACCTCCAAGGGCAACTGAAGCAAGGCAGCGTGTTGGTGGACCCTGCTGATGAAGGGGTCGTGCCACACCTGCTTTTCATGATCGACCACCAGATCAAGGAAGGGCGCCAAAGCGAACGCACCTTGAGCAGACGGTTGCAATTCGTGAGCATTGACCCCAACGGCAAAGCTGAGTTGAGCGGTTGGGCGCCGCACCTCGACCTTCAACCTGCCAGTCAAGCGGATAAGCAGTTGGTGCAGGACATCCTGAACGCGGCATGGATCACACAGGATCTGGAACAGGTCGCCTTGGGCTATGCCAGCGCGGAGCTTGTGCCGGAGCATTTCAACGAAGTGCGAGCGCGCCGAGAAACGTGGGTGGACAAGACGACCGCTGCGGTACGCGAACGTTTGATCCGCGAGATCGACTACTGGACCAACAAGCATGAGGATTGGACGCGCAAGCAGCAAGCCGGACAGGACCAAGCCTTGAACATCAGCAAAGCGCGACGGACCATTGAGGAAATGGGTGCACGGTTACGGACCCGCGAACAAGAACTGCAGGACATGCGCCACGTAGTGAACACAACACCTGTGGTGGTCGGTGGCGCGTTGGTGATACCAGCAGGTCTGTTGGCGCAACGCAAAGGCGAGGATACTGGCTGGACCGTGAACGCCGAAGCGCGGGCACGCGTGGAGCGGATGGCTATGGAGGCCGTGATACGCACTGAACGGGCCATGGGCCATAGCGTAGAGGACGTGAGCGCCCTGAAATGTGGCTGGGATGTGACCGGACGTCCACCCGAAATGAACGGCAAATTGCCAGAGCCTCGGCACATTGAAGTGAAAGGCCGAGCGAAAGGCCAAACAACGATCACCGTAACGCGCAATGAAATGCTCTACGGTTTGAACCAAGCGGATAAATTCCTCCTGGCGATAGTTATCGTTGATGGTGAGACAACAGAAGGACCGCACTATGTCCGGAACCCATTCACCCAAGAACCGGATTGGGCTGTGGCGAGCTTGAACCTAGATCTGGGCACCCTGTTGTCGCGTGCCACCAACAACTAATCCATGCGCTTCAACGAGAAGACGTTCGAGATCAATTACTGCGCACAGGCCAGCGCATATTGGGCGCCTCAGTTCCGAACGGTGTGGTGGGGTCTCACCCAACGACAGGAACGCCAATACGGATTCGACGCTGCAACCATGGTCGGTTCACGGTACGTCATCTTTCAGTTCAAGATGTTAAAGCGTACTAATACCGAGGCCCGGTACGGCGAGTTGCGTTATCAAGCCGAGCACTTCCAAATGGTCGATCTACGCCGCCGAGCCAAGCGAAATGGTGCCGTATTCTATGTATTACCCACTATTGAAACGATGGCGGAACTACTGCGGAACTCGGACCTGATCCAACAAAGCTGGCTATTGGACGTGGCTCAGTTGCCCGACCCTATCCAACAACCGTCAGGGGTGTACAACATCGCGAATCGAAGGGGCGTGCCACCGCATCGTATCTACTTGACACCACCAACAGGTGTGGTGCATTCTGAGCCGATGGATGTCAAAGTCAAAGGTTTCAAGGATGTTTTCAAGCCCGAGCAGGACAAGAG
>JBATND010000459.1:0-9421 GCA_049290175.1 Flavobacteriales bacterium | reverse complement strand
ACCATGCGTGGCGCGGCTTATCGGGCGAAGCTGCGCACCACGCTGATGACGAGCACGATGCTGGTGATGAGGGTGATGACCGGTGTTAGGTCCCTCAGAGCTTCACGCGCCAATTCGGGGTTCGGTTGCACGTAGATGATGTCGTCGCCCTGAAGCACGATGTCTGCGAACTGCAGGCCCTCGATGTCGGAGAGGTCGAACTGATGGACGGCGCGGCGCCCATCGGGCTTGAGCCGGAAGAGCTTAACGCGTCGTGCGTCGCCCCGTTTGGCCATGCCGCCAGCCAAGGCCAAGGCCTCAAGCAAGGTGGTATTGTTGTTCTCGATGGGAATGATGCGCGCATCGCCTCCGCCGCCGGGGAAAACCACCACGCGCCGATTGATCACGAGCAGCTGCACGTAGGGCCTCTGGTAGTAGGTGGAGTAGCGCTCTTCGAGGTACATCTCCGCTTCAAGCAACGACTTCCCTGCCAAGGGTACTCGGCCCAGCAGAGGCAGCTTGCAATAACCGTCGCTCTCAATGACATAGCTGAAGATCGTCCTGTTCAGGAAGGCGGCCTCGCGCGTCCCTCCTTCACTCACCAGGTCGATCATCTTGAAGCCGTCGTTGGCGAAGAGCCTGAATTGCAATATATCGTTGGGCTGCAGCCTCACCCTGCGCGACACATCGCTGGTGTCCGTGAACGCATCGAAGGTGTGATCGAGCGGTGTCTTGAACATGATGTCGCGGTTGATCGTGCAGCCCGAAGCAAGCACGATAACCAGCAAGGCGCCCCAGAGGGTTCGGTAAGGATTGGGCATGTGCGGCCAAATGTAGCGATCGCCCATTGGCACGCTAGGAGAGCAGTTCGCGGTAGAGCCGGGCCGTATCATCGATGAGCCGCGTGTAGTGATAGCGTTCCCGCACGAAATCCCAGCCGCCGTTTCCCATACGGGTACGCAGGGCGGCATTCTGGGCCAATCGCTCCAGAGCATCGGCCAGGCAATCCGCATCGCCCGAGGGGCACAGGAGTGCCGTTTCATCGGCCTTCACAATGTTGCGGATCCCGCCCACATCGGTGGTCACCACGGGGCGATTGCTCGCCTGTGCCTCAATCAGGCTCACCGGGGTGCCTTCGTTCAGGCTGGTGAGCATCGCGATGTCCAGGCCAGCATTCACGATGTCAACCTCTTTGATCCAGCTCGTGAAGGTCACCTCGGCCCGCTGCACCATGGGCTTGCCGTTCACGCCGTGGCCGAAGGGGTGCCCGTTGAAATAGGGCCCCATTGCCTGACTGAGGCCGAGCTTGGCCGTTTGCGCCTGTAAGCGCTCCCGTTCCTCGCCATCACCCACGATGAATGCCCGCAGCTTCAGGCCCGTGCGCTTCCGAACGCGTGAGATCACCTCTAGGAAGAGGTCGTGGTTCTTGATCGGCACCAAGCGCCCCACGATGCCAACGGCCAGTTCATCGTCCGCCACGCCGTATACTCTGCGGAACAACGCGCGCTTGCGCTCCTGTTCCAGCTGGAAGGGCATTAGGTCGAAGCCCAAAGGAATCACATCGACTTTCGAGCCATCGCAGATTCGGTGCTCATCGACCAGTTCCTCGCGCTGCCGCTCGCTGATGGCGATGATCCGAGAGGTGCGCCGCGCCAGATAGCGCTCGATGTTCTTGTACATCGCGGTGCGCACCGCGCCGAAGTAGCTGTGAAACACATGCCCGTGGAAGGTATGAACGATGCCCTTCACGCCAAGGTCCGCAGCGGCCATGCGACCAACGGCGCCGGCCTTCGCGGCATGGGTGTGCACGATATCAGGCTTGAAGTCCTTGATGACTTGCTTGATGCGCCTGTAGGCCGCACGATCCCGCCATGGCGCCACTTCGCGCTGCAGTTCGGGCAGAATCATGGGCTCAACGCCCATGCTCTTGGTGATGTATTGGCTCCCGGCCTCGGTGGCCTCCTGACTTCCACCGATGAGCAGCGTCTCGAACTCAGGCGCCATGTACCGGGTGAGGTAGGCCGCATTGTGCGTGGGGCCTCCCAGGTTGAAGCGGTTGAGGATCTGTAGAACGCGTGGCATGATCGGCTGGCGAAGGTACCCGGTCCCGGTGGACTCAATTCCACCTCAGGGTTTCCGTGTTTTCCACCACGCCATGAAGACGGCCAGTGCATGCAAAGTTGCCTGAGCGCCGCCCGGTGATCGCGATTGCAGTCGCCTCCGCACGTTTTGCACGGCATTCCATTCCAGCCCGGCTTCGCGTACGCTTGTTTCGGTGAGCAAGTTGTCCAACAGCCCGGCCAACGGGCCAAGGAAGAGCGGCTTCAGCGGCACCTCGAAGCCTTGTTTCGGCCGGGTGAGCACCTCATTCGGAAGCAGTTCGCCAAAGGCACTTCGCAAGATGATCTTGCCCTCGTTTCGGTTCAGCTTCAGTTCTGGCGGAAGCGCGAAGGCGAATTCGACCACACGACGGTCCAAGAAGGGCGTGCGCACCTCGAGCGAATGCGCCATGCTGCACAGATCCACTTTGTGGAGCATATCGTTGGGAAGCACGGTTTGCACATCGGCCAGCAAAAAGCCATTGAGGCCGGGCATGCAGCTCATGCCGCGCGTCATCTGGTTCTCGCGTTCGCTCAGCTCAATCGGATGCGCTGAGCCAGCCACCAACATACCTGCATCATCATCCTCATTCATCGCCGCCAGGCTCAGCCATCGATTCTCGCGGACACCATCGTTGGCACTGGCGAAGCGCTCCAGTTTGCGGAAGGCATCCGTGGCCGCGCTGTTGCGGGAGCGAGGCATCGCGCGCCAGAGCGGCCTCAACGCGATCACGGCCTTTTCCAGCGATCCGGGGTTGTTGAGCCGCAGCTCTGCTTGGTGCTTGCGGTAGCCCCCGAACACCTCGTCGGCGCCATCGCCACCCAAGGCCACGGTGATGTGCTTGCGGGCTTCGCGGCACAGGATGAAGTAGGGCAGGGCACTGCTGTCGGCAAAGGGCTCGTCGATGTTGGCCAGCAGATCGGTGTAGGCCGAAGCGAGATCGTCTTGCGTGAGGCGGATGCTCGTATGGTCGCTTCCGATGTGCTTGGCAACGGACTCGGCATAGCGGGTCTCGTCGAAGTAGGGGGCATCGGTGAATCCGATGCTGAAGGTCCGGAGGTGCTTGTGGTGCCGCGTTGCCAATGCGCTCACGATGCTGCTGTCGAGCCCGCCGCTGAGGAAGGCGCCCACGGGCACATCGCCCACCAAGCGCAGGCGCACCGCGTCGTCGAGCAACTCGCGGACGCGCTCTACAGGGTCGGATGCGGCGGGTGCAAGCTTGGTGGCCTCGGCAAGGTCGTACCAGCGTTCGCGTGTCACGCCGGTCTGGCTCACGCGCAGCAATTCGCCGGGTTCCAGCTTGCGCACACCTTTCGACACCGTATGCGGCGCTGGGATGTAGTGGTAGGTGAAGTACTGCTGCAGGCTGTGTCGGTCGATCTCGCCTTTCGCGCCAAGGGCTTGCAAGGCTCGCAACTCGCTGGCGAAGAGCAATTGCCCATCGTGCTCAGCGTACCAGAGCGGCTTCACGCCGAATCGGTCGCGGGCGATCAGCAGTTCATCTTTCTCAGCATCGTGGATCGCCAGCGCGAAGAAGCCGTTGATCTCGTGCAGGAATTCCTCGCCCTTCAACGCGAACAGCCGAAGCACCACCTCGGTATCGCTCTGGCTGCGGAAGCTGTGGCCTTGTGCTTCCAAACCAGCGCGCAGCTCGCGGAAGTTGAAGGCCTCGCCGTTGAAGACGATCGAATAGCGTTGCGCATCGTCGGTGAATGGTTGATGCGCCGCAGCGCTGCAATCGATAATGCTGAGGCGGCGATGGCCCAGCACCACCCGCCCGCTTCGGTACACGCCCTCGTCATCGGGGCCGCGATGGGCAAGGCATTTCAGCGCAGCGTTGATGCGGTCCGCAGCAATCGCATCGGATGCTCCCAGCCTGAACGCGCCTGCAATGCCGCACATGGGGAACCAGGATCACGACCATTTGTAAGGGTCGATGATCATCGACCCCTACAAATGGATCACTTCGCCGTAGGCCGCTGCTGCCGCCTCCATGATGGCTTCGCTCATGGTGGGGTGGGGGTGAACGGTCTTGATGATCTCGTGGCCGGTGGTCTCCAGCTTGCGGATGCTCACGCATTCAGCGATCATCTCGGTCACGTTCATGCCGATCATGTGCGCGCCCAGCAGCTCGCCGTACTTGGCATCGAAGATCAGCTTCACGAATCCGTCCTTGTTGCCACCAGCGCTGGCCTTGCCGCTTGCGCTGAAGGGGAACTTGCCCACCTTGATGGCGAGGCCTTTCTCCTTGGCTTGCTTCTCCGTCATGCCAACACTGGCGACTTCGGGGCTGCAGTAGGTGCAACCGGGAATGTTGTTGTAGTCGAGCGTGTGCGGGTTCTGCCCGGCGATCTTCTCCACGCAGATGATGCCCTCGGCGCTGGCCACGTGCGCGAGCGCTTGCCCCGGCGTGCAGTCGCCGATGGCGTAGTAGCCGGGCATGTTGGTGGCGTAATAGCCGTCCACTTTGATCTTGCCCTTATCGGTGACGATGCCCACCTCTTCGAGGCCGATGCCTTCGATGTTGGCGGCGATGCCCACGGCGCTGAGCACGATGTCGCACTCGATCTTCTTCTCGCCAGCCGCGTTCTTCACGGTCACCACGCAGCCCTTGCCCTTGGTGTCCACGCTGGTCACTTCCGATGAGGTCATCACTTCGATGCCCTGTTTCTTGAAGCTCTTCTCCAGCTGCTTGCTCACGTCTTCATCTTCCACAGGAACGATGTTCGGCATGAACTCGACCAGTGTGACCTTGGTGCCGATGGCCGCATAGAAATAGGCGAACTCGCTGCCGATGGCACCGCTGCCCACCACCACCATGCTCTTGGGCTGCTCGGCCAGCACCATGGCTTCGCGGTAGCCGATGATCTTCTTGCCATCCTGCGGCAGGTTGGGCAGCGCGCGGCTGCGGGCGCCGGTTGCGATGATGATGTGCTTGCCCTCTACCACGCTCTTCTTCCCGTCGGCGGCGGTCACTTCAATCTTGCGGCCGGGCATCAGCTTGCCGGAGCCCATCACCACATCGATCTTGTTCTTCTTCATCAGGAACTGCACGCCCTTGCTCATGCCATCGGCCACGCCGCGGCTGCGGGCCACAATGGCCTTCATATCGGGCTTGCCTTCGCCCACGCTGATGCCGTAGTCCTTCGCGTGGTTGATGTACTCGAACACCTGCGCGCTCTTGAGCAGGGCCTTGGTGGGGATGCAGCCCCAGTTGAGGCAGATGCCGCCGAGCGCCTCACGTTCAACGATGGCGGTCTTCAGGCCGAGTTGGCTGGCGCGGATGGCGGCAACATAGCCTCCGGGGCCGCTGCCGAGAACGATGACGTCGTAGCTCATGATGAGAGGTTGAATGGGCGTTTTTCGGGCGGGCGAATGTAGCCATGCGAATCGCTCATTCCCTGCGGTCCGTGGGCTTCAATCGACTGAGGAAAAGCGAATGGGCCATCCAGATGGTCAGCCCTTCCGTGCAGTTATGCGGTTGCCTGGCTCGAGGCCTTGCAGAAACGAAGCAGCGTTGATCCTCAGCGCTGTGGCTGCAACTTCTGCTTCTCAGTGCTTGTCGCGCCAGATGGGCGGAAGGTCAATGCGTGAAGGAGCGAATGAGAGTTTCTATCCTTGCTCGGGCAACACCTAGAGGCGCCAAGCGCACAATCACCATTCGATGGAAACGAATCAACCAGGCCAAGCGGGCCAATACGCCGCGCCTAACTACTACGGACAACAATCGGTTCCGAACTCCACAGGCGTGCTCGTGCTCGGCATCATGTCCATCGCGTGCTGCTGGTGCTATGGCATCATTGGCTTGATCCTGGGCATCATTGCTCTTGTGCTCGCAGGCAAGGCCAAGAGCCTTTATGAAGCCAACCCCGGGGCTTACACGCCAGGATCCTACAAGAACCTCAATGCGGGCCGCATCTGCGCTTTTGTCGGTGTGGCGCTTTCATCCATCTACGTGCTCATCATCCTCATTTACGTGATGGTCGTCGGCGTGGCACTATTCGGGCTGCCTTTGCAAGAGATGATGCGGCACTAGGCCGAGAAGGCATTCAAGCTACCTGAAGGGATACACTGGCTCGAAGAGCACCTGTTGCCCTGCTTCTACAAGAAGTACTTCGGAATGGACTGCCCCGGCTGCGGCATGCAGCGCGCTTTGGTCGAGTTGTTCAAAGGCAACCTCGCAGAGAGCTTTCACCTTTATCCTGCGCTGCTGCCCATCCTCTTCATGCTGGCCTTTCTTGGCGCCCACCTCGTGTTCAAGTTCGAGAACGGGGGCACGTGGCTGAAGTACATCTACATCGGCGTAGCCATCATCATCACGTTGAGCTACGTGCTGAAGATGCTGGGTTGGAGGTGTTGCTGAGCAAGCGGCTCCTCCCCGATCGGAAAGTTCGCGCCGAGGTTTCGTTTCGTTCGAGCCTCGGTGGGCCTGAATCGTGCAAGCGATTCGCGGCAGCTGTCCTCAATTCGCCTTCTGCGTGCGCGCTTGGTCAACCACAAGGCTGATGGGAGCCATCTTGAACGGTGCTTTCGCGGTCTCTGTGAACGCATCGTTCCACGACACGGTGAGGTTGGTGAATTGCATGTCGGCCACCTTTGCCGGAATCACGGCCACCACCGCGAAATCGTCCGTCTGGCCAGCTTCCAGGAGCACGGACTTGGCCTTGCTCTTCTCATTCGCGAAGGCTTGGCCGCTGGGCAGCTTCACCGAGATGCGGCTGGGGTCAACCACGCCCAAGGCTTTGCCAGTGTATTGCACCGTGAAGCGCGCAAGGGTCTTGTCGGTCTTCTTCGAGAGGTCCTTCAGGTTAACCGTGAATGGACCACTGTTCACACTGTTTGAGCTGGCTGGCAGTGAAAAGTCCTCTAAACGCGTTACGCGGCCCATCCCTGGGGCTAGTTGCAGCCCATCCGCGAAATCGAGCACGGGCGATTCGTGCTGGTAGGTGCTGGCTCCGTAAGCGTCAAGGGTGCGCGCGGCATCGTCGAAGGGCCGAACCACGAAAGGCTTCTCCTTGAACTGGGCAACCGCATCGCCCATGCGGTAATTGAATCGGCTAGGGTCCACGAAGAGGTAGTCGCCGGTTTTGTTGATGACCTTTAGGCGGAACTTGCCCACAACGAGTTCCCCGAGGGCGTCGGAGATCTCGATGGTGATGCCCTCGCTGGTTGCGCTGGCGGGAGCATAGAGGAAGCGCTGCTTGGCGCTGTAGGGGGCTTGCTGCGCGAATGCTGCAAAGCCGGTTCCGATGAACAGGGCGGTGAGAAGTGCTGCTCTCATGGGAGTTTTTTTCGTTTGCGCGCGGCCTTCAAAAGACCGTGCCAGCGACGCAAGGTATCCACGGGCGGCGAATGGTCAGACCGCAACACTGTGTTCACGCAGGGCTTCGTTGAGCGAGGTCTTCTTATCGGTGCTCTCCTTGCGCTGGCCGATGATGAGCGCGCATGGCACGCCGTACTCGCCAGCGGCGAACTTCTTCGGCACCGTGCCGGGAATCACCACGCTGCGCGGCGGAACGATGCCCTTCATCTCAATGGGCACTGGTCCGGTCACGTCGATGATGCGCGTGCTGGCCGTGAGAACCACGTTAGCGCCGAGCACCGCCTCTTGGCATACTCGCACACCTTCCACCACGATGGCCCGTGAACCGATGAAACAGCCATCCTCGATGATCACCGGCGCAGCTTGCACGGGTTCCAACACGCCGCCGATGCCGACGCCGCCGCTGAGGTGTACGTGCTTGCCGATCTGCGCGCAGCTGCCCACCGTGGCCCAGGTGTCCACCATGGTGCCCTCGTCCACGTATGCGCCGATGTTCACGTAGCTGGGCATGAGGATGGTGCCCGGAGCGAGATAGCTGCCGTGCCGGGCGATGGCATGCGGCACCACACGGACGCCGAGCTGCGCGTAGCGCTTCTTCAGCGGGATCTTGTCGTGGAACTCGAATGGGCCCACTTCCATGGTGCGCATCTGCTTGATGGGGAAGTACATGATCACGGCCTTCTTCACCCAGTCGTTCACGCGCCAGCCTCCATTGCCATCAGGCTCTGCCGTGCGCAGAACGCCGCGATCTAATTCCTCCACCACGCGCTCGATGGCCATCACCACCTCTTCATCGCGCAGCATATCGCGGTTGTCCCACGCTTTCTCGATTAGTTCATGCATGCAGCAAAGATGCGCGGCCAATCGTATCGCCGACCTTTGGCCCAATGGGACGCGTAATCGCCATCGACTTCGGCTTGAAGCGGACCGGCCTTGCAGCCACGGATCAGTTGCGCATCATCGCTTCGGCACTGGAGACGGTCGAGAGCAAGGAGCTCATGCGCTATCTCGTGGCCTACTGCGCTCGTGAACAGGTGGATGGCTTCGTGCTCGGCCTTCCCGTGAATCTCGACGGCAGCGATACCGATGTGACACCGAATGTCAGGCTCTTGGCCGAAGCGCTGCGGAAGCAATTCCCATCGCACTTCGTGGAATTGGCCGATGAGCGCTTCACCAGCAAGCTCGCCCAAAGCACCTTGCTCGCCAGCGGGAAAGGGCGAATGGCGCGTCGCGAGAAGGGGCAGTTGGACCGGATCAGCGCAACGATCATCCTGCAGAGTTGGCTCGAGCGGCAAGAGCGGGCGAGTGGAAGCGGTTAGTCCGGTTGTAATGTGCAAGTAGTCCGGCAACACGAGGGCTGAGCATCGCGCTCAAGCAGGCCATTGCCAACGTTCCCGGCTTGGGTTGGTCGAGGGTTTGTGACCACGGATCGCAGATCCGCGGGATCGGGGGGAATTCGTCGTGGATGTTGCTCCCGGAGCTAGTAGATGGCCACTGATCGCAGATCAGCGGCAGCGCTACAGATCCGCTTAGCGGGGGAGCAACACGAACATCCGCGCTAGCGTGGGTTATGCTTCGATGAGAGCGCTTCGGTCAAAATACTCCGCAGTGTTCTCTACGGAACGAACTGTTCCAGCAACAACATAGCCGCTCCAATCGATTCCGGACACTTGGTAACAGTTACGATCACCAATCCCCAGGACTCCAACCTGTATCGGGAGTTTAATCCATTCCTCCTTTGGTACCTCGAAGATGTGTACATGCTCGAACAGGGTTGGTAGGCTCAGAAAAGACACGTTAGTAAAGAGTATATCGACCTGGGTGTCGTGTTCCCCATTCTTTGTGCTACGTAGCAAGGCAGTCCGTGTCCTACGTCATAGGACCAGACTTGAAACCGGCGTTTTATGGATATAATCTCTGTCATCAAGGCCCGGTCGGATTCACCCGCCCCCCGCCCCGCGGATCTGCGATCCGTGGCTCTCTCTTTGTTTCGCTTCCTCATGCTGCAGAGTTGTACGA
>JBATND010000458.1:0-5191 GCA_049290175.1 Flavobacteriales bacterium | reverse complement strand
CCTCGTAGGCTTACTCGCCACTCACCACTCTCCACTCTTGGCGTTTCGCTCATCACTCTTGGCATTCCGCATTTCAATATCCGTATCGCTTCAGTTTCGCTTCGTCCTCTCGCCAATCGGGATCCACCTTCACCTTCAGGTCCAGGAAGACCTTGGTGCCGATGAACCGCTCGATGGCCAAGCGCGCCTCGGTTCCCAATCTGCGCAGCGCCTTGCCTCCTTCGCCGATCACGATGCCCTTCTGGCTCTCGCGCATCACGATCACATCGGCCTGGATCTTCACCAGCGCCTCCCCTTCCTCGTAGCTGTTCACCACCACTTGTGAGCTGTAGGGGATCTCCTGTTTGTAGTAGGTGAGCATTTTCTCGCGGATCATCTCGCTTACGAAGAAGCGCATGTTGCGGTCGCTCAGTTCGTCCTTGGGGAAATAGGGCGGATGCTCGGGTAGGTGGTTGATGAGGTAGGTCTTCAGCTCGGGTACATTCAGGCCGTGCAGCGCGCTCAAGGGCACCACCTTGGCCTCGGGCAGCGCGGCTTGCCATGCTTCGAGCGCGGGCAGCACATCATCCTCTTGGGCCGCATCCACCTTGTTCACAAGGAGCACCTTCTGCCCTTTGAAACGCAGCGCGCGCTTCAGCACATTCTCGGCCTTCTCGGGCTTCTGACCTATTTCCACCAGCACGATGAGGATGTCGGCGTCGATGAGCGCTTCGTCCACGGCGCTCATCATGCGCTCGTGCATCTTGTACTGCGGGTCGAGGATGCCAGGCGTATCGCTCAGCACCATCTGGTAATCGTCGCCGTTGAGGATGCCCAAGATGCGGTGGCGGGTGGTCTGCGCCTTGGGGTTGGCGATCACCAATTGCTCGCCCAGCAGGGCGTTCAGCAAGGTGCTCTTGCCCACGTTGGGCTCACCGATGATGTTGACGTATCCGGCCTTGTGGGGCATGGCTTGGCGAATATCGCCGCCCTCGTGCTTTGAGCGGCCTGAGAAAAGCGAAGGCCCGGCTTTCACCGGGCCTTCCTTCGTAGCGGGGGTAGGACTCGAACCTACGGCCTTCGGGTTATGAGCCCGACGAGCTACCATCTGCTCCACCCCGCAATGGGGCGCAAATATAGACGGACACTCAACCCAACCAACTTCCTATCTGACTTTAAGTGCGAGGGCACCGAGATTCACCCCCGGCCCTTGGCCATTGCTCAACTGAGCCGCGATGTTCTCAATCACAATCTTATCTCCTGGCCTCACTTTGGCCAGTACTTGCTTGATGTCAGAGTTGAACGCCGCCCCCTGACACGTATGGTCAATTGGATTGCTGCTGCCGCGCTGAAAGCTGAACGTGTAGCTCTTCGCAGTCCAGGTATCCCCAAACTCCGTGTTCGTCCTCACCGCTACTCCCGGGGCGCCCTTCAGCTCATTTAGTGCGATCCAATTGTCCGCCGAGCCCTTGTCCCTGATGTAGGCCGAAGGCGGTGGCAGGTTCTTCACCCTGAACTTCACCGGCCCTATCCTGCGCGTGCTGCCATCGGCCATGGTGGCGGTAGCGTACACCTCGGCTTGGGAGTCCGTCATGCCCGTTGCAACCCAGCCCTGACCGCTGCGCGTGATCCTTCCTGTGCTGATGGTGGCTTGGATGCGCTCAGCCGGAACGCCCGGCACGCTCAGTTCGATGGGATTCTCCACACCGCGATAGAGCACGTTCATCTTGGTGGGCGAGGCGACGAGCAAGGGCGCCATCACCTGGTAGCTGGTCGTATAAGGAATCTCCTCCACGCCCTTCGGCCCATCGAAGCGGATGCGCCCACTGATCGTGTGCTCACCTACCGAGCTCGGCTTCACGCGCAATTTGCCCTTGCCATCATCGCCCTGTTTCAGTGGCCCCGCGCCATCGATGATCACTTCGGCCTTGTTCTTCGGGTCGTATGCCGCTATGAAGACATCAGCGCGGAACGAATCGCCGAGCATGACCATGCTGCTCTGCGGGATAACGGCGCTGGTGAGCGCGCCCATGCGATAGTCCTCGATCTCGCATTGCCTGTAGAGCCACTTCACCATGTCGTTCTCCGCAGCGCGCACATCAGCCTGCAATTTGCTCAGCGTTGCGATGCCCGCTGCCAAGGGCACATGGTAGAAGTTGATGCTCTCCCAATTGTTGAGCGTGCCGCTGGCATCGCGCCGGTCGCTGAAATCGAATAGCGCATCCAACGAGGCGGATAACGCTTGGCCCTTCTCCCCAGCGAGCGTCTTCAAGCTATCGCGAAAACCGGCGATGCGCGTACGGATGTCATAGGCGGAGCCGGGATCCTTCCGTGGTGCACCGGGTTCGCTGCCAACGAGCGCGTTGGTGAGCACATCACGATCGTCCTTCTTCTCCAGCATGAGCAGCGCGCGCAGCGTATCGCGGCCATCTGCATCCTTGCCGCGCAGGAGCAACGGGTCCACACCATCGGCCTTGGCAATGGTGCTGGTCTTGATTCCTTCGAGGTGCCGCACGATTGAATCGGCCATGGCTTTCACGCGCATCGCCTCTGCGTGCTTCACCTCGAACTTATCAGGAAAGCGCTGGGCCATCTCGCCGAACACGGCGTACTCCATCTGCGAGCGCTGCTCGTGCGCGCGCTCACTGCGCACCAGCTCGGCGTCCATGAAGGCGAAGGCGTCGAGAACCTCCTTGCTCACGTTCAGCGCGAGGATCGCGGTGAGCACGAGGTACATCATGTTGATCATCTTCTGTCGCGGGGGGAGATTGCCGGATGCCATGGCGCTTGGGTTTTGCTGTTGATGCGGTATGCATCATCAGTCAACCAATGCGGCCAGACCCAGCGCGTAACGCTCAAGCGAGCTTCTCCTCGCCCAGTTCCTCCAGGCGCAACGACGCATCCTCCCACTCCTTCATGGTGCTGGCGATGCGCTCGGCCACTTCGCCCATGCGCGCGTATCCTTTCTGCACCGCATCGGCGGGCATGCCGCTCTTCATTACTTCAGCCTGAAGGCTCTTCTCTTCGGCTTCCAACTCAGCGAGCTGCTTCTCCAAGCGTTGCACTTGGCTTTGCAGTCGTTTGCGCTCCTTGTCGCGTTCGCGCTGATCGGCGTTCTCGCTCTTGCTCGCCTTCTCGGCCTTCACCTTGGGCTGCGCGGCGCTGCTCTTGCCGATGTCGGCGCCCTGCAAGGCCTTGCGCTTCTCGATCAGCTCCAGGATGTCCATGTGCTGATCGCGGATTCGGAAATCGTCGAGCTCGAGCAGGCGATTCGTGAGACCGGTGAGGAAATCACGATCGTGGCTCACGAGCAGGAAGGTGCCATCGTAATTCTTCAGCGCTTCCTTCAGGACATCCTTGCTCTGGATGTCCAAGTGGTGCGTGGGTTCGTCGAGGATGAGGAAGTTGAGCGGCTTCAGCAGCATGCAGCACAAGGCGAGGCGGGCGCGCTCGCCGCCGCTGAGCACCTTCACCTTCTTATCCACGTCGTCGCCGCTGAACATGAATGCGCCGAGCATGGCGCGCACGCGGACGCGGTTCTCCTCGCTTGCGGCGTACTCGGCAGTCTCCATCACGGTGCCCTGCGGATTCATGCGCTCGGGCATGTCCTGCGCGTAATAGCCCACGATCACGTTGTGTCCCAAGCGGATCTCGCCCTCATAGGACTCTTCGCCCATTATCATGCGCACCAAGGTGGACTTGCCCGTTCCATTGGCGCCTACGAGTGCGAGGTGCTCGCCCTTGGCGATGGTGAGCTCGGCGTTCCTGAATATCTCCTTGGTCTCTGCCGGCCGATTTCGGTCTGGGTACGACTTGCTCACGCCCTTCACTTCGCACACGATCTTGCCGCTGGTGGGCGCTGGCGGGAATTTCACGAGCATCTTGCGCAGGTCCTCGTCTTCCACCTCGATGCGCTCGAGCTTATCGAGCTTCGTGATCAGGCTCTGCGCGAATGCGGCCTTGCTCGCCTTCGCCCTGAACTTGTTGATCAGGTCCGTGGTCTCCTTGATGTACCGCTGCTGGTCCTTGGCTTGAGCGGCCTGCTGCTCGCGCTCCACTTTACGCAGTTCTACGTACTGGCTCCAAGGCACCTTGCGGTCAATGAGCTTGCCGCCTACCACTTCGAGGGTGCGCTTGGTGAGGCGATCCAGGAAGGTCTTGTCGTGGCTGATGAGCACGAGCGCCGAGGGATAGGTGCGCAGCAGGTCCTCGAGCCATTGAATGGCCGGGAGGTCCAAGTGGTTCGTCGGCTCGTCGAGCAGCAATAGGTCCGGCTGAATCAGCAGCAAACGCGCAAGCTCCGCGCGCATGCGCCAGCCGCCGCTCAGCTCGCTCATCAGCCGGTGCATGTCCTTCTCCACGAAGCCAATGCCCTTGAGCATGCGCTCGATCTGCATATCGTGATCCGCCGCACCGATGGTGTTCAATCGCTCGTGCGCATGCGCCAGCATGGTGGCCAGCTCGATCGCCTCCTCATCGGTGGTGGCCTTCTCCAACTCCTTCTCGATCCTGTCCAGCGACGCGTTGAGCTTGATGGCCTCCTCGAACGCCTTCTCGGCGACTTGCCAAGGCGTGAGCTCCAGGTTATGGGCCATTTCCTGTGGCAGGTAACCGAGCGTGAGCTCCTTGGGCTTGCCGATGTTGCCGCCATCGAAGTTCTGCTGACCCGCCATGATCTTCAGCAAGGTGCTCTTGCCCGCGCCGTTGCGGCCCACAAGGCCAATGCGGTCGTCGCTTCCGATGAAGAAGGAGACGCCATCGAACATGGGACGCTGGCCGAAATGGAGGGTGAGGCCCTGTACAGTGATCATGGATGCTGGGAAACACGCCTTCGCCGGCGCCTTGTAAAGGCCTGCCTGCCGCAGGCAAGGCCGCGAAAATAGCCGAATACAGGCTGTCAGTAGTTCCAGAGGTCGTGCTCGAAGCGGAACAAGCCCTCCTTCACCTGTTCGCTCTCCAGCAACGCATCGAGGCCTTGGGCATATTCGGCGATGCGTCGGTCGTACGCATTGCTTTCCTTCACCACATAGCTGGTGAACCGCCGCTTCTCCAGCAACTGATCGAATGTGCAGCGCGCGCCATCGTTCCCAGCATTGAAGCCCTCGGCGTTGGCCAGCACGTGGCGCAGCTCGGGGTAGTAGAGCCAGAAGAGCGGCGCATGGCCTCGCAATTCTCCATCCTCGCCGCGCACCTCCTTCATGGGAGCGATGCC
>JBATND010000457.1:0-3915 GCA_049290175.1 Flavobacteriales bacterium | reverse complement strand
GGAATCTCAGGCCCGGTGGTCGTGTGTGCGGCGCGCGCATGACAAAGGTTGGTGCAAGAACCCATGAGGCACGCGTCCGGTTCGGATGTGGGCCATGTTGAAATTTTCCTTCCCCTAAAGGGGAAGCGCCCGCCGTGAGCGAATCGTCGTCAGGAATCGCGGGCGGCGCCCTTTTATTTGCCGCCCTGAAAAATCTTCGGGGAAGCATGGCCAAGAAGAACGCGAGCGGGGATCTGGTGATCGTGGAGTCGCCAGCCAAGGCGAAGACCATTGAGAAATACTTGGGCGCGGGCTTCACCGTGCTCAGCAGTTATGGCCACGTCCGTGACCTGCCGGAGCGCGACCTGAGCGTGGATGTGGAGAACGGCTTCGAGCCCACTTACATCATCCCCGACGATAAGAAGGGCCGCCTCGCCGAGCTGAAGAAAGCCAGCGACAATGCGGTGACCGTGTGGCTCGCGACTGACGAAGACCGCGAAGGGGAGGCCATCAGCTGGCACCTGAAAGAAGCCCTCAAGCTCACCGACGACAAGGTGAAGCGCATCACCTTCAATGAGATCACCAAGCAGGCCGTGACCAAGGCCATGGAGAGGCCGCGGACCATCGATGTGCATCTGGTTGATGCGCAGCAAGCGCGCCGCGTGCTCGACCGTCTTGTGGGCTACGAGCTCAGCCCCGTGCTCTGGCGCAAGGTGAAGCCCAGTCTCAGCGCGGGCCGTGTGCAGAGCGTGGCCGTGCGCTTGATCGTGGAGCGCGAGCGCGAGATCCTCGGCTTCGATAGCAAGAGCGCGTTCAAGATCACAGCGGTGCTGCTCAATGAGAAAGGGCAGCTCGTGAAAGCGGAATTGCCGCAGCGCTTCGCCACCGAGGCCGAAGCGATGGGCTTCCTGCAAGGATGCATCGGCGCCAACTACACGGTGAGCGCCATTGAGAAGAAGCCCGGCAAACGATCGCCCGCCGCGCCTTTCACCACCAGCACCTTGCAGCAGGAGGCGAGCCGCAAGCTCGGCTACGGCGTTGATCGCACCATGCGGATCGCGCAGGGCCTGTACGAGCAAGGGCACATCACCTACATGCGTACCGACTCGGTGAACCTGAGCGAGCAGGCCATCGAAGCAGCCGCTGCGCAGATCAGTGGGCAGTATGGCGAGCGTTACAGCAAGCCGCGCCGTTTCACCAGCAAGAGCAAGGGCGCGCAAGAGGCGCACGAAGCTATCCGCCCCACCGACATGGCTGTGCGCAACGCCGGCAGCGATAGCGATGCCGAGCGCCTCTACGACCTCATTTGGAAGCGCACGCTCGCCAGCCAGATGGCCGAGGCCGAGTTGGAGAAGACCGTGGTGGACATCAACATCAGCACGCGGCCCAATGAGCAGTTGCGCGCGCAGGGCGAAGTGATCCTCTTCGATGGTTTCCTCAAGGTGTACATGGAGGGCCGCGACGATGAGGGCGACGAGGAACAGGAAGGTTTGCTACCCGAGATGCGCCAAGGTGAATCCATGAAGCTCCGCGAAATGACCGCTACGCAGCGCTACGAGCGTCCCGCGCCGCGCTACACGGAAGCCAGCTTGGTGAAGAAGCTCGAGGAGTTGGGCATCGGCCGTCCGAGCACCTACGCGCCAACGATCAGCACCGTGCAGAAGCGCGGCTACGTGGTGAAGGAGAGCCGCGATGGAACGCCGCGCGCTTACCGCATCCTCACCTTGGCCGAAGGCGAGATCGCCGAGAAGACCGCTACGGAGAATGCCGGAGCCGAGAAGCAGAAGCTTTTCCCTTCGGATATCGGCATGGTAGTGAATGACTTCCTCGTGGAGCACTTCCCTGTTATCGTGGATCTGAACTTCACGGCCAAAGTGGAAGAGGAGTTCGACGTGATCGCCGAGGGCAAGGAGAATTGGCGCGAGATGATCGCCCGCTTCTACAAGCCATTCCACGCCACGCTCGGCACGGTGAAGGATACCGCTGAACGAGCGACAGGAGCCCGCGTTCTGGGTAAGGATCCAGTCAGTGGAAAGGACGTGGTGGCACGCATCGGTCGCTTCGGCCCCATGATCCAGATCGGCAGCGCAGAGGACGAGGACAAGCCGCGCTTCGCGAGCCTGCGGAAGGATCAGAGCATCCAGTCCATCACCTTCGAGGAGGCCATGAATCTCTTCAAGCTACCGCGCACGCTTGGCGAGCGCGATGGCGAGGTATGCTCGGTGGGCATCGGCCGCTTCGGCCCATATGTGCGCTTGGGCAGCACTTACGCCAGCCTAACGCCAGAGGATGATCCACTGGAGATCACCTTGCAGCGTGCGGTTGAGTTAATCGACCTGAAGAAGGTCGCGAACGCTACGCGCGACCTTGGCGAATACAAAGGCGAGATGCTCGTGGTGGGCCGGGGTCGCTTCGGGCCTTTCGTGAAATACCAGAAGACCTACGCCAACATCCCGAAAGCGGAAGACCCTGCAGCCGTGACCTTGGAGCGCGGCATCGAGCTCATCGAGGCGAAGCTGGCTGGCATTCGCCAGAACATCCTGAAGGAATTCGAGGGCTCGGCGATCCAGGTGCTCGCCGGTCGCTACGGTCCTTACATCACCGATGGCAGCAAGAACGCCAACGTGCCGAAGGACAAGGAGCCAGCGGACCTCACCTTGGAAGAAGCCACTGCTTTGCTCGCGGCTGCTCCGGACAAGAAGGGCGGTAAGAAGTCCGGTCGTGGCGGCGCGAAGACTTCAGCGAAGGCTCCGGCGAAAAAGGCTGCGCGGAAGAAAGCGGCGAAGAAGAAGGCTTGATCTGCCAACACGCCGCTGTGCGCAGTTGGTGGGTAGGGTGAGGGAGTGTGCGCGCTTGCACGCGGCAATTTCGCCCGGCGCCTTGGCCATTGCTAGGCGGTTCCCCGCATGGACATCAGCATCTACTTCCAACCATCGGAGCGCTTCGGTCGCAATCGTCCCGAATGGGGCGCCCACACCTTGGGCGATAGCGCGGCCTTCTTCAGCCACGGGAAGGACTTTCCCAGCCTCGAAGGCAAGCAGGTAGCGTTGTTCGGCGTGCTCGACGACCCCGGCCATGCGCGTCCGCGCACCTGCGTGAAGGCCCCCGATGCCATTCGTGCCGAACTGTATCAGCTTTTCCAGCCAGCATCGCCTGTGAGTGTTGTGGATCTCGGCGATATTCATGCGGGTGCCTCGGCTGCCGATACCCAGCATGCAGTAGCCGAGACCCTGGCGGAACTGATGCGTCTCAACATCGTCCCGGTGTTACTGGGCGGCGGTCAAGGCCACACCTTCAGCCAATATCTGGCCTACGAGAAGCTGGAGCGCACCGCCAACCTCGCTTGCATCGACTGCCGCTTCGACCTCGGCGAGCCCGGGCAATCCCTGGCTGACACCAGCTACCTGAGCCACATCGTGCTGCGGCAGCCCAATTACCTCTTCAACTATAGCAACCTGGGCTACCAGACCTATTTCGTGGATCAGCCGGGCATCGAACTCATGGAACGCCTGCTCTTCGATACCCATCGCCTCGGGGAGCTCAGGCAGAACATCGCCGATGCTGAGCCCGTGCTACGCAACGCCGATACCCTCAGCGTGGACATGACCGCCATCCGTAGGGCTGATGCCCCAGGGACCACGAAGCCTGGGCCGAATGGTCTAACCGGCGATGAGGCTTGCCAACTGATGCGCTACGCCGGGGTGAGCGAGAAAGTCACCTCGTTGGGCATTTATGAGCTGGACACCGAACGAGACCCCGAGGGACTCACCGCCCAGCTGGCCGCGCAGATGCTCTGGTGCTTCCTCGATGGTTTCCGCAGCCGCACCAACGATCTGCCCTGGCTGGATCGTAAGCGATTCACCCGATTCCGCATCCCCATTCGCGGCCACGAGCAGGAGCTCGTCTTCTATAAGAGCAGTGTGAGCGACCGCTGGT
>JBATND010000456.1:0-5564 GCA_049290175.1 Flavobacteriales bacterium | reverse complement strand
GACCTGGTACACCAGCAGTGAGAAGCTCAACAGCAGAGGAAGTGTGAAGAGCGAGATGGTGTAAAGGCCGCGCGCTACTCTGATGGCCTTGGTCACGAAGAGCACCGAGAGCAGGAGGAAGATCAGGATGGAGAGGCGGCTGTTGATCTTCAGCATGAGGAAGAAGCCGATGGCTAATGCAGCCAAAGAGAGCGCGGTGGCTACGGGCCGCTGCGCTGCCCCGCGCATGCGCACCAGCAGCATCAGCGCCCATACACTGAGCAGGTGCGCACCAGTGTAGATGCCACGCAAGAAGGGGAAGTTGGCGCGGCCCTCGAAGGCGTGGCCGATGGCGCGAACGCCCCCGAAATAGCCGAGCACGTTGATGGCCAGCAGCGCGCTTAGGCCAAGGAAGAGCACCTTGCCGAAGTCGAAATCCGGGTCCTGCCGACCGTGAATGCAAACCACCATGGCTGCGGCGAATGGCATGATGTACAGCAGGCAACTCAGCAGCACATTTCCCGTGAGCACCCCGGGTATGCCGCCGCGCAGTGCCACGAACTGCGACAGCACGAGCGTTCCGATGTAAGCCAAACCCAACCAACCCGTTGTGGTGAAGGCTCGCCGCACATCGTGCCGATACACTGCATCGATCCAGTGGATGAGCACGATGGCCACGAACGGCGCAACGGAGACGATCATGCCTTGGCTGATACTCCCCTTCAAGCCGTAGTACGTGCCGAAGCCGAACAAGGGGAAGCCCAAGATGAACAGGGCGGTGAAGAGCTGGCTCTTGCGGATCACGGCTGCGGGATGCTCAGGTTCACTGGCCTTTGATCTTGCGCTTCAGCTTGATGATGCCTTGCACCACGGGGCCTTCTTGGCCGCCCAGCGCATCCTTAACCGTGTTCTTCATGCGCTCCAACGGGGTGAAGCCGATGTACTTCTTGAAATAGGCCAGATCGCGCTGCTCGTCGGGCATGATGAGCAGCGGGTGATTCAGCGGGAACGTGATCGGCCGCGCCGTGCGCTTATTCCGCGGGTCGTCTGGACCGGTGGTGTGCGTGCCATCGCCATCGAAGCCGATGTTGTCGATCTGGTTCACATGGGGCACGATGTTGAGTGCGTGATTGGCGATGCGTGTGAGGTCCATCTGGTAGCTCCACGAGTTCATTCGCCCATCATGCACGCGCGTGAAGATCTCATGCGCGAGCTCTTCCTCGTGGCGGTCGAGGAAGAATTCCTTGAGCAGCGGGCTCTCCTTCATGGCCGGCCATTGCTTCATGTCCACATCGTAGTGCCGCCACACGCGGCGCCAGCTGGCCCATCCCCATGGCGCGCCATAGCCGTGCGTGCTGAAGTAGTAGTCGCCCTCTTTGGCGCCGGTCCAATCGTCCAAGAGGTTGTTACCCATGATCACCCAGATGCGCTCATCGTGCCGGTAGCGCTCGAGCAGGTCCTGCGCGAAGCGGAAGAACGAAGGCACGGGCAAGGTGTCATCCTCCAGCACGATGCCTTCTTCTTCATGCTCGAAGAACCAGTTGATGGCGCTGCTCACGCCCTTGCGCAGGCCCATGTTCTGCTCATTGAAGCGCGTGTGCAGCTTGCAGGGCCAATCGACGAGTTCGGCCAAGGCGCGCACCTCTTCGCAGCGGGCGCGCTCGGCATCGTTGCGCGGGCCATCGCAGGCGAAGTAGAGGCGCGGCGGACGGGCATCGCGCACGGCATCGAATACCTGGCGCAGCGGACCCACACGGTTGAAACCGATGAGCAGCACGGCGGTTTGCATTCGGAAGGGCGTTTCAGCGGTCGTCATGCTGGGGCGGGTTCACGATGTTGTTGCGATGGAAGAGCTCGAAATCCTGCAGCATGCTGATGGCGTGGCGTGCCACATGGGCCGGACCGGCGAACTCGTCGAGGAAGCGGTAGAGGAAGAGGAGCATGGCATCGCGGCGGCGGTGGGCCACATCCTGCGCAAGGTTGCCGAGGCGATCGTTCGGGAGGATCTCGATGCATCCCCCGGCGAGCGCCGTGGGCAACAGCATGTTGCTGCCATGCACGCCTACCACGATCTGGCTGCGCGCATAGGCGCGGCACCAAGCGCGCTCTGTATCAGGGTTCATGGTGCGCGTGCGCAGGTCCTCGATGCCTGCGGGCATGGGCGATGGATCGCCCAGGCCCACCACACTGGCCGTGCATGCAGGGATGGCTTCGCGCACCTTGGTGAATGCGCGCAAGGCCATGCGCTGCTGGTCAGTGATGTAGAAGCTGTCGGCGATGCGTTTCATGCCCAAGCGGCGCAGGATGCGGTGCTTCTCCTTGTGCAGCGGTGTTCGGTACCAGAGGCGGTCCTCGCGCAGCACGAAGGTGATGTGCGGCGGTGCCGAATCGAATTGCTCAATGGCAAAGGGCTTCACGCCGGTGAAGCGCTCGATGTCGATGCCGCTCTTATCGGGATGCGCATAGCCGCGGCCCAGCCACACTTCATCGAAGCTCTCGAGGTAGGCCTTCACCTGCCGGTCGATGCTGCGGAACCAGCCGTGGGCCTGGCTCAGCTTCTGGTCCACGAGCCACACTTCGGCCGTGCCCGGCGGTACCAGCCACTCAAACGAGCGCGGCAGCAAGAGCACCAAGCCGAGATCAGGGTGCTTGTCCAAGTAGTGCTGCGCGTTCCAAAGTTTCAGCAGCACGTGCCCGTAGAGGAAGTCGAGCGTGTTCAGGAATACCACGCGCTTGCATTCGCGCAGCACGCGGCGCTCGATTCGCACTTCAGCGTCGCTAGGCGCGCGGTAGCCCTCCATCAGCGGTGCATGCACCCAATCGCGCACCTGCTTCGGATTGTGCAGCACGCCGTCATCCATCCCGATGGCCAAGTCGTAATCCACCGCGAAGCCTACCGGTAGATCGTGGTAGAACCGGTAGCCGCAGCTATTGCATGCATACGCACCGAGGATGTGGATGCCGGGGAAGACCACATCGAGCACGCGCGGATCCGGACTGCCGCATTTCGGGCATGCACGGTCTGCGAAGGGCGCTGGCTTCAGCGGGACGAGGTGGCGTGATGGCGCGTTCATGTTGCGCGGCGGAGCTTCCAGAAGGTGAATATGCCAGTGAGCATCAGGCGAAGGTTCTCGCGGGTGCGCGGGGTGATCAGGTCAAGGACGAAGATGCTAACGGAGAAGGAGATGATGGTGGCCCAGATGGCGCCGATGGAACGGTACTCCGGGATCAGCAGCCAATTGATGCCCACATTGAGTGCCACGCCCACCAGCGCTGTAAGCAGCGAGTAGCGGAACAGGCCTTCATTGGTGATGAAGCCGCGCTTGCCTGTGCCCATGTTGGTGAAGAAGAGCCGGATGGCGAAGAGCCCGAGCAGCACGCCCGCTGGCTCGAATTCAACACCGAAGAGCAGCACCACGATGGGCTTGGCGAGGAAGTAGAGCGGGATGGCCGTGACGAGGAAGAGGCCGAACATGAGCCGGTACTGGTTGAGCAAACGCTCGGTGTAAAGCGTGTGCGAGGTCGCTTTCGCCTTCGTTATCGCAGGCGCCAAGGTGCTCTGCACGATCACGGGCAGGAAACCGAGCGCTTCGATCATGCGCAGGGCCACGCTGTATTGCCCCACTTCAGCGAATGCCGCTTCCTCGCCGTCAGTGGCGGTGAGCAGGTCCTTGATCATGACTTGATCGATGCGCGCCTGCACGAAGAGCGCCATGCCGTAGATCAGCATGGGCCACGATTCGCTCAGCAGCCGAAGGGACATGTCGCGCGTGGCCCGCCAATGGCGCCAGTGCAGCCCTTCGCGTTTAAATACCGTGAGATAGCCCGAAGAGAGCACGACATACTCCAAGGCGTACATCCACGCGAAGCCGATGAGCGCTGGTCGGCCTTCTACATGCCCGGCATGCACCGCCCAAGCCAGCGTGAGTTTCACAAGAGAAGAGATGAGGGCCTGCGCCATCTGCACCTTAGCCACCGGTCCAGCTTTCACCTGTGCCATGAACCAATGCTCGATCACGCCGATTGGACGCATCAGTTCGGCGGAGGCGATCACGATGATGAGCGTGACGGTGAGGCCATCCATGCCCTTGAGCAATGATCCCGCGGTGGCGAGCACCACCATCAGCAGCGCGCCGAAGAGCTTGAGCAATGCGGCGCTTCCGAGCAGTTCGTCGCGCTGATCGGGGTGGCGCACCAGGTCGCGCACCAGGATTTCATCGATGCCCATGGCGCCAAGGGCGAAGAAGAGGCCGACGAAGCCTGTGGCGTAGTTCAGTTGGCCGAAGAGCTCATCGCCCAGCGCACGCGCCACCACAACGCCTGTGAGCAGCACCAGCCCCAAGCGGAGCACGCGCTCCACGAAGAGCCACGAAACGTTCTTCAGGATCTTCTGCGCGCCTTCTGATCGGAGCATGCCCTGGGCTACTTGGTGTAGTAGCCGTAGCCGTTGTTGCGGTCCCCCCGCACGTTGTTGAACAGCACGTCCACGCGGCCGAGCTGCCCGGACTTCACCAGTTCGTTGACCGTGCGCAGCGATGCGCGGCGCGTATAGCGTTCGCGCACCACGTAGAGGGTGACATCGAGGTGGCCCATGAGCACCACGAATTCGCTCACCAGTCCCAGCGGTGAGGAATCGACGATGATGTGGTCGTAGCGCGAGCGCATATCGGCCATGAGCTCGGCCATGCGCGGGCTTTCGGCCAACTCGCCGGGGTTCGGCGGAATGGGGCCTGCACCGATCACGTCCAAGCCGGGCACATCGCTGGGCACGGTAATGCTTGACGTATTGGCTTCGCCGATCAACCAAGTGCTCAGCCCTGGTCCTTCGGGCAGGTCCATGGTGCGGCTCACATTGGGGCGGCGCATGTCGGCATCGATCAGCAGCACGCGCTTGCCAGAGAGTGCCAGCACGGTGGCCAGATTCACGGCGCAGAAGGTCTTGCCCTCGCCGCTGGTGCCGCTGGTGAGGCCGATGACCTGGCGCGGCGCGTTGGCCTGCAGGTATTGCAGGTTGATGCGCGCGGTGCGGAACGATTCAGCCAAGAGGCTCTTGGGCTCATCGGGTGCGATACGACGGCGCTTGCTGCTGGGTATCACGGCCAGCACGGGCAAGGCGGTATGGCGCTTCAGCTCATCAAGGTCAACGATGCGGTCGTTGAAGAAATCGAGCAGCACGATGAGCAGCGCAGGTAGCAGCAGCCCGATGAACAAGGCACCACCAAGGATCACTTTCTTGTCTGGCCCAATGGCGCCACCCAAGGCAAGGCGCGCTTCATCAACGATGCTCTTGTCGATTTGATCCGATGCGATGGCAATGCCGGCCTCGGCCTTCTTCTCCTGCAAGTACGTGTAAATGCCTTGGCTCAGGTTCAGCTTGCCCTGCGAGATGTTGATCTGCATCTCCTCGCGTGGGATCTGTCCAAGCTGGAAGCTCAAGCCACCGATGCGGCGGGAAATCTCTTCGTAATCAATCTCGGCGCGTTCAACCAGGCTCATCGCGGTTTGCTCCAGCGAAGCGGTCAGGTTCTTCAGTCTCCGCTCCATGGCGATGGTGGCAGGGTCGTTCTTGGTTCCTGCCCCCACGT
>JBATND010000455.1:0-1905 GCA_049290175.1 Flavobacteriales bacterium | reverse complement strand
CGACTGAGCAACCTGAAGGTGGCCTGAGGACCGTCTTGAGCGGCTACATTCGCGGTCCCCGTTCGGCGACCTACCGTCGGCGGGAGTACCGCAATGAAGCATCTCCTTACCGCAGCGCTGCTGGCGGCGCCTCTCTTCGCCAGCGCACAGAAGCTCCCACAGCCCAGCCCCACGTGCAAGCTGGAGCAGATGGTCGGACTTACCACGATCAAAATCGAATACGGCGCGCCCAGCATGAAGGGCCGTGTGATTTTCGGCGATGTGGTTCCGTACGGTGAAGTTTGGCGCACTGGCGCAAACAAGTGTACCACCATCGAGTTCGATACACCCATCACCTTCGGCGGTGAGATGGTGAAGCCCGGCAAGTATTCCATGTTCACCATTCCCAATCCGGATACGTGGATCATTATCCTGAACAGGAACACCGAGCTGTGGGGAGCATACGACCGCAAGGAGGAGGAGGATGTCATGAAGATCAAACTCCCCTCCAAGAAGATGAGCGAAGCGCAGGAGACGTTCCGCGTCTCCATCGCCATGGGGCAAATGGATGAGGCAGAGGTCGTACTGAGCTGGGAGCACATGAAATTGGCCATTCCGATCAATGCCGATTGCACCGAACAGGCGCTCCGGAACATTGACGAGGCGCTTGCAAAGCCCGATGCGAAATACAACGCCTACAGCAGCAGCGCGCGTTTCTGCATCGATCGCAATGTGCGGCTGAAGGATGCGCTCGCTTGGGCTGAGAAGAGCGTGAGCATGGAGAAGAAGTACTGGAACACGCACACCTTGGCGCTGGCCAACGCGGCTAATGGCAAGTACAAGGAGGCCATCGATGCCGCGAACATGAGCATTGAGCTGGCGCAAGCGGAGAAGGATGCCAACTACGTGAAGATGAATCGCGAGAAGATCAAGGAGTGGTCCACCACGATGGGGGCCAAGCCTGCGAACAACGCGGTGAGAATGTCTAAGTAAGCCGCTACGACCTCTTTGATTGGAGCCCCTCGAAAAGGGGCTTCAGTCATTAATGCACATCCGTGCCGTCGAACCAGATCTCGGTGATCACCGTGTCGTTGTGCTGCTCGCCGGGGTACACCTCCAGGATGGTGAAGGTGAGCACCATGGGCCGGCCATCGGCGCGCCTTCCGAAGAGGCGCGGCAGCTTGAACGCTTGGTCGGCCATGGTGTCCTCAAGCGCGAGGATGGCCACCGCCTTGCCGTTCTCGTCGATGCGCAAGCGCTTCACGCGGTTGCATGCGCGCCAATCGGATTCGCTGGTCACCATGCCATTGGAGACCATCACGGTGTGCAAGCGCGGGCTATCGTTCGCGAACCGATAGGAGAGGGACTCGCCGATGCCGGGACCTGGCGCGCCTTCGCTCCACGCCGTGCAGTAGTCGATGTTTTGCGCGTGCCATGCATCGAAGCTGCGCTCTGCCGTTGGCATTCGTACCGAGCTGGCCCAGATGGAATCCGGCCCTCCGCCGCAGTACCAGCTGCATTCCATGCCGATGACTTGGCAAGGGCTTTCCCGGGTCTCGCCGATGTCGAAGTACATCGCCCAGAACTTAGCTGAGTCGGCCGGGTCGAGTTCGCTGCTCGAGTTGAGCACGCTGCTGTACCAAGCAAAGCGCGCCAAGGTCTCCGGTGAGAGGTCGGGCACACCGCCTGATTGACCGTGAATCAGTGGCGCGCCCTTCTGGGCCATGGCGATTGCTGCATGAGCATGCAGCAGCATCAGAGTGAATCGCCGGATTATCATGAGGTGCGTGATTGAGTCGGAAACAAGGCCTGAAGCAGCAACGCCAACAGGATCAGCACCGCCGGCGCCAGCAGGTTGTACCACAGGAAAGCGAGCTCCAGTGGATCTCCCTGCTCAGTGGCGAAGACGTTGAACCAGTCCAGCGC
>JBATND010000454.1:0-1935 GCA_049290175.1 Flavobacteriales bacterium | reverse complement strand
CATCCCAGTTGCAGGCGTTCAGTTTCGCCAGCATTGCCTGCGCGTTCGGTTCGTACCGCTTGAACGGCGTCTGGTAGTTGCCCGTCTGGTACTCATAGAAGCCATAGATGATGGAAGGATGGACCTGTGCTTCCTCAGCGCAGCGCACCACGATCGCATGCTCGTGGATGAACGGCCTCACGAAGTCCATGCGCTCATTGGAGAAGAGGTATTCACGCGCGAAATCGTTCGCCTGGTCCTCGTTGATCAGCATCAGGTCGGGCTCCCCGGTAATGTGGTAGGAGGCGATGTTGTCCAAGTCGAACAGGACGTGGTTCAGCTCGTGCATCAGGGCGAACCACACCGTCGCGTACGACTTGCGGTAGTCCGAGAGCGCGATACATGGTTTGCCATCCACCCGGAAGGTTGCTCCCCTCACTTGGGTGTTGGGCAGGTACGGCTGGTAGATCACCGTAACGCCCACGCTGTACAACGCACGAGCTACCGTGAGCAGGCCGTTCTCCACATCGCGGGTGTATGGCCGGATCTTCGTCACCAGTTCTTTCAGCGCATCGCGGTCGTACTCGTTCGGGTTCGCGACCTCCACGAAATACTGGTAGGCCGACTTCGTCCAAAAGTCCAGCATCTTATTGCTCGACGCCCGTTTGGTGCGGCTGTAGACCGCATAGGCGAGTTCCCGCGTGTAGTCCTCAATGCTGTCGAGGCCGAGGAAAGTCCGGAGCCGTTTCTCGATCGCCACGAAATCCGTGATGTTGTCGATCACGCGTTCCTTCTTCAACAGTGCGAGATCGAACTCCTTTACGATGTAGGTTGCCCGGCGCACGTCGTCCAATTTGGCCACTTCCTCTTTCGACGCGTTCTGGACGAACAGGATCATCACCTCGTCGGCATTGATCTCCAGGAAGCTGGCCAACTTCAACATCTTCAATGCATCGGGGAACTTGGCTGTACCATCGAGGATCTGGTGTAGTGCCTTGTGCTCGATTCCCATGACCTCGCGCGCTGCGATCCGGTCCGAGATGCCCAGTTCAACCAGCTTGCGTTCATAGAGCTGGCGCAACGTCGGTTTGTCCGTTGAACCGAGGGCTTCGCTGAGCACTTTATCCAGTACCCGCTTGGTGAAGTCGTCGTTACTCTCTGCCATGATCTGGACGAAGGTAAGCATCGATTCGATAAAGTGGTGTGAATTACCACCACTTATTAACCACCCTATGTCAAGCCGTGGTTGTACTGCATTTCGCGTGACGGATTGCAGCGGCACCCCGCAGCGAGGAACGAGCGAGGAGTACAGCGGAAAGCCGGACCCCGAGGCTCTGCGAGGGGGCACGCCCTACCTGCGGCAGGCAGGCCAAACCCCGATGTAAGCATCTCCCACGATGATGTAACCTCCTTTCCTTCTCGTGGGCCTTGCTTTGTGGTGTACTTCGCACATCCTGCGGATCCATCAACGAAACACGGCACCATGAAAACCCTGAACCTCCTCCTATCGCTGCTGCTGCTGGGCACCAGTTGTTACGCCCAGGACCCGGCCCGCACGGGCACCATCAAGAACGCCAAGACCATCAGCCTGCGCATCGACGGCGATTGCCCGATGTGCGAGACGCGCATTGAGCAGGTGGCCTTTGTGAAGAACGAGGCCGAAGTGGATTGGGTGGTGGAGACGCACATGGCGCGCGTGACCTTCGACAGCACGCGCACGGACCTGGACGCGATCATGCAACGCGTGGCGCATGCGGGCTACGACAATGAGCTGTACCTGGCGCCGAAGCAGGCCTACGACAAGCTGCCCGGCTGCTGCCAGTACGAGCGGACGCTCCAACCGCCACCTGCCATGGACACACCGGTCGACTCGGTGAGCATCCGATCGGAGGACGGGAACCGGCCTGCGCAGGAACCCCCTAGCGTATTCGACAAGCCCGGTTACAAGGGCATACC
>JBATND010000453.1:0-1533 GCA_049290175.1 Flavobacteriales bacterium | reverse complement strand
AACCACTGGGGCGTGGTGAGCGTGACGGATCAACCCGTCGTGTTCGATGATCGACTCTACATCGCGTACCAAGTCACCGACCGGTTGCGCGTGCTGCTTGTGAGTGGTGGCGATGCAACAGGCGACCGCGCCGTTACCAGTGTCTTCGCGGGCGATAGCACGCACACCTTCACCACACAGACCTACCGTGCCCTGGACCTCGCGGGCCTTGCCGAACAGGACCTCGTGGTGCTGAACGCCCTGCCCGATGTCCCCGGTGGCTTGCTGAATGCGCTTACCGACTTCATTGCGGGTGGTGGAAGCGTAGCCGTATTCCCACCTGCCCAAGGCGATGCCAGCCGCTATGCCGAACTATTCGGTGCGCTGGGTGCTGCGGCTCCCACCCAGCTGGATACCGGCGTCGTGCGCGTGGACCGCATCGACCTAGAAGAGCCCTTTTACCGCGCCATTTTTCAGACCATGCCGCGCAACGTGGAACTGCCCGTGGCACGCGAAAGGTGGAACATCCGACCGGCACCCGGCAGCGATGTGCTGCTTCGCTTGCAGGATGGCAGCCCCTACCTCGCCCGCACCTTGCGCGACAAAGGCAGCGTGTACCTCTGTGCCACGCCCTTGGCCGAAAGCGCCGGCAACCTCACCCGCCACAGCCTCTTCGCCACTTCGCTTTTACGCATGGCGGAACTAAGTCGCCCGATGGGTGCCTTGTACCATACCATCGGCGATGCCGCCAGCATACCGCTGGAGGCCGCAACGCCGACAGACGAACCGCCACACCTCAAAGGACCAAACGGCCTGGACCTCGTACCCGAAGTGCGCCGCAGTACCCGCACCGAACTGCTGTTGCATGACCAAGACCTGCCGGACGGCCCCTACTTCATCACCGCCGGAACGGATACGATCCGTGCCGTTGCACTCAACCTCGCCCGCCGCGAGAGCGACCTCCAAGCCTTCACCGCAGATGAATTGCGCGCGCTGCTCATCGAGCGCGGGCTGGATTCCTTTTCGGTAGTCGAAGTGGGCACTGACGATCTTTCATTACGTTTGAATGAACTGGACCAAGGCCGTAAACTGTGGAAATGGTTCATCCTGTTCGCGCTGCTCTTCTTGGCCACAGAAGTGTTCCTGATCCGATACCTCAGATGAACGAGATCGTACTTCGCAAGATGACCGTGGTGGATCCCGGTGGTCCGCACCACGACAGCATCGTGGACATCCTGATCCGCGATGGCGTGATCGTGAAGATCGGTGAACGCGTTGCCAAGGGCACTACGGGTAGTGAAAGCCAAGAGTTCAAATTGGATGGTGCGCACGCTAGCCCCGGTTGGGTGGATCTGCGCGCACACTTCCGCGATCCTGGCGAAGAGTGGAAGGCCGGCATCACCAACGGCCTCGATGCCGCTGCTGCCGGTGGCTTCACCGCCGTGGCCGTGCTGCCCAGCACCACGCCCGTTACAGACGACCGCGCGGGTATCCACTACCTGCTGCGCCAAGCGCAAGAGCATCCTGTGCAACTGCTGCCGCTGGGCGCCATCA
>JBATND010000452.1:0-4308 GCA_049290175.1 Flavobacteriales bacterium | reverse complement strand
GCCCCTCGCGGATGCGTTCGAGCACAGGTTTGGTGACGTCGAAGGCCATGGCAGGAGCTGATCTTCAGGAGCGCGGCAAGATAGGCCCGCACTTCCGGCTCAAGCGTCGAGAGCGTGCTCCCCTTCCACCTTCAACCGCACCAGATCAATGCGGCCATGCGCCACTTGCGCAACCGTGATGCGGAATGGAGCAATGTGGATCTCCTGGCCCTGCTCGGGCAGATCGCCGGTGTGATGCAGGATGAAACCGGCCAAGGTGCCGTACTCCTCACTCACAGGTATGTCTAGCTCGAATCGCTCGCGGATGCGCTCCACATCCAAGCGGCCACTGAGCACGTAGGTGCCATCGTCCAGGCGCTCTTCCACATCCTCGGGCGCATCGTGCTCATCCTCGATGTCACCTACGATGGTCTCCACCACATCCTCCATGGTGAGCATGCCGGCGGTGCCGCCGTATTCATCGACAACAACGGCCACATGGCTGCGCTGCTTGATGAAGAGCTGCAGCACTTCATCGGCGGGCATGGTGCCGGGGATGAAGTTCACCGGGCGCATCACGGCGCGAATGCTGCGCGGATGGCGGAAGAGCTCGTAGCCATGCACATAACCGATCACGTTGTCGATGCTGTCCTTGTACACCAGCAGTTTGCTCAGGCCGGTGGCCACGAATCGGCTGTGCAGTTCTTCGGGGCCGTCCTCCACATCGATGGCCTCGATGCGCGCGCGCGGCACCATGATCTCGCGCGCCTTGATGCTGCTGAGCTCAAGCGTGTTGCGCAGGTACTCCACCTCGGCATCGAGCTGCTGCTCGCGCGCTTGCCCGCCCGACATCTCGCGCAGGAAATCGTCGAGGTCGATGCGGCCGAAGGCGATCTGGCCCGGCCGTGTGCGCACCCGGAACAGGCGGAGCAGCAATTCGCTCAGTCCGGTGAAGAGCATCATGGGCAGCCATAGCAGCACGTAGAGTAGCGCCAAGGGCAAGGCGAAGAGCGCGAGCGCGCCGTTGGGATCGATACCGAAAAGCGCCTTGGGCAGGAACTCCGCCACCACCAGGATCAGCAAGGTGGCCAAGATGGTCTGCAATACCAGCACCAGCCATGGGCTCAGGCCAAAGGTGGCGAGCCAAGGCTCCAAGGCCTCGGCCACCAGCACGCCATACACCACCAGCGCGATGTTGTTGCCCACGAGCAATGCACCGATCACGCGCGCGGGGCGCTGTTGCAAAAAGCCAATGAGGCGTGCCCACCACGCCCCGCGCTTGCGCTCGAGCTCGATGTAGAGCTTATTGCTCGATACGAAGGCGATCTCGAGCCCCGAGCACAGGGCCGAGAGCGCCACGGAGGCGATGATCAGGAAAAGGTCGAAGGGGCTCAAGGGTGGCGGCGAAGGTAGAAGGGCATCGCTAGAAAAGGGGCCGCCCCAGCACAGCAAGCTGTGCAATGGAACAGAAAGACGGCAGCGAAATTCTTCCGATTCGTCGATATGAAGCTACCAGTTATGGATCCGCTGGGAGAAGTCCTCTGGCGAACTACCGATGCAACTACATTGGGGCAATTAAACACATGGCCATGCGCGCGTCGTTCACCATTCTGCTGGTGCTATCAATGAAAGCGGTTATTGCGCAGATCCCTCCAGTGCTGGAGTGGCAAGGCTGCTTTGGTGGCACAGGCCAGGAAGGGCCAGCCGTAATTGCTGCAACTCCAGATGGGGGGGTGATCATGACCACATTCACTCAATCGAATGACGGGCAGGTATCAGGCAATCACGGCGGGCAAGACGTGTGGGTGGTGAAGCTCGATGAGGCCCGCGCAATCCAATGGCAGCGCTGCTACGGCGGTTCCGGCAATGATGCCGGAGGCGGCGTGCACGTGCTCGGCGATAGCGGATACATAGTCACCGCGATAACCAATTCTTCTGATGGCGATGTCTCCTTCAACCACGGAGGTTCGGATGTCTGGGTGATCAGACTATCGCCGCAAGGTGACCTGCTCTGGGAGAAGACCTACGGCGGCCCTGGCTTCGAATCAGCCTCGCGTTCAATCCTGACTGAAGCGAATGAGGTGTTCATCGCAGGCAGATCACAACAAATAGGGGGTGATGTCACGAGCAATTCCGGCGGCTTCGATATGTGGCTGCTGCGAATCAACCTCGAGGGCGTTCTGCTCTGGCAGCGAAGCTTAGGCGGGACTGGATTCGATGAGGGAAGAAGTCTAGCCATGACTCCAGATGGGGGACTCTTGGCCATTGCACAAACCGACTCCGACGACCAAGCCGTGCAGGGCAATCATGGCGGATACGACATGTGGGCCGTGAGGCTGGATCCAGCAGGCGAGGTAGTCTGGACCCGTTGCATCGGCGGTTCGGCAAATGATTACGGCAATCGCCTGATCAGGCTTGCCAACGGCGATTGGCTTGCCACCGGCAGCACAGAATCTAACGACGGAGACGTTACTGGTTATCATGGCGCGGGCGATGGCTGGCTCACCCGTATCAGTGACTCCAACGCGATCGTATGGTCCAAGGCAATCGGTGGCAATCTGGGCGAAGTTCTTAGTCCCTTAATCGAGCTTGGTGATGGCAGCATCCTGGTTGGAGGCAGCACTTCGTCCAACGATGGCGATGTCACGTTTACCCCATTAGCGTCAGACTCATGGTTGCTCGGTGTATCCCCAGACGGAACGATCCAATGGCAAACTCACTTCGGCGGCTCCGGCGGAGAAGGTGTCGCAAGCCTTGTGCAGTTGCCTCTCTCTGGGTACGCCTTCGGTACTAGTACAACTTCCAATGATGGCGATGTAAGCGGCAACCACGGAGGGAGCATTCCGATTGATGCGTGGATCTTCCAGGTTTCTCCGATAAGCAGCATTGCCGAAGGCATCGCCTCAAATAGCATTGTGGCCTATCCCAATCCGGCGCACGATATGCTGCATCTCAAGCTGCCCGATTCTTGGGTGCAAGCCCCTTCATACACCCTCTTCGCAGCCTCTGGCAAAGTGGCTTTGCAAGGCACGCTCTCACGCGTGCATGGCACTGGGGCCGTCGATGTCTCAGGACTATGCGCAGGTTCTTACTCCTTGGTCATACAAGAGCACGGGCAAATGGCATTTGGCCAGATTACGATCGTGCGGTAAGTCTCTGTTGTGCGCACGAGGTAGCGCGGCAACGTGGTGCTGCCTTTGATGCAGCTTGATTCCATATGCTCGCCTGCTGGCAGCTCGCATGCCGCTGACTTTAGCGTGGTAAATTCCCTTGCCGTCTTCAATAGTGCATCCCCATTGCAGGTTCAGGCTGTCTCACCGAGCCTGAATTCGCTGCTATCAATCCAGTTCCGTTCTCTTGCTGCGCCGCCTGCCGGATATGGCCGCAAACGCCCAAGTACAAGACCACTTCAACCAGATATGGGATCCAGATTGCTGAAGTACGCCTTGCATCACTGCTTCGCTTCCACGTTGCTCAATGCGCAACGCGTCGCGAAACCCTCAACAGCACCTATTCGTCATGCGTAAACTCCTTACATCCGCGGCACTCGGCATTACACTCGTGCAACTGCAGGCCCAAGAGGCTTGGCAGGGAATCTTGGCCATTGACCCCATGCGAGCCAATGGCTACTTCATTATCGACCCGATTAAGGCTTCCAATCAGGAAGTAGCCTACTTGCGTGTTGATGTCGTCATCGACAAGGTCTTAGCTGGCGGTGGCCTCCAGCGAACTGTTGTGGAATCCCTGAGCCTTAACGAAAATCCCTATGGCCACCTCAATCCTGCGCTATTGAGTGACTTGAAAGAAGATGAATCGTGGCACTACGAGCTAGAAGGTTTCGACATGCAAGGCACTCCGGTTGTGACCGGTTCGTCATTTGGCGGCGGCCCTGTTTGGCCAGAGGCGTGCAGGGAAACTTGCGTCAGCAATCAATATGCGTGGGCGCTTGTTGCATACTCAGATGGTGCTCAGACCTACATCGAAATCAACAATGCCACGGATCCCGACTACGGCGAGTACTACTACTTCTTCGTGCCCGACAATCAATGGCCAACTTTCAAAAACAACCATGCCCCGTCAGATTTCGGCTTAAATGATGGCTGGGAATGGAGTGGTTATGAGTGCAGCAACAATTGGCAACTAATGTCTTCAGGTGGCTGCGGTGACCCAACAATCACTACCCAATTCGACGTCATCCGTGGGTGAGGTGGTCGGGTTGAACTGGACAGGATTCAGACAAGGTTAATGTGTTTGGTGCTGTTGTTTTCATGGGGTCCAGGGGACTCATAACTCGGCGTTCTTGTTGAGAACTCATGCGGCCAACGGCAA
>JBATND010000451.1:0-8015 GCA_049290175.1 Flavobacteriales bacterium | reverse complement strand
GCATTCGTTGCGCTCATCGTGGGTATTTACATGGCACCTCCTGATGGCGGTGGCTTGTTGCGTCCGGACGCGTTGGCCATGGGCTGGCTCCTATGGGCCGCGCAAACCGTGATGATCATCGGCCTCGGCGGCCTCTCGCTACTTTTGACAGCCTTCCGGAAACCCGTCATCGCATGAGCACCGAAGTGGCAGCGCCCACCCAAGACCGTCGCGTGGTTGACCTGATCAACTTGAAGCGCCTGTGCAACATCTGGCGCATGAAGGGCGACCGCATCGTATTCACCAACGGCTGCTTCGACATCCTTCACCGCGGGCATGTTGAGTACCTGCAGGAAGCCGCAGCGCTCGGCGACCGGCTCGTGATCGGCGTGAACAGCGATGCCAGCGTGCGCCGCCAAGGCAAAGGCCCCGAGCGACCATTGAATGATGAGCAGAGCCGAGCCAAGGTGCTTGCTGCTTTGCGGCTGGTCGATGCCGTGATCATCTTCGATGATGACACGCCGCTTGAACTGATCAAGGCCATCACCCCCGATGTGCTCGCCAAGGGCGGCGACTGGACCGAGGACCGGATCGTGGGCGCCGACGTGGTGAAAGCCGCTGGTGGCGAGGCGCGCAGCCTGAAGCTCGTGGAGGGCTTCTCCACCACATCGCTGGTGGAACGCATCCGCCGTGGCTAAGGTCCGCTCCCACTTCGTTTGCCAGAGTTGCGGCGCGAGCCACACGCAATGGCTTGGCCAATGCAGCCAATGCAAGCAATGGAACACCTTGGTGGAAGAGGTGCTCGATCGCGTGGAAGAGAAGCGCGGCACGCCAGCGAGCGTAAAGAGCCGACAGCCAAAGCCCATCTCCATCGATGAGATCCCCGCGCAGGATGGGCCGCGCACACCGCTGAGCGATCATGAGCTCTCGCGCGTGCTGGGCGGCGGCATCGTGCCAGGCAGCATCACGCTCATCGGCGGCGAGCCCGGAATCGGCAAGAGCACCTTGCTGCTGCAAACGGCGCTGCGCAATCCGCATCTGCGGGTGCTTTATGTCTCCGGCGAAGAGAGCGAGCACCAGGTGAAGATGCGCGCCGAGCGCCTCAATCAGGAGCATGGCGCCGATAGCATGAGCGCCAATTGCTACGTGCTCACCGAGACCAACACGCAGAGCATCTTCAAGCACATCGAAGCCTTGAAGCCCGGCCTGGTCGTGATCGACAGCATACAAACGCTGCATACCGCTGCGCTCGATGCCAGCCCCGGCAGCGTGGGCCAAGTGCGTGAGTGCGCCGCAGAGCTCATGCGTTTCGCGAAGGCCACCGGCACGCCCATGGTGCTCATCGGCCACATCACCAAGGATGGCTTCATCGCAGGCCCGAAAGTGCTCGAGCACATGGTGGATTGCGTGCTGCAATTCGAGGGCGACCGCGACCATGCCTATCGATTGCTGCGCCCGTTGAAGAACCGCTTCGGCAGCACCAATGAACTGGGCATCTACGAGATGCGCGGCACCGGCCTGGCGCCTGTCGATGATCCCAGCCAAGTGCTACTGGGCAATCGCACGGAACGACCAAGCGGCGTGGTGGTAGCGGCAACGCTCGAAGGGCAGCGCCCCTTGCTCATCGAAGTGCAGGCGCTCGTGAGCAGCGCCGTGTACGGCACGCCCCAGCGCAGCAGCACCGGTTTCGACCTGCGCCGCTTGAACATGCTGCTTGCCGTGCTGGAGAAACGCTGCGGCTTCCGCTTGGGCGCGAAGGATGTCTTCCTCAATCTCGCCGGCGGCTTCCGTGTTGAAGAACCCGCGATCGACCTGGCTGTTGTGTGCGCTGTGCTCAGCAGCAACGCCGACATCGCTGTGCCCATGGATTGCTGCTTCGCTGGCGAAGTGGGCCTCACCGGTGAGGTTCGCCCGGTAACGCGTGCCGACCAGCGCGTGGCAGAGGCGGCCAAGCTCGGCTTCGCGCGGATCTTCGTTGCGCAAGGCACCAAGGGCATGGCGCCGGTGAAGGGCATCGAGGTAATCCAGGTCGCACGCGTTGAGCAGGTGCTCGCGCATCTGTTCGGGTAAAATCATTCTCGGCAGCCAACCCTTTCCGCAGGTCTCCGTCATGGGCGCGTTGTGGTTGCTCGGGCAAGGGAGCAGCCATGCGGAACCATGGAACAGGAAGAGCGAATGCCATGGCAGAACGATGACCAACAACGACTCCCACGAGACTCCGCATTGCATATTCCACCGCATAGCCCCGCGCTTGCTCACGCAGCGCTTCAAGCCTGAAGTGCGATTCTCCCAGATCATCCTCGATGAGGTGGCTGCTGCCCGCAACCTCATCATCGGCGATGCGCCCTGCGCCTTACTGGTCTGCATTCCGGAGGAGGTGCCGGTGGATCCGGTTGCCACCAACACGGACCACTTCCTCGGCGAGCGTGACAAACGGCGGATTCTTGCACTTGCGCTGGTTGCCCATGGAGACATGATGCGGAGCGTGAGCAAATTCTATTTCACGTGGTTCCCGCAGCCCTTCCCGGCACGGGTCTTCGACACGGAGGAAGAGGCGCTCACTTGGCTTCGGGCCGAAGAGGAGGCGGCCATGTGACACAAGCACGCACGCCGACTGGCATTGATTCCCTGCGCATGCGTTAGTTTGGTCCATCACAAGGCACCAACCCATGAGCACCATCGTCGTTGCGGATCCACTTGCGCTGATCGCTGAAGGCGTGAGCGCGCGATTGGGCAAAGAACCGGACCTAACAGTCTCCGGGCATGCACGCACAGGCAATGCATTGTTGGAATTGCTCAAGACCGAACGGCCAGACCTTGTTCTACTGGAAGTCTCGCTGCCTGAGATGGACGGAATAGACACCATGCGCGCCGTGCGCAAGAACCATCCGGAGCAAGCCGTGCTCGCCTTCAGCGCACTCACCGATATCGAGTACGTGAACAGCATGCTCATCGAAGGTGCCATTGGCTACTTGGTGAAGGACTGCACGCGGGATGAGATGGTGGAAGCGGTGCGCGCTGCATTGCGTGGTGAGCAGTGGCTGAGCGAATCGGCCAAAGCGAGCGTGGCCAAAGGGTACCGGTTCACCGAGAAGCGACCCGATGGCGAATACGTTGGCCTCACCCAGCGTGAGCGCGAGATCATCCGCCTGATCGCCCTCGAGCGCACCAACGGCGAGATCGGCGCAGCGCTCTTCATCAGTGAGGAAACCGTCAAGAGCCATCGCAAGCGCCTGATGACCAAGCTGAACGTGCGCAGCTTAGCGGGCTTGGTCAAGTATGCGCTGGATCGGAAGTGGGCCTGAGAATCGCTCCGCTCGATCGTTAAGCGAATATGAAATCTCATGGCGAAGGGGCCTCCATCAGCCGAAGTATCAGGAGCATCCTCGACCTTCACCGGGCAGATGGATACCACACGCGCACCAATCATACAGCCTGCCGATGCTCTTGGTCCGATATCGGATCGGCTCACCGCATGGGGCAAGCTTTGCGTTGCACGCATCACCAAGAGCCTTCGCGGCGCCGATGGTGAATTGGTGTTCGCAGTAGTGCCTGCGCGCGCTGGAACTGTTGCTAAGCGCATCGTTGTTCGCTTCGTCGATTCCATTGAGCGCCCTGCACCACGCATTGATAAGGGCACCGGCACCATCGAGCTCTTCTATCCGCGCCGCGATCACCCGGAAGTGCAGCAATTGCTCAACAGCAAGAGGGACCGCTTCTGCTATTTCTGGGAATCGGCGCATGGCAAGCAGGCCCACGCGTGGATTCTGAGTTCACCGTAGCCTTTCTCTAGGCTTACCGCCACTTGGTCGAGCGCGCCTTCGCCAGAACCGTATGGATGTAATCCGTCTTCGCGGCTGTATAGGCTGGTCGGTTCTTCGGGAAGCGCTTGGCCAATTCCAATTTCAGATCAGCATAGCGCTGCACCTCATCCGGGAAGGCGCACAGGTAATCGCGGAACACGATGCGATCAACGCTTGCTTGACCGGGACGAACGGCATGCACGTGTGCCACGCGCGCCCCGTTCGCATCGCGCAGGATGAACCAGGAGTAATACGGGTCAGCATCGCCGATGGAAGGGCGCCACAGATGCTCGAAGCCGGCATCTTCCATGAGTGGCGCCACCAAATCGCGCACTTCATCCGGCTCGCTCACCTCTACTTGCACATCGATCACGGGCTTCGCGCTAAGGCCAGGCACCGCCGTGCTCCCGATGTGTGCGATGCGCTGGATCAATCGGCGCGGCATCACGCGCTTGATCTCCTTCTCCACCTCCAGATAGCGCGCTGGCCATGAAGGATCGTAGGGCACTACTTCGATCTGCTCCTTAGCGAGTGCCTTCAGCCGTTTCTCTGTTCGCGCGTCCGTCATTGCGAAGGCGAACCTAATGTTCCTGAGTAGATATTGAAGCGCTCACCTCGCAGGAAGCCGATGAGTGTGAGGCCAGAATCCTGCGCCAGCCTTACTGCGAGCGACGATGGCGCGCCCACGGCGGACATGAGCGGGATGCCAGCCACCACGCATTTCTGCACCAGCTCGAAACCTGCGCGGCCGCTCACCAAGAGCTGGCTACTGACCAGTGGCAGGTGCGCCAGAAGGGCCGCGCCTATCACCTTGTCCACCGCGTTATGCCGACCGACATCTTCGCGCAACAAGAGCAGTTCGCCATTCCGGTTGAAGAGCGCCGCTGCATGGATCCCGCCGGTGTGCTTGAACACGGTCTGCGATGCGCGCATCCGATCGGGGAGCAAGATGATCTGCTTGGCATCAATGTCGCCCCACGGTTCGATCAGCATGCTGCATTGCGCATGCACGGCCTCGATGCTGCTCTTGCCGCACACACCGCAGCTGCTCGTGGTGTAGAAGTTCCGCTGCCATTTACCGGCATCCAATCGCGCATCGGGATGCAGTTCAACCCGGATCACATTGCCGCGCTCTTCGTCCTTCACATCCTCGCAATATGCGCTGCGGACCACTTGCGCCGGATCGGTGATGATGCCTTCAGTGAAAAGGAATCCGAGCGCGAGTTCCTCATCGTTGCCCGGCGTGCGCATGGTAACGCTGAGCCGGAATTCTTCCCGCGCATCGAGCGGTCCATGGCCGAGGCGGATCTCAAGCGGCTCCTCGGTCACGAGCAGGTCGTCGGCAGTTGTTGCCGTGCCCGCTTCCATGCGGACCACTTTCGTGCTTGCTACTGGTGCGCGCATGCGTCATTCCCTGCTTCGCGGGACCGCAAGGTATCCTCAGCCCTTCGCTTTGCGGAAGCAGCTGATGAGATGATCATCGACCATGCCGATGGCCTGCATGTAGGCATACACGATGGTGGTTCCCACGAAGCTGAAGCCTGCCTTCTTCAGGTCTTTGCTGAGCGCATCGGAAACAGCGGTGCTCACAGGAACCTGCTTCGATTCCTTCCACGGATTCAAGATCGTCTTGTGCCCCACATGCTTCCACAGGAAATCATCGAACGAGCCTTTGCCGCTTTCCATGATCCGGAGCCATGCTTGCGCATTCTTAATCGCGCTCTGCACCTTGGCGCGGTTGCGGATGATGCCTTCATCGGCGAGTAAGCGCTCGATGTCCTTCGCTCCATAGCGAGCGATGCGCTCCACATCCCAATTGTCGAAAGCCTTGCGGTAGCCATCGCTGCGGTGCAGGATGGTCTTCCAGCTCAAGCCCGCCTGCGCGCCATCGAGCACCAGCTTGGCGTAGAGTTTCACATCGTCATGCTCCGGCTTGCCCCACACGGTGTCGTGGTATTCGATCATCCGGGCATCGGCTCCGGGCCATGGGCAGCGTTGAAGTTCCTTCTTCGGCATGTCGCGAAACTCGTCAAGGTGGAGCGCTCAGGGTAACTTGCCCGCGTGTCACACGCGCTCACCGACCGTCACGGCCGCATCCACCGCAGCCTGCGCATAAGCATCGTTGACAAGTGCGACCTGCGCTGCACCTATTGCATGCCGGAGGACCAGCACTTCCTGCGGCGCGAGGAATTGATGACGCGCGAAGAGATCCTCACGATTGCACGGCTCTTCGTGGAGCGCTACGGCATCACCAAGATCCGTCTCACGGGCGGCGAACCATTGGTTCGGCCCGATGCCGTTGACATTGTGCGCGACATGGCACAGCTCGGCGTGTCGCTCGGCCTCACCACCAATGCGCTCAGCTTGCACAAGCATTTGGATGGACTCGTCGCTGCCGGATTGAAGAGCCTCAACATCAGCTTGGACACTTTTGATGCCGAGCGCTTTAAGAAGATCACGCGGCGCGATGGATTCGACACCGTGCATGCCAACATCCTGCTCGCGCTGCAACGCGGCCTTCGCGTGAAAGTGAATATGGTAGTGATGCGTGGCGTGAACGACGACGAGATCCTGCGCTTCGTGGAACTCACGCGCGATCATCCGGTGCATGTGCGCTTCATCGAGTTCATGCCGTTCGCAGGGAATCACTGGGGAAGGGAGCGCGTGTACACGTACGCAGAGATGCTCGGCCACATCGGCAGCGTGCATTCCTTCGAGAAGCTGAACGATGATCCGCACAGCACCGCCAAAGCCTATCGCGTTCCGGGATGGCCGGGCACATTCGCGGTGATCAGCACGGTAACGGAACCCTTCTGCGGATCATGCGATCGCATGCGCCTCACGGCTGAAGGAAAGATGCGCAACTGCCTCTTCGCGCGCGAGGAAACGGACCTGCTCTCAGCGTTGCGCCGTGGTGAGGACATCGCTCCGTTGATCGAAGCGAACGTGCTGGCGAAGCATGCCATGCTCGGCGGGCTGCCCCAGTTCAAGCCGGAGAAGCAGGAAGAGGTGCTGCATGATCTGAGTGAAAGGCCAATGGTGAGTATTGGAGGATAATCACGGCAGCTGAGCCTGGCGCGAATTCGTGGGCACACTACCGCCGATATTCTGCAGGATCGGGTCACGATCGTTGCCATTCCCAACGTACTTCACCAAGCCATCGAGGTTGACATCCTCCACCCTGTAGCCCGCCACGGAGTTGGTGGGCACGTTGCCCCCGATGGCCTGTAGGATCGGATCCCGGTCGTTGCCTTGGCCGACGTACTTCAACTCGCCATCGCCGTTCACATCGCCAGCCCAGAGGAGCATGTCGTCACCAACATGTTTGCGCGCATCGGTGCCGAAGATCGGCGTGAATGATTGCGCGAAGTCGAGCTGGAAAGGCGAGAAGCCGAGGTAGATCGGAGTACCTGTCATCGCGCCGAAGTGGTTTCGGTGGCGAATGGCGATGTAGTATGCGCCCTGCGGCGTGCCCCAGAAGCGAAGCATGCTTTGGCCATCGGCATCCACGATGTATCCATCGGCTTTCAGCAGCGCACTGCGCGTAGCAACGATGCTGCTCGGATCGTCCGGGTGGCGCAGTTCCACATGCACCCAATCCACTATGGCTTGCGGCCCTTGCTGCACGAGCAGGGCCGGGGAAATGGTCTCGCTGCCGCTGCCATGCTGCTCGAATCCAAGCGCCTTGTACGGCTCCTGCAAAGGGATGTGGGCAAGGCCCAAGGCCGCATTCATGCCACCTTCCCCGTCATACGGGCCTTCCAGCAGCGCGCGCGCGAACAGCATCGGCGGATTGGGAATGCCGATCCTGCAGATCCGGTTGCGCCCATTGCCATTGTACATGTGGAACTCACCCATGCACACCACTTGGCCATTGGGCTGCAGCTCCATCTCATACACCGTTCCGCCGCCAGGATACTCGCCGTTGTTGATGCGGAAGCCTTCGGAGGTATCGCTCGCCGGGTCGATGGTTCCATCCGCGTTGAGCACAAGGAGCCCGTTCACGATGTTCCCGTCGTACATGGGTATGGCGCCGCCCACGAGCAAACGGCCATCGGGGTAGCGCAGCAGGCAGATGGGCGCGTTGGAGACACCGCTGCCGGGCGTGAAAGAGGCATCCATTGCTCCGTTGGGCAGCAGCTTGGCGATCTTGGGTGCCGGGCTGCCACGATAGGTGGTGAAGTCGCCGATGCACACCACGCTGCCGTCAGGATTCACCACCATGTCCTGCAC
>JBATND010000450.1:0-16020 GCA_049290175.1 Flavobacteriales bacterium | reverse complement strand
GAAGCATCCAACTTCAGCAATGCAACCCCATCGTAATCATCCGCCCCAATAGTGTCTCCAAAAAGATACAGATAATCCCGATAATTCAAGCCAACCAGCAGGTTTCCATTTGTGTCTGTGGTCATGTCCGCGTAAACATCGCGCAGGAATGTCGTGTTCTGGTTGTCTACCACCTTCCTCGCCCAAACCGGGGAAAGATTGGCATCCAAAAGCGCGATGTACACAGAAGTTGTATATTGACCGATAAGAGTATCTGAACCAATGACTATGGAGTCCTCGAAGGCTCCACAGACAAAATAGCCACTATTGGGTCCAGTTGCAATACTCCGTGAGAAATTAAAGCGCTCAGTGCCGAGGAAAGCATGTTTGACAAGCTGCAAGCTCTGCGCTGGACAACTCATGCGAATTACGCACGCGTAAACCAAGAAGATTGTGGTGCGCATGAATCGCTAGTGAGCGCCCAATGGCAGGGGAACATGTTGCAGTTCACCCATAATATGGATGATTGACTTTTGCTGCTGCGCGCTTCCACATGGACGATTGCTAATTGCGCATAGCACCTCCTTTCGTCTTTCTAGGTCATTAAACCCAGACTTGCGATTGCTCATAAAAGTGAATCCAGCAAAGCCATTGTTCGAAGGGTCGATGACATAGTACAAACCTGTCTTCGGCCATGAGCGACCCTGGTGCGTCATCATTCGTTTCCCAATGCTCACGGCCTCACCGCAAATAGGTGAGTCAAAGCTAATCGATGATGGCTCTGCCACGGCACCGTTCGTTGGCGTCATGAAGCACGAACCTCCTCGATTCAATGCCATTCACCGAGCAGGCGCGAACACCAGGCTCCAATAGAACCCCGGCTTCCGCAAGCGTTCGCGCAGATCCATATCAGTGAACATGCTGCTGATGGTATCGGCGAGCGCGGGGTTCTTGTTGGCGCGATCAACCACGAGGTCGAAGAGCCACGCCCGGTGCGCTAGCGATTGCAGCCGTGTGCTGATCGCGAGCTCCTTGCCCAAGCGCTTCCACACGCGCGCATCGTATCCAAGCAACCGTGCAGCAGAGGTGTCGTTCGCAGCGAGAGCTTCTTGCGCAATATCGGCAGCATGCACTCCGCTGATCATCGCGTGGCTGATGCCCTCGCCGGTGAAGGGGTCGATCAAATGCGCTGCGTCGCCCACGAGCAAGTAGCCATCGCCGCTGATGCGCTGTCGTTTGCTGGCCAAGGGCAAGCCCATGCCCTGCACGTGGCCTTCGATGGTTGCGCCAGCGAACCGGTCGGCGAGCTGCGGATGCGTGGCGATCAGCTCCAGCAGGAGTTTCTTCAGGTCGGCCTTGCGCTTCCGCACCACATCGCTGCGCAGGCCAAGGCCCACGTTCGCGCGTCCGTTCGCAAGGGGGAACACCCAGAGGTATCCCGGCAAGAGGTCCTTCAGGAAAAGCAGCTCGATGAAGCCATCGGAATCAAGGTCCTTCACGCCATTGAAGTAGGCGCGCACGCCAGCAGCATGATGGCGCGGCTCCATGGGCAAGCCCGCCACATGACGGGAAAAGGAAGAATTCGCTCCGCTCGCATCAATTACGATGCGCGCGTTGATCGATCGGACCGCGCCATCGTGATCGATGCTGATGGACCATCCATTGCCGCTGCGCTCGAACTTCTTCGCTGCAGCGCCTTCGATCACGCGGATGCCGCTCGCGCGCTTCACTTGTTGGAACAGCAGGTCGTCGAAGTCGAAGCGCGGCAGGATGGCGCCCGGCGCTTCGCCTTGGCCGGTATGGCGCGAGAAGGGCACGCGGAGCTCGCGGCCGCTTGGTGCAACGAAGGTGACGCCCCAGCTCGGTTGTGCGCGGGCATCGGCTTTCACGGCAGCGGCCAGCGCAGGGTCAAGTCGTTCCAAGGTGCGCATCACCTTTCCGCTGAGGGCATCGCCGCACACCTTGTCGCGCGGGAAGTGCGCCTTCTCTAATACGATAGCCGAGATGCCGTGCTTCGCCAGCTGCAATGCTGCCGCGCATCCGCCGGGGCCGCCGCCGATGATGCAGACCTCGGCTTGCATGGTGCGGATCAGCCGCGCGCCGTGGCCGCAGTGAATTGATCGAGGAAGCGCACGTCGTTCTCCCAGTAGAGGCGCAGGTCGGGCACGCGGTAGATGAGCTGCGCGATGCGCTCCACGCCCATGCCCAATGCAAAGCCGCTGTACTCCTCGGGGTCGATGCCGCAATTGGCGAGCACCGCCGGATCGACCATGCCGCAACCCATGATCTCCACCCAGCCGCTGTGCTTGCACACATTGCATCCGGGGCCGCCGCAGATGGTGCAGCTCATGTCCACCTCGGCGCTGGGCTCGGTGAAGGGGAAGTAACTCGGCCGGAGCCTGATGCTCACTTCAGGGCCGAACAGGCTCTTGGCGAAGTAGTCGAGCGTGCCCTTCAGCTCGGCGAAGCTCACGCCCTTGTCTACATAAAGCGCCTCCACTTGGTGGAACATGCAGTGCGCGCGCGCGCTGATGGCCTCATTGCGATAGACACGACCAGGCGAGATGGTACGGATGGGCGGCTTCTGGTTCTCCATCACGCGCACCTGCACGCTGCTGGTATGCGTCCTCAAAGCCATGTCCGCCCGAGCGGAGCCGAGGGCATGGCTTTGCACGAAGAAGGTGTCCTGCATGTCGCGCGCAGGATGGTCGGGCGGGAAATTGAGCGCTGTGAAGTTGTGGTGGTCGTCCTCCACCTCGGGGCCTTGGCTCACGGTGAACCCGATGCGCGCGAAGACATCGACGATGCGTTGGCGCGTGATCGTGATCGGGTGCAACGAGCCGACGTGCTCGGTAAGCGCGGGCGCGGAGCTATCCAACGCGGATGCGGCCTCTTCGTCCTTGCTGTTCAGGCCGGACTTCAGCTCTTCCCAACGGGCCTGCGCCTTCTGCTTGAGCTGGTTCATGCGCTGGCCCAAGGCGCGCTTCTCTTCGCCTGCCACTTGCTTGAAGGCCTCGAAGAGCTCGGTGACCGCCCCATTGCGGCCCAGCATGGCCACACGGAAACGCTCCACTTCCTCGGCGGTACGGGCTTCGGCTTTGGCCAGGTCCTCTTCGAGCGAGGCAATACGATCAGTCAGGCTCATGGTCTTGGGCGCACGAAGATGCGGATGTCCTTCAAAGGGCGGTCGCGACCATCGCACAGCGCATTGCAGATGGCGTCGAGCACTTCGAGGCCCTCGACCACCTCGCCGAACACGGTGTAGGCGCCATCGAGGTGCGGTGCGCCGCCGATGGTTGCATAGGTGCGCCGCTGCTCTTCGGTGTAGTTCACGGGCGTGCCGTAGCGGGCATTGCGCTCCATCACACGGGTCAAGTCATCGGACTGGTGCCGACGGCCTTGCACCATGAAGAACTGGCTTCCGTTGCTGCGTCGCTCGGGGTTCTGGTCGTCGGGCAGGCGGGCCGCTGCCAAAGCCCCCTGCATGTGAATGAAGCCGGGAACCACTTCGGCTGGCAGGGTATAGCCGGGGCCGCCTTGTCCAAGCGCTATTTCGGGCCCGGCGAGTTTGCTATCGGGGTCGCCCGTTTGCGCCATAAATCCGGGAATCACCCGGTGGAACAGTAGGCTGTCATAGGCGCCGGAGCGGGCCAGTTTGAGGAAATTGTCCCGGTGCTGGGGGGTCTCGTTGTACAGGGCCACGATCATGTTGCCCATGGTGGTTCGGACCTCCACCAAGGGCCTAACAGGCGCCGCCGGGACCTGTGCCACCGTCAAGGTGGTGGCCAACAAGCACGAGGCGGCCACGAAACCGAGCCGCCACCGTTGGGACCATCGCCTTACATTTGACATCCGCTTCACGAAGCGCCCAAAAGTAGACCAATGACCAAGTTCAACTCCTTCCGCGCTCTTACCGGCGCGCTGGTACTGGCAATCTTCGTCTTCGCTCTGCCTGCCTGCAACAAGCAGAAGCCCACTAAGGCCCTAATCACGGTTCAGCTTGAAGACGGCACTCCTGTGCCCGAAGCACTGGTGAAGCTCTACGCCGATCCGGCTTATCCACTTGGCGATCCGACCCGACTTGATCAGGAAGGCACCACTGACGGTGGCGGCTTGGTCGTGTTCGACTACACGGATTTCTACAAGAAGGGGCAGAGCGGTTTCGCGGTGCTCGACGTCATCTGTACCTGGGACACGCTCGTTGGCCAGGGCATCATCAAGATCGAAGAGGAAGAGGACAACCGTGAGACCATCACGCTGTTGCCAGCGGAGTAACCGCTACGCCTTCTCGAAATAGGCGAGCACCGCTTCCTTCATCAAGCGTTCCTGTTCCTCAGGCCCCAAGGGCGGCAGGTCCTTCACCCGCTCGAAGTGCGGCCAGCCATCGGCATCACGGCCCAGTTCCTTGTAGTAGCCGTAGGGCAATAGCAGCACGCAGATGCCGATGTGCATCAGCGCCACTTTCTCATCCTTCTTGAATTCTCGGGCGTGCTGCCCCAATTCCTGCACGCCGATCAGGAAGATGATGCTGTTGAGGTCGAGCGTGCCAGCATCGAATCGCTTGGAGAGCGAGGCTACCAGGTCGCGCCAGCGTTTCTCGAAGGTGAGGTCCATGGGGCCGCGAAGATGGAACGTGCTCGCGCTCCATCTTCGCCCCGCATGAATTGGCTCGATATCATCCTGCTCATCATCCTTGCCGCTGCGGCTTGGAAGGGCTTTCGGCGCGGCTTCATCATCGAGCTGGCCTCACTAGTTGGGCTGGTGCTCGGCATTTGGGCGGGCATTCACCTGAGCGAGCGCGTGGTGGATTCGCTCGACCTCGAAGTGAAGAGCGCTGCGTTGGCCTTCCTGATCACGCTGGTGCTCGTGCTGCTGCTGGTGATGCTGATCGGCCATTTGCTCACCAAGGTCATCGACTTCGCGCAACTGAGCCTGCCCAACAAAGTAGCCGGCATCGCTTTCGGTGTGCTGCGCTCGGCCTTCACGCTCAGCATCGCGCTTAACCTGTTGGTCGGGTACAGCGATGGCGCATTCCCTCCTGATGAGGTGCGAAACAGGTCGGCCTTCGCGGAGCCTGTGCGCGCCTTCGCGCCATTGGTGGTGCCGCAGCTGCAAGAGACCAAGTGGCTGAAGCAACTGAAGCAGTCGGCCGAGGAGCTCATCGAAGAGCAGCAACGGCCCGGTTCCGGCGAGCGCTGAGCCATTGCGCGGCCCAAGCCACCGTAAGGAGCAGCATTGGCATGGCCGGCACCTTGAAGCGTGCATCGGCCACGGAAAGCCCGCCGGTGAGGATCAGGATTCCGGCGATGAGCAAGAGCATAAGCAGATGGCGCGGCACAGAGCGCCAAGCCATTGCGCAAAGTCCCAGTGCAACGACCACTGCGATGGAGAAGACGGCGGAAAGCGCGAGCACACCATACATCAGCACGCGGTTCGAGCTGAAGAAGGTTCTGATGTGGCCGCGACCCGGTGCCGCTAGGATGCGCGCTGATTTGCTGCCCTGTTCCATGCCCCAAGCAATTGGATGCTGCACGAGCGCATGGCGGATGTCCGCGCGGAGGCTGGCATAGTAGGCGATAACCGATGCTCGGTCCTCCCAGTTGGTCGAAGCCGCGCGCGCATGGAGCTCTTCGCGGTAGTTGCTCGCGCGCGCATCGCCCGCGCGCTGCAGCACGCCGGGCAGGTGGAAATGCGCAACGGCCACCGCGCCACCATCGCCCAGCACCCATCGATCGGTGACGCGGTGCTGCCGCATCACCCATGGCGATAAGAGCAGGAGGCCCAGCGCGCAAGCAACCGCCGCCTGCCTCCATTTCCATTGCAACAGCAACGCCGCGAGCGCCGGAACCGCCACCAGCATGAGCGCGCCATTCGGTCGCAACCATGCGCACGCCGCAAGGCAGGCCGAAAGCAGCAGCGTATGCTTCCAGGACGCTGGTCGAATGAGCGCCCACAAGCCGAGCAGGAGCAATGTTGCAAACACCGATTCGGTGAGCACCTGCCCGGCGAAGAGTATATCGAGCGGCTCCAAGGCCATGAGCAGCGCGGCCATCAATGCCCAGCGTTTCTCGAGGCCCATGCGCAAGCCGATGGAATGGACCAGTGGGACCTTCGCCGTAGAGATCAACGCTTGCAGCATCAGCACGCCGAGCACCTTGCCGCGCAACAGGTAGAGCAGGAAGGGATAGCCCGGCATGTGCGTGGTATCCGGGATGTTGAGCGGATGGAAGAGCGAGTACACACCATGCTGCATGTTCGCTGCGAGCGTGAGGTAATAGCTGGGATCATAGCGCAGTTGCCATCCGATGTTCGCATGGTAGGCCACGAAGCCGACGCGCAGCAACCAAGCGCAAGCGAAGAGCGCCCACACGAGCCGGGGCATCGAGGCGATTGTTCTTTGCCTGAAGGACACAGCGGCAAAGTAGCTCCTGGCCGCCGGGGCCGGAGTGCTCAGCCCTGCACCGCTGCTATCCCCGGCAGCACCTTGCCTTCCAAATATTCCAGCATCGCCCCGCCGCCCGTGCTCACGTAGCTAATCTTATCGGCGAGGCCGAATTGGTTCACGGCCGCAACGCTATCGCCGCCGCCAACGAGTGAGAAGGCCCCATTCGAAGTGGCCTCGGCAACGGATTGCGCGATGGCCACTGTGCCTTGCTGAAAGGGCTTCATCTCGAACACGCCCATGGGTCCGTTCCAGAGCAGCGTCTTGCTCCGCAGCACGGCGGCGCAGAAGGCCTCCACGCTCTTCGGACCGATGTCGAGCGCCATCCAGCCATCGGGAACCGCGTTGGCTTCGCATTGATCGGTGTTCGCGGTCTCTGCGAAGGCATCGGCCACTACCGCATCGGTGGGGATGTGCAGCTTCACGCCTTTCGCATCGGCTTCTTTGATGATGCTGCGCGCGGTTTCGAGCAGGTCCTCTTCCACCAGCGATGCACCGGTTTGCCCGCCCATGGCCTTCACGAAGGTGTTGGCCATGCCGCCGCCGATGATCAGCTCGTCGCATTTGCCGATCAGGTTCTGGAGCACCTCGATCTTGCTGCTCACTTTGCTGCCGCCCACGATGGCGGTCATGGGGCGTTGAGGACTTGCCCCGGTCGCCGAACCGGGGGAACCGAGCACCTTGCCCACGCTGTCAATCTCGGCCTGCATGAGGTAGCCGAAGAGCTTGGCGGTGGGGAAGAACTTGGCTACGATGGTGGTGCTGGCATGCGCGCGGTGCGCCGTGCCGAAAGCGTCGTTCACATAGACGTCGCCGAGTTCGCTCAGGCTCTTGCTGAAGCTCTCATCGCCGCCCTCCTCTTCCGGATGGAAGCGCAGGTTCTCCAGCACCAGCACTTCGCCGGGCTTCAATGCAGCAGCCTTGGCTTTCGCATCAGCGCCAACGCAATCGGTGGCGAAGAGCACGGGCTTGCCCAATAGTCCGCTGAGATGGTCAGCTATCGGCTTCAGGCTCATGGCCGGGTTCACCTTGCCCTTCGGCCTGCCCAGGTGGCTCATCAAGATCGCACTGCCGCCATCGCCGGTGATCTTGTTCACCGTCCGCACGATGGCTCGCGCTCGCGTGTCGTCGGTCACTTTGCCGTTGGCGTCCTGCGGAACATTGAGGTCAACGCGCACCAAGGCTTTCTTGCCCTTGAAATCGAACGAATCCATTGTGATCATGGCCGCGAAAATATCCAAGGGCGCCATGTGCGCATGTGCAGTTCCTTTGCCCCATGCTCTTCTCTCAGGTCATCGGCCAAGCAGCACTGAAGGCGAAGCTGATCGGCAACATCCGCGATGGCCGCATCCCGCATGCGCAGCTCTTCGTCGGTCCGCGCGGCAGCGGCAACCTGCCCTTGGCGCTCGCATATGCGCAATACCTGCTCTGCGAGGACCGGCAAGCGGTTGATGCCTGTGGCAAATGCCCGTCGTGCCTGCAGCTAGCGAAGCTCGAGCACCCCGATTTGCACTTGGCGTTCCCGATCTATTTCAGCGACAAGGTGAAGGTGTGCGAGGCCTTCGTGAACGACTGGCGAACAGCAGTGCGCAACGAGCCCTACCTCGACATGGAGCGCTGGCGCGATGGCATGGAGAGCGAGAACAAGCAGCTGCGCATGGGGGTTGATATCGCCCATGAGATCCAACGGCGCCTCAGCCTGAAGAGCTTCCGCGGCGGGCACAAGGTGATGCTGGTGTGGATGCCCGAACTCATGGATGCCGCCGCTTCGAACAAGCTGCTGAAGGTGCTGGAGGAGCCCGAGCCCAACACGCTCTTCCTCCTCGTGGCCACCGAGCCAGAGCAATTGCTGGCCACCATCGTGAGCCGCGCGCAACTGGTGAAGGTGCCCGCACTGCAACCCGCCGAGGTCGCCGACAGCCTGTGCGAGCGATTCCCCGATCTGGGCGCCGATGAAGCATTGACCATCGCGAACCGCAGCGAGGGCGACCTGCTCGAAGCGGTGGACATCGCCAACAAGGGCGAAGAGGAGCACTTCGTGTTCTTCCGCGATTGGCTGCGCGCCTGCTACAAGCGCGAGGTGACCACCGCAACGGAACTGGCCGAGGGATTCGCCAAACTGGGCCGCGAATGGCAGAAGGCGCTGGTGCGCTACGGACTCTTCATCATGCGCCAATGCGCACTGCAGTGGATGCAGGCCGGCCCCTTGGTGCGCGTAGCCGGGCAGGAGCTCGAGTTCGTGGGCAACTTCAGCAAGCTCCTCAACGAGCGCAGCGCCGAAGGCATTCGCCGCGAGTTGGAGACCGCCCACACGCACATCGAGCGCAACGCCAACCCCAAGGTGCTCTTCATGGACATGAGCTATCGGATGATGGGCATGCTGAGGGGTTGAAGGTTGATTGAAGGCAGGTTGAGGGTTGGAGCAACCTCACGCGCGACAATCGAAAGTTGTGGGTTGAAGGATGTTCAACCTCCAACCCTCAACCCGCTCAACCCTCAACCGGCACCCTTCTATCTTCGCCCCCATGGCATGCGGTAATTGCGGAACAGGAGCCGATGGAAAGCCAGCTGGGTGCAAGAGCAACGGCTATTGCAGCACCAGCGGCTGCAACAAGCTCGGGGTCTTCGACTGGCTCACCGGCGTTCCGCTTCCCGGAGGCCAACAAGCCTTCGACGGAGTTGAGGTCCGATTCAAGAATACGCACAAGACCTTCTACCGGAACACGAGTGGACTGCAGCTCATGCCCGGCGACCTCGTCACGGTGGATGCCGCACCAGGCTTCGATGTGGGCATGGTGAGCCTCACCGGCGAATTGGTGCGGGCCCAGATGGCCCGTCGCAATGTGGTGGTGGAGACCTATGAGCTGCGCAAGATCCTGCGCAAGAGCACACAAGAGGACATTGATCGCTGGCACGCTGCACGCAAGCAGGAGGACGAGACCATGCTGGCCGCTCGCCAAATGGTGCGCGATGCACGGCTGGACATGAAGGTGACCGATGTGGAGTTCCAAGGCGACGGCACCAAGGCCACCATCTATTACACCGCCGAGGAGCGCATCGACTTCCGCGGCATCGTGCGCACCATGGCCGACCGCTTCAAGGTGCGCTTGGAGATGAAGCAGATCGGCGCGCGCCAAGAGACCGGGCGCGTGGGCGGCATAGGCAGTTGCGGCAGGGAGCTGTGCTGCAGCACCTGGCTCACCGATTTCCGCAGCGTGACCACCAGCGCCGCACGTTACCAGCAGCTCGCGCTCAATCCGCAGAAGCTGGCCGGGCAATGCGGCAAGCTGAAGTGCTGCCTCAACTACGAGCTGGATATGTACATCGAGGCGATCAAGAGTTATCCCTCGCAGAACGCCAAGCTCAAGACCCAGCAGGGCACCGGCGCTCACATTAAGACTGACATCTTCTCAGGTAAGATGTGGTACGGCTTCAAGAAGCCCGGCGAGGCGTTCGTGATGGCCGGCTTCCCGGTTGATGTGGTGCGCGACATCCTCGCGCAGAACAAGCAGGGCATCGAACCGGAGGTTGACCTGAACATGGCCGACGAGCCCGAACCAACAGTGAAGGCGCCCGATTATGAGAACGTGGTAGGCCAGGACGACCTCACCCGTTTCGACAACAAGAACAAGGGTAGCAAGAAGCGCGGTGGCCGAAATCGCGATCGCCGCAGCGATGGCCTTGGACCGGGCAGACCTTCAGGCGGTGTTCAGCAAAGCAGACCGCAGCAGCAGGCGCAACGTCCGCCACAAGAGGGACGTCCACCTCGGCCACAAGGCCAACAGGCACAAGGCGGTCAGCCTAGACCCGAAGGAGACCGTCCGAGCAACAGCGGGCGCAGCCGTCGCAGGCGCCGCTCGGGCGATCGTCCCGGAGGAGGGCCCCCACCTAGCCCGCCGTCGGCGTGAAGGCCAAGCATTCGTTGATCGCATGCGCATCGCTCCTGCTCGCAGGCTGCGCTGATAACGTCGTGTACCAAGCGGATACCGCCATCCCGAACGGCGCATGGGAGAGCACGCTGAAGCCCTCGTTCTCCTTCGACATCACCGACACGCTCAGCGGCCACAACGTCTTCATCGACGTGCGCCACACCGGCGACTACGCCTACAGCAACCTCTACCTCTTCATTGACCTCGAAGGACCCGGAAGCCGCACCAAGCGCGACACCGTGGAATGCCTGCTGGCCGATCCGCTGGGGCGCTGGCACGGCAAGGGCACGGGCTTCATCTTCGCCAGCCGCACGCGCGACGCTAAGGTGCTCTACCGCATGGGCAATCGTTTCCCCAAAGCAGGCCGGTACACGATCACCTTCGAGCAGGCCATGCGCGACAATCCTTTGCCGGGCATCATTGATGTGGGCGTGAGCATCGAGCGCGGGAAGCAGTAGGCCGAGCGACAGGAGTGCTTGAGGTGCAAGAGTGCTAAAGTGCTATGGTGCCTTGCGTTGGGGCATTTGCACCATAGCACTGTAGCACCCTGAGCTATGCACCTTGAGTCCTGCACCTTGAGCCAAACACGTTGATTTTCGCACCTCTTTCCACGCGCTCCGCACATTTCTTCCGTTGATAGCTCTGGCCCGGTTCCATGAGGCCCACCATGATCGCCGGTATTTTCGCCCCCGCCCGGATAGGGCATGTCCATTATGAAGAAAGGTCCTGCTAAGAGCAAGAAGAAGCGCAGGTTGCTGTGGTGGGCGCTGGTGCTCTCGCCGGTGCTCGGCCTTTACACCATGCTTCTGGCCGCCTCGCTTAGCAACCTGCCCAGCATCGAGGACCTGGAGAACCCGCGCAGCGATCTGGCCACTGCGGTGCTTTTCAGCGATGGCAACCAGATGGGCCAGTACTACCGCGAGAACCGCATCCCGGTGGACTACACGCGCATCAACCCGCACGTGGTGAAGGCCCTGATCGCCACCGAGGACGAGCGCTTCCGCGAGCATGGCGGTATCGACCTGCGCGGCACCGTACGTGCTGCCGTTTTCCTGGGCAAGCGCGGCGGCGCCAGCACCATCACGCAGCAATTGGCCAAGATGCAGTTCCACGAGCGCGAGGCCGGGCGGGTGAAGCGCGTGTTCCAGAAGTTCCAGGAGTGGATCATCAGTGCGCAGCTCGAGCGCATGTACACCAAGGACGAGATCATCGCGATGTACCTCAACCGCTTCGATTGGGTGAACCAGGCGGTGGGCATACACAGCGCGGCGCGCGTCTATTTCAACACCACGCCCGATTCGCTGAAGCTGCACGAGGCCGCCATGCTCGTGGGCATGTGCAAGAACCCCGCGCTCTTCAACCCGCGCAAGGATTACCGTGTGGATACCGTGCTCCATCGCCGCATGGTGGTCTTCGATCAGATGCGCCGCAACGGCTACATCAGCCAAGCGGAATACGACTCGCTCAAAACGCTGCCGCTCGGCCTCGACTTCCAGAGCGTGAGCCACACCGAAGGCCCCGCGCCCTACTTCCGCGAGAGCCTGCGCGAGAAGCTGCAGGCGCTGCTCGCCAGCAAGGATGAGAACGGGAAGCTGCGCTATGCGCGCCCCGACGGCAAAGCCTACGACATCTATACCGATGGCCTCAAGGTGTACACCACCATCGACCGGCGCATGCAGGCCTATGCTGAGTTCGCCGTGCGCGAGCACTTGGGCACGGAGCTGCAAGCCGACTTCTTCAAGGACATCGCGCGCAAGAAGAACAAGCCCTTCGACAGTCGTGTGACCAAGGACGAAATCGACGGCATACTCAACTCCGCCATGAAGCGCAGCACGCGCTACAAGGTGATCACCGGCAAGCTCTGCGGCAGTTGCGAGCGCCCCGCAGCCTACATCCACAAGGAAGAGCACGAAGGAAAACCGCATTTCCATTGCGACCCCGCGAAGGGCGGCTGCAATGCGTGGTGGCCCGTGGTAAAGGAGGCCGACATCCCGAAGATCTTCGACACACCGGTGAAGATGCACGTGTTCACGTGGAAGGGCGAAGTGGACACAGTTATGAGCCCGATGGATTCGATCCGCTACTACAAGAGCTTCCTGCGCTCCGGATTGCTAAGCATGGATCCGCGCACCGGCTTCGTGAAGGCCTGGGTTGGCGGCCCGGATTTCAAGCACTTCCAATACGATCACGTGGACAAAGCGCGGCGTCAGGTGGGCAGCACCTTCAAGCCCTTCGTCTATGCAACCGCCATCCGCGAGGGCATGGATCCCTGCCGTGAGCTGCCCAACCAGAAAGTCTGCTTCGACATGCCGAAGCCGCAGCCGCAATGGTGCCCGGAGAACAGCGATGGCGAGTACGGCGGCATGGTCACCGTGGAATACGCGTTGGCCAATTCGATGAACACCATCACCGCTTGGCTCATGAAACAGTACGGTCCGGAGAGCGTCACCGTGCTGGCGCGCCACATGGGCGTGAAGAGCCCTCTGGATCCGGTGCCTTCGCTTTGCCTTGGCGTTGCCGACCTGAAGCTCTCGGAGATGACCGGCGCCTTCAGCTCATTCGCCAACAAGGGCGTTTACATCGAGCCCATCATCTTCACGCGCATCGAGGACAAGAACGGCAACACCATCGTTGACATCACGCCGCAGACCTACGAAGCATTGGATGAGCGCACGGCTTACATCATGCTCAAGATTTTGAAGGGCGTTACCGATGGCGCCTACAACCCCAGCACCGGCAAAGTGGTGGGCACCGGCATGCGCCTGCGCACCAGCTGGGGCAACAGGCAGAAATACGCGAACATCAAATTCCCCACAGCGGGCAAGACCGGCACCACGCAGAACAACAGCGATGGCTGGTTCATCGGCATCACCCCCGATCTGGTCACCGGCGTGTGGACCGGAGCAGAAGACCGCAGCGTGCGTTTCAGCACCACCGACAAGGGCCAAGGGGCCAACATGGCCTTGCCGATCTACGGCTACTACATGAACAAGGTGTACGCCGACCCCACGATCGAGATCAGCACCGGCGATTTCGAGCGGCCCGAAGCACCATTGGGCGTGGAGATCGATTGCCGCAAGGCGAAGGGCGGCACGAATGGGAAGCTGTTGTGGGAGTGAGCGCTGCTCTCACGCGCTTCAGACCCCGCCCTCCCTTCTACCTTCGGCCGCCCAATCATCATGAATCCCGGCCCGCTCTTCATCACCAACACGCTCACGCGTCGAAAGGAGGAATTCAAACCGCTGCGCCCGCCGCATGTAGGCCTGTATGTGTGCGGCCCTACCGTCTACAGCGACGTGCATCTGGGCAACGTGCGCAGCTTCCTCACCTTCGATGTGCTCTACCGTTGGCTCCGCTTCATCGGCTATACCGTGCGCTACGTGCGCAACATCACCGATGTGGGCCACTTGGTGGGCGATGTGGACGAGGGTGAGGACAAGATCGCCAAGCGCGCGCGGCTGGAGCAGCTAGAGCCGATGGAAATCGTGCAGAAGTACACGAACGGCTTCCACGATGTCATGCGGCTCTTCAACATCCTGCCGCCGAGCATCGAGCCCACGGCAACTGGTCATTTAATCGAGCAGATCGAAATGGTGAGGCGCATCATCGGCAGCGGCTACGGCTACGAGGCCAACGGCAGCGTGTATTTCGATGTGCCACGCTTCGCGGAGAAGCATGCCTACGGCGAGCTGAGCGGACGCAAGATCGATGAGCTGTTGGCCAACACCCGCGATACCGAGGGCATGGATGAGAAGCGCAGTCCGCTCGACTTCGCGATCTGGAAAAAGGCCGAGCCACAGCACTTGATGAAGTGGCCCAGCCCGTGGGGCGAAGGCTTCCCCGGCTGGCATCTGGAGTGCAGCGCCATGAGCACCAAGTACCTGGGCCAGACCTTCGACATACACGGCGGCGGCATGGACCTGAAGTTCCCGCACCACGAATGCGAGATCGCACAGAGCGTGGCGGCCGATGGCCAGGCGCCCGTGCGCTACTGGATGCACGGCAACATGCTCACCGTGAATGGCCGGAAGATGGCCAAGAGCGAGGGCAACGGTTTCACGCCGGAAGAGCTGCTCACCGGCAACCACAAGTTGCTGGAGAAGGGCTACAGCGCCATGACGGTGCGCTTCTTCATGCTGCAATGCCATTACGCCAGCACGCTCGATTTCAGCAATGCGGCCATGCAAGCCTCGGAGAAAGGGCTGGAGCGCCTGATGAAAGCGATGCAGTTATTGCCGAAGCTGAAGCCCACCGATGCCGATGAAGCTGACATCGCCGCCTTGGAGCAGCGCTGCCAAGCCGCGATGAACGACGACCTGAACACGCCGGTGATGATCGCCGAGCTGTTCGAGGCCGTGCGCATCATCAACTCGGTGAACGATGGCAAACTGAAGCTCACCGCAGCCTCCATCAAGAAGCTGCAATCGCTCATGCACAGCATGGTGCGCGATGTGCTTGGCATCCGCGACGAGGCTGATGCTTCACAAGCCGACGACAACGCGCTTGATGCGCTCGTGGGTGAGTTCATCCGCTTGCGCGCTGAGGCCAAGGGCCGCAAGGACTTCGCCACCAGCGATGCGATACGCGATCGTTTGGCAGCCATCGGCATCGTACTGAAGGACACGAAAGAGGGGACCACATGGGAGCGCGCATGAATGCAGTAGGTGAGCGGCGAGCGGCGAGCGGCAAGTGGGCGTCTACTTGCCGCTTGCCGCTTGCTGCTTGCGCACTTCTCCTCCTTCTCCTCTCCGGCTGCAACACTGATGGCCCCGACGAATCCTCATCGGCCAACACGCCAGCGCTTCCTGCCCTGCCGCCCACGCCGCTATTCGATCCCGACAGCGCGTATGCCTTCGTGCAGAAGCAAGTGGACTTCGGTCCGCGCGTGCCGGGCACCCCGCAGCATACCGCCTGCGCCGATTGGATGGTAGCCAAGCTGAAAGGCTACGGGGCCGATGTGGTCGAGCAGCGCAGCACCGTGAAAGCATACAACGGCAAGGAGCTGCCATTGCGCAACATCATCGCCTCCTTCAATCCCATGGCGAAGGAGCGCATCTTGCTCCTCGCGCACTACGACACACGGCCCATGGCCGACAAGGATTCAGATCGCCCCCACGAGCCCATCCTTGGCGCCAACGACGGCGGCAGCGGCGTGGGCATCCTGCTCGAGTTGGCGCGGCACCTCGGCGGCAAGCAGCACGGCCCCGGCGTTGACCTGCTCTTCACCGATGTGGAGGATTACGGCCAGCCCAGCGGCGCCATGACGGTGGATGAGAAGAGCATCGACACCTGGGCGTTGGGCTCGCAATACTTCGCCAAGAACCCGCATGTGCCGGGCTACATGGCGCGCTTCGGCATCCTGCTCGACATGTGCGGCGCCAAGGATGCGCGCTTCTACCGCGAGGCCATCAGCATGCAGTTCGCAGCGGGCATCGTCACTAAGGTGTGGCGCACTGCGGAATCGCTCGGCTATGGCGATCGCTTCGTGCAGGAGACCAAATACTTCGTGGGCACCGACGACCACTTGCCCATCAACCGACAGCTGCGGATCCCTACCATCGACATCATCGAGTTCCACGAGGGCACCAATGCCTTCCATCCGAGCTGGCACACGCACGCCGACAATATGGACGTGATCGATGCCGCTACGCTTAACGCTGTTGGCCGCAC
>JBATND010000449.1:0-8031 GCA_049290175.1 Flavobacteriales bacterium | reverse complement strand
GTGGTGGAGCGCTTCAATGTGGTCAAGGGCTTCCTCAACATCGTGATCGCCGACAGCTATTGGCTCGGCTTCATGGCAGAGGCTGGGGAGAAGGACATCCTCGGCTTTCCTGCCACGGGCAAGCGCGTCATGGTGGAGTATGCTTCGCCAAACACCAACAAGCCGCTGCACCTCGGACACCTGCGCAACATCTTCCTCGGTTACAGCGTGAGCCGCATCCTGCAGGCAGCGGGCAACGAGGTGATCAAGGTGCAGGTGATCAACGATCGCGGCATCCACATCTGCAAGAGCATGATCGCTTGGCAGAAGCTGGGCAACGGTGAAACTCCGGCATCCGCAGGCGTGAAGGGTGATAAGCTCGTGGGCAAGTACTACGTGGAGTTCGATAAAGAGTACAAGAGGCAAGTGCAGGAGCAGGAGGCAAGCGGCAAGTCGAAGGAGGCGGCCGAGAAAGAGGCGCCCATCCTGCTCGAAGCCCAAGAGATGCTGCGCAAGTGGGAAGCGAACGACCCCGAAGTGCGCGCGCTGTGGGAGAAGATGAACGGCTGGTGCTACGAAGGCTTCGATGCCACCTACGCCCGTGCCGGCGTTGAATTCGACAAGAACTACTACGAGAGCCAGACCTACGTGCTCGGCAAGAACGATGTGCTCGAGGGCCTGAAGAAGGGCGTGTTCTACGAGAAGGATGGCGCCGTGTGGGTGGACAACACAAAGGAGGGCCTTGATGAGAAAGTGCTGCTGCGCCGCGATGGCACCAGCGTCTATATGACGCAGGACATCGGCACGGCGATCAAGCGCTTCGAGGAGTATCCGGGCCTCAGCAAGCTCATCTACACCGTGGGCAACGAGCAGGACTACCACTTCAAGGTGCTGTTCATCATCCTCAAGAAGCTCGGCTTCGCGTGGGCCGATGAACTCTTCCACCTCAGCTACGGCATGGTGGATCTGCCCAGTGGCAAGATGAAAAGCCGCGAAGGCACCGTGGTTGATGCCGACGACATCATCGACGAAGTGGTGAGCGAGGCGCGCCGCATGGGCGAGGAGCTCAGCAAGCTCGACGACTTCAGCGAGGCTGAGAAAGCGGCCCTGTACGAGATGATCGGCCTTGCCGCACTTAAGTATTTCCTGCTGAAGGTCGATCCGAAGAAGCGCATGCTCTTCGATCCCGCCGCCAGCATCGACCTGCAAGGGCATACCGGGCCCTTCATTCAATACACCTACGCCCGGATCAAGAGTTTGCTTCGGAAGGCGGGAGGATCAGACGATCCGAAGATCAGACAATCAGACAATGTGCCTATGGCTGGGGCATTGCTTCCCGAAGAGCGCACCGTGATCAAGTTGCTGCACCAATTCCCAGCGGTGCTGAACGAGGCAGCGACGAAGCTCGATCCCTCTTCGCTCGCCAATCACGCCTACGAATTGGTGAAAGCCTACAACAGCTTCTATCAGGCCATCCCGGTGATGAAGGAGGAGGACGCCCGCAAGCGTGCGTTCCGCTTGGCGCTGAGCGCAGCGGTAGCAACGGCCACCAAGAAAGCGATGTGGTGCTTGGGCATCGAGGTGCCGGAGCGGATGTGAGCATCCTCTTCCCCGGATGCGTTCATGCCGTCAGAACTTCGGGCAGGGCACGATCTTGTGCTTGCGCTTCTTCGAGTTCCTCGGCCACTCATAGATCAAGCTGATCTCATGCGCGCCTGCACTGCGCATGCTGAGCTTGCTGATGGTGATGTCGTAGCTGTACACGAAGCGCAGCTGGTTCGCGGTCTGGTAGCCCACCATGAGCACGATCGCTTCGTTGTTGCCGTAGCCGGGCTCGTACGCCTTCACGATGGGCAGGCCACGGTACCACAGCCCTGCGGTGAGCTGCTTATGGTCGATGTATGCGCCGAGGTCGAGCTGGTCCCATTTGCCCTGCATCTTGTAGTGCGTGGCTAGCGTCATGCGCGTTTCGCTCTTGCTCAGGTTGCGTTGGCCATCCAGTGGGAAACGGTAACCGGCATGTACGCTCACCCTGCGGTGCAGAGGCGCGTTGCCATCGATCATCAGGCTCATGTTGGGCCTGTTCAGGTGATTCATGCTCACGCCGGCCCAGAAGCCTTCGGTGTAGTACATCAATCCGCCAGCGAGATCGAGGTAGTTGGTGCGCTCCACGAGGTTGGGCTCGATGGTCTGAGGCGCATTGTCGCGGATCACTTGGTCGGCGAAGAGGTAGCCACTTGGATCTACGCCGCGCATGGTGTAGCCCAAGCGCACGCCGCCGCGCAAAGCACGCTTGTAGCTGAGGCGCGCTTCGTAGCTGTACGAAAGGCCGATGGTGGTGCTGGTGAGCCCGCTGGTGCCGGCCTTGTCGCGCAGCACCATGCCGCCCATGCCGATGGGAGCAGAGCTGAAGCGGTGGTCGTACGCGGCCATGTAGGTCTCGTAGCCCGGTTGCACGCCCGGCCATTGCAGGCGGTAGTTCAGCGCGATGCGATCCTGGTGCGTGTTGCCCGTGAGCGCAGGGTTGAGGTATTGCGGCGCCGCGTACCACTGGGAGAATTGCGGATCCTGCCCATGCGCATGGCGGACGCCGAGCGCGAGCAACAGGGCTATGGCAAGGCCAATCCTCATCGGAACAAGGTGAGGTCGGTGAGCATCTGTTTCTCCCGGCCATCCACGAAGCGCACCCAGGTCTGCACCACATAGACATCCTGCGGACTGAGCTGGCCTCGGTAGGTGCCGTCCCAGCCGTAGCGCACATCATCGCTCTCGAAGATCAGCTCGCCCCAGCGGTTGAAGACGCGCATGCGGAAGTCCTGCACGAAGCGGACGAAGGCGTAGAAGACATCGTTGTTGAGGGCGTTGGGGTCGTAGTAACCGCCGCTGCCTGTTGGCGTGAAGGCGGTGGGGATGACGATCTCGTGGATGGGCGTGATGGTGATCGTGGCATCGGCCTCATCGGTGCATCCGTGGATGTCGGTGATGTAGAGCGTGACCTGGAAGGTGCCCACGTCGGTATAGGTATGCGTGGGGTTCATGCCATTGCCAGTGCCGCCATCGCCGAAGGTCCAGTCCCAAGTGGAGATGCTGCCTTGGCTCTGGTCGGTGAAGTCGATGGCCGCGTTGTCGGCGGTGGTGTTGTAGGTGCTCGCGCTGAAGCCCGCAGTGGGCGGCAACCATGCGTTGATGACGCCGCTGGTGGCGCTGGTGCTGGTGCAGCCGATGGGCGTGCTCACGGTGAGGCTGACATTGTAGGATCCTGCCTGATACGTGAGGATGGGCTGCGGCGAAACGCTGGTGCTGCCGTTGCCCAGGTCCCACAGGTAGGTGATGCCGGGGCCGAGTTGCAGGTCGGGGAAGGTCACGGAGAGCGGTGCGCAGCCCTGCGCGATGATGGGCGGCAGGTTGATCGCGGGCGGGGTTTGTACGCGCAAGGCGATGGTGCGTTGCACCGTGTTGCCGCATTGGTCGGTGATGATCGCATGCAGGTCCCGATCGGTGCTGAAGGGCACGGTGAACGGACCGCTGCCCGTTGCGCCCAGTTCGGGCCAGGTGATGGTGTAGCTGCCGGTGTAGCCGTTGAGGATCGCACCAACCGTGGCCGCAGCGCCGCCGGGGCAGATGATGGTATCGCCATAGGCCGTGAAGCTCGCGGCATCGAGGTTCAGCACTTGAACCGGATAGAACTGCGCGGGCGTGGTGCATCCATTCTGGTCGCTCACGCTGAGCACCACGTTCTGCGATTGCGAGAAGCTCACAGTGATCGGGTTGCCCGTGCCCAGCGGCCCCCAGTTGTAGATGAGGTTGCCAGTGCCGCCACTGCCCTGTGCCACGAGCGTCACCGGTGCATTCACGCACACGGTGTCGGGCACCACGGCCATGAAGGTGAGCGGCTCAGGCTGGTCGATGATGCCATCAGCTTGCGTGGTGCAGCCATTAGCATCTGTTACCGAGAGGCTCACCGGGCCTGCCACGAGCATGGTCACGGCCGGTGTCATCTGTCCGCCGCTCCAGGCGTAGGTGTACTGTGGCGTTCCGCCGCTCACGAGCGCGTAGGCCGTGCCGTTGTTGCCGCCGTTGCAGCTCACATCGGTGGTGTTGAAGGCGGTGATCGTGAGCGGCGCGGGCTCGGTGATCACGGCGGTGAGCGAGGTGTCGCAGCCCAGGGCGTCCGTGATGGTGATCGTATAGGCGCCAGGACCGAGGTCCTCAATGCTCGGTGTGCTCTGCCAGGCCGAATCGTTCCACTGGTAGCTGTTGCCGGCCACCAATGGCGCGTAGGCGATGCTCCCGTTCGCATTGCCGTTGCAATCGACCATCGAAGCGGTGAGGCCCGCGCCGATGAAGGCATTGCTCAAGCTGATGAGCACGGGATCGCTCGCTGGCGGGCAGATGGTGTTGCCCGTGGTGGTGAGCGTGACCGTGACACTGCCGCTCATGATCTCTGCATTGCTGGGCATGTACTGCGCGTTCAGTGCGGTGCTGAGCCAGGTTCCGTTGCCGCCGCTCCACACGCCGCCTGTGGCGTTCACCACGCTGCCGTTGAGGCTGATGGGGTAGTTGCCCATGCACGCCACTTGGTCCGTTCCGCCGTTGGCCTGGTTGGGCTGCGCTTGTGCGTTGATGGTGACCGTGCCGATGGCCACCGCGCAATCGTTCACATCGGTGACGCCCACGATGTAGGTGCCGGCCACGGCGCTGATGCTCTGCGTGGTGGCGCCATTGCTCCATAGGTAGCTGTAGGGCGGAGTTCCACCAGCGGCAGTCACGCTGGCCGTGCCATTGCCGAAGCCAGCGCAGGTCTCATCGGTGCTGGTGATGTCTGTTACGATGATGGGCGCAGGCGAGGTCACCGTGGCGGTGAGTGTGGTGCTGCATCCCGGACCATCGGATACCGTTACCGTGTAAGTGCCAGCGGCCAGGTTGCTCGCGGTGGGCGTGGTCTGTGCGCCGGGATCGCTCCATAGGTAGGTGAGGCCCGGGATCACCGGGGTCACGCTCGCCGATCCGATGGTCTGTCCGCTGCACGGCGCGTTCACCGTGGTGGTGCTCAGGTTCGCGAAGCTGTTGGGGATGGTGATCACCATCTGGTCGGTGGCCGGCGGACAGGCGCTGTTGCCTATGGTGGTGAGCGTGAGCGTGGCGGTGTTGGCTGCGATCTCCGCTGCTGTCGGCGTGTAGCTCACACCGGGCCATGTGCCGCTGAATGTGCCGTTGCCGCTCCATGCGCCGCTTTCGGCGTTCTGCACGCTGCCGAAGAGGGCCAGCGGGAAGTTGCCTACGCAGCCCAGCAGATCAGGGCCGGCAATGGCGACATTGGGTTGTGCCAGCGCGGCGATGGTGATCGAAGCCATCGCGGGCGCGCAGTTGTTCGCATCGGTCACGGTTACCGTGTAATCGCCTGCGCCTGCTGTTATGCTCTGTGTGGTAGCGCCGTTGCTCCACACGTAGCTGTATGGCTCGGTTCCGCCGATTGCTTCCACCGTGGCGCTGCCATCGCCGAATCCGGCGCAGCTTTCATCCGTCGCGGTGATGCTCGCGATGCTCACCGGAGCCACAGGACCGATGCTCGTGCTCAAGGTGATGCTGCATCCGAAGGCATCGGTGGCGGTTACATCGTAGTTGCCGGCACCCAGGCCCGTGGCGATCGCTGTGGTCTGCACGGGCGTGGTGCTCCACGCATACGTGAAACCGCTCAGGTCCGGAGTGAATTCCGCAGAACCTGTCTCCGTACCGAAGCAGATGGCATCGGTGGGTATCACCGTCGAATTCACGAAGCTGTTGGGTATGCTGATGAAGACCTCGTCCGTGGCGGGCGGGCAATTGGTGTTGCCGGTGGTGGTGAGGGTGAGCGTTACGCCGTTGGCAGCGATGTCATCCGTGCTCGGCTCGTAGCCGATCGTTGGCCAGGTGCCGCTGAAGCTGCCCGTGCCGCCGCTCCAAACACCACCGGTGGCATTGGTCACGCTGCCATTCAACGCGATTGGGAATGAGCCTACGCAGCCAATGAGATCAGCGCCGGCATCGGCCTGGTTCGGTTGAGCGCCAGCGTTGATCGTGGCCGTGGCCGTAACTGGTCCGCAGCTGCTCGCATCGGTCACGCTCACGGTGTAGGTGCCTGCTGTGGCGGTGAGCAGCGCGCCAGTCTCACCATTGCTCCAGGTATAGGTGTAGGGCGGCGTGCCGCCGCTAGCGCTGGCCGTAATGGTGCCATCGCCTAGGCCGGCGCAGCTCTCGTCGGCAACGGCGATGATGGAGAGCGAAAGTGCTGGCGGTTGCATCACGGTAGCGCTCAGGCTGGTGATGCAGTTGTAGCTATCGGTGATGATCACGCCGTAGGTAGCAGCGCTCAGCCCGTTTGCGGTGGCCGCAGTCTGGGTAGGCGTGGTGCTCCATTGGTAAGTGAAGCCAGGTTGGCCGCCCAATACGCTCGCTGTGCCATCGGAACCGCCATCGCAGGCTGCGGGGGTGGCGCTTGTGCTCACATTCGCGAAGCTGTTCGGGATCAGCAGCGTCATCTGGTCGCTGTCGGGCGGGCAGTTGTCGTTGCCTGTGGTGGTAAGGGTGAGCGTTACGCTGCCGCTGGCGATTTCCGCAGGGGTGGGCGTGTAGTTCATGGTGGGCCATGCACCACCGAAGGTTCCAGCGCCGCCGCTCCAAACTCCACCGGTTGCATTCACCACACTGCCGCCAAGGGTTACAGGGAAGCTGCCCACGCAGCCTACTGCATCTGGTCCTGCGATCGCTTGGTTAGGCATCGATTGGGTGCCGATAACGCCCGTGATCAGCGGGGACACGCAGTTGTTCACGTCGGTCATCGTCACCGTGTAGCTGCCGGGCGGCGCCGAGATGCTCGGTGTGGTGGCGCCCGTGCTCCAGTCGTAAGTGAATGGCGCGGTCCCAGCGGTCACGTTGGCGGTAGCAGTTCCATTGCCGCTGCCCAAGCAGGACTCACCGGTGGTGCTCATGGTCCCGTAGAGGCCGGGGATCACGGTTACGGAGTAGATGTAGGTCTGGAAGGCAGGGATGGGGCAGGCACCATCGTTCACGTTCACGATGAAGGGGAAGAATCCTGCGGTATTGGGCAGTGCGGTCCAGCATACTTGGCCCACCAAGGGGTTACCCGCTGTGTAGGTGAATGTGGCGCCCGGCAGATTCTGCCCGATGTTGCTGAAGGCCTCCAGCACGTTGGGCAGGTTGGGGTCGCTGATGCTGAAGTTGAAGCAGAAGTTCCCCGATTCGCATACTTGAACGGCGCGCGGACCAAGCTGTATCGCGTTTCCGGTAAGGCCATTCACCACACCGGTGGCGGGGTCTGGCGGATCATTCGTGCACGGATAGGCCACGAACTGCATGTCGCGCATCACTGAGCCCACCAGCACGCCGTTCACCCAGTGGTTCACGCGCACCACCACCACCCAGTTGCCCATCAGGTTCAAGGTGAAATTCACTTCACCGGTGACAGGGTTTAGTGTCAGGCCAGTGATGGGGTCCTGAAAGGTGTATGGTGGATTGTAAGGGATAGGGTTGCCATTCAGGCCCATGGCGTTGATCAGCTCGTAGCTGAGCGAATCGCCCTCGGGGTCCCACGCGCCGAAACTGTAGGTGATGGGGTAGCCCAAGCACACATAGGGGATGGCGGTGTTGCTGAACTGCGGCGAATCGTTGCACGGGTTCACCGTGGTGTTCACCACTGCCCGGATATGGGTGCGCTGTGTCCCTGGCGCCACCAGATTGATGATGGCGTCGTTGCGGTAGATGTTGGTGTAGGAGATGGTCCAGCTATCGCATGGCGCGAGCGTGATCACTCCTGTGTAGGTGAAATGCTGGATGCCCGGCAAGGTGCCGCCATTGCATGTGCTGTTGGGCAGGGAAGAGCTGCACAGCTGGCTGATCTCCGTGGGACCGCTGTGCGTTACGGTCATGCTCGTATTTCCGCAGGGGCTGGTGAGTTGCAGGGTCACGCTGGGATCCACATTGATGCCCGCGCAATCGCGGTACACCATCAAGGTGATCTGGTACTGATTATCCCCTAGGCAAGTCCAGTAGATC
>JBATND010000448.1:0-4389 GCA_049290175.1 Flavobacteriales bacterium | reverse complement strand
GTGCGCACTTTTGCGGGGATGGGCGATACGGGAACACCGGCATTGGCGCTGCCCGACCACGGCGTCAAAACTAGGCATGGCAGCGAAGGCCCGCAGGTATTCGATCCCATTCGCCGCCAATGGGTGGCGCTGCTGCCCGAAGAATGGGTGCGGCAGCACTTCATCAACTACCTGGTACACGACAAGGGCTGCCCGGCATCGCTGATCGCCGTGGAGCGCGCCCTCACGCTGAATGGGCTGAGCAAACGCGCCGACATCGTGGTGCATGCCGCTGACGGAAGGCCCGTGGCGCTGGTTGAATGCAAGGCGCACGGCGTGCGCATCTCGCAGGCCGTGTTCGAGCAGGCCGCGCGCTACAACAGCGTGTTCAAGGTGAAGTGGCTGCTGGTGACCAATGGCCTGCAGCACTATTGCTGCCGGGTGGACGCCTCCAAGCACAGCGTCGATTTCGTGGTGGATATCCCGGACCATGCCGGGCTGTGCGCGCCGTGAAGCGAGGTACATTCGCGTGCTGCCTGAGCGCACTAGCGCGGTGGCGCAACGCATGCTTAAACGCTACGCCCTGCTCTCCTTTCTCGCTATCGCTCTTTCCGCTTCGGCACAAGAAGCGGCCACGCCGACGGCGAAGACAAAGATCGACCTCCTGCTCGACCACCACCTGAGCCAGCCGCACGATGCCGATGCCTTCATCGACCTTTTCATACACGGCCGTGCCAGCGCAGTAGAAGCAGCCGTGCAAGCGCATGGCGGCTTGGTGAAGATGAGCATGGCCCGGCGCGTGAGCGTGCGCATGCCTGTGGCGAACGTGCGCGCGCTGGCTGCCGACCCTTCTGTTGAGCGATTCGAGTGGGGCGGCGACCGGATGTCCTTCATGGGCGACAGCATGCGCGTGAAGGCGCGCGTGAATCAAGTGCATGCGGGGCTGGCGCCACTGCCCCAGGGCTACGATGGCACTGGCGTGGTGATGGGCTTCATCGACGATGGCCTCGGGATCGACCACCCGGACTTCAAGCTGCCCAACAACACCACGCGCGTGCTGCACTATTGGGACCAGGGCCTGAGCGGCTCCGGCGCACCGCCCGAATTCGGCTATGGCCGTGAATGGAACAAGGCGCAGATCGATGCGGGGCAGCTCACCGCCGACTACAGTGGCGCGGTGCATGGCAGCACGGTTGCTGGCACGGGTGCTGGCGATGGCAGCGCGAACGGCCGCCACAAAGGCGTGGCACCGGGTGCTGACTTGGTCGTTGTGAAATACAGCAGCGCGGGCGGTGGCGACTTCCGTGCACGCGTAGCCGATGCGGTGAAGTACATCTTCGACCGTGCCGATGCCGCTGGCAAGCCTGCTGTTGTGAACGCCAGCCTGGGCACCTACAGCGGCTCGCACGATGGCAAGGACGCCGCGGCGCTCCTCATCGACAGTTTGATCGCCGCGCGGCGCGGACGTTTCATGGTGTGCGCCGCCGGCAATAGCGGATCACAGTTCCCCTACCATGTGCGCCACAATGTGGGAAGCGACACCACCTTTACTTGGTTCACCACCAACGCCAATGGGCCGCAGTTCAATGTCTTCCCCTACCCGAACATGTTCTTCGAGCTGTGGGCTGATATCGACGATTTCCAAAACGTGCAATACGCCATCGGCGCTGATCGTGTAACGCCAAGCCTGCAATTCCGCGGAAGGACCGGTTTCCAGAACCTTGCGCAGAACATGGGCACCACCATCACGGAGCCGCTGGTAAGCCTCAGCGGCAACACGCTCGGCACCGTTGAGTTCCTTGCGCTGCCGCGCGGCGAGCAGGTGCAGATGCAGATCCGCATTGCATCGCCCGATAGCGCCGACTACCTCTGGCGCTTCATGACCACCGGCACGGGCCGCTGCGACATCTGGACGCTCACCACTGTGACGGCCACCAGCAATGTGATCGGTCCCACGCTGGCTGCACCGCTTGGCCTGCCCTTCCCAACGGCCGCCGAATACCCGGCCATGGCGCATTACGTGCAGCCTGATCAGAACTCGCACATCGTTGATAGCTGGGCCTGCTCACCACGCACGCTCACCACCGCCAACTATTGGAACCAGAAAGAATACCAGCCTTGCGCAGGTGCTTACATCGATGCGCCAGTGGAACCATACACGATCAGCAGCGGCAGCAGCATGGGGCCCACGCGCGACGATCGGTACAAGCCCGACATCGCTGCGCCCGGAGATGTGACCATGGCCGCTGCACCCTTGGCCCTCATCGCCAATTGGAGCACCACCAACGCCGACAAGATGGACGAGCTGTGCATGCACGTGCGCAATGGCGGCACCAGTATGGCCAGTCCGGTCGTGGCCGGTGTGGCTGCGCTGTATCTGCAGAAATGCCCCAACGCCGATTGGGAGCAAGTGCGCGAGGCCATCATCAGCACCGCGTGGGGCGATGCGCTCACCGGGACATTGCCGAACCACTCCTTCGGCTACGGCCGTGTTCATGCCTTCAATGCGCTGACCACCTCGAATCTGCCACCTGTGACCATCAGCGCCAGCGCAAACGAGATGTGCTCCAACAGCAGTGTTGAAGTGAGCGCACCCGCCGGATACGATGCCTACCTCTGGAGCAACGGTTCCACGGACAACCCCACGAGCTACACCGGCGCCGGTCCGCTCACGGTAACGGCCACCACAGCGCCGGGATGCGCCAGCAGCAACGCACTCTCGTTCAACCTGCTGGCGGCACCGGTCACGCCCGCCATCACTGTCGATGGAAACCTGCTCACCAGCACTGCGGGCCCCTACTACCAGTGGTACCTGAACGGCTTCCCGCTCGATGGCGCAACCGGACAGAGCCTTTGGGCGCCGCAAGTGGGCGACTACACCGTGGAGCACACCGCTGCCAATGGATGCAGTGCAATGAGCGCACCCGTGAATCTGATCACATTGGCATTGTCCGAAGCATCGATGCAAGGATTCGCGGCGTGGCCCTCGCCAACGCGCGGCGATATCACTGTGCAGTTGCCATCGGGCATCGCAGGCGATGTGCGCATCGAGCTCTACGATGCCGGTGGCCGCTTGTGGCTGCAGCAGCAGCGTGCAGCGGCACTGCAACTCGTGGTGCCGATGGAGTCGTTGGCTCCGGGCACCTATCAGTTGCTCGTGCATGGTGCGCAAGGGAGCTGGGCCACGCGCGTGATGCGCATGCCGTGAGGAAGGCACTGCTGGGATTGATTCTTCGGCACGAATGAGCCGATTCATCGGTGCGGCAGTCTGTCGCGTCACTTTAGAATAGTCGGGCTATTCTAAAGTACACCTTACGATTAGTCGGGTACCCGAATCAGAACGAAGGGCAGCCCGTCACGCGGAATCGGCCACGGAATACGCGCTGCTTGTGGATGAAGGGGAAGCGCCACGACATGTAATAGCGCGGCCTGCGAGCGGGTGCAGCGCCCACGGCATCGGCCACCTTCTCGTCCCAGCAGCGCTCGCCATCCTCGGGCGCAGCAACCACATGATGGGCTTGGTCCTTGGCGCCGCTGGCAGGGAGCTGCTCCGTTGGTGCCGGGGCAATGGGCTCGCGTTGCGCTTGGGCGCCAGCGATGCTCAGCGCCGCCAAGGCGGCGAAGGCCCCGCGCAACAGGTCGCGCGGCAACTCGGGCAAGGGCTTCAGGTCGGGCTGCACTTGATCGATGCGGAACTGGCCGCAGGTCTCCGGATGATCCTTGAACCATGCGAGCATAGCGGGCCGTTCCCACTCGGTGAAGTCGATCACTGGCTTGGCGCATGACTCACAGAACCGGTTGCCATCGGCCATTGGGCGCATAGCGTCCCATTGCTGGTTGCACGTGACACGCATGCCGCGCACGGGCCTAGTATTGAGGGATGATCCATTCATGCGCGTGAGGTGTCTTTCAGAAGAAGCCCATGCGGTAACGGTACCGATGGATGAACGGGAATCGCTTCGAGTAGTAGTAGCGCGCACGCTTCACCGCCTTCGTGCTCGGCGCAACGTCTTCATCCTTCTCCCGCCAGCATCGCTCTTCATCCATTCGCTCCACCTCTTCCATTTGCGGGGCGTCAGAAGGCCGAGGCACAGCGACCTGCTCGGTGGCCGCTGGCACAGCACGATCGCCCTGCGCATGCGCCGTGGTCAAGGTCAGCGCGGCCAGCGCGGCGAAGGCCCCGCGCGTGAGCTCGCGCGACAAGGCGGGCACGGGCTTCAGGTCGGGGCGCAACTGAGCTATGCTGTAACGCGCGCACGCTTGGGGATGGGCCGAAAGCCATGCGCGCAAGTCTTCATCGGAAAGCGCGGAGACATCGGTGACGGCCTTGGCGCAGCTTGCGCAGTGGCGGGCATCGCCCGTTAGCATGGGCATCCGATCCCACGATTCGGAGCATTCGACGCGCAGTCG
>JBATND010000447.1:0-3261 GCA_049290175.1 Flavobacteriales bacterium | reverse complement strand
CCTTAAGAACCTGTCTGCTTAGTTCCGTACGATTGCGGTGATTCGATGGAATTCCGCTACCCCGAACTGCGCGTAGCCGCAGGCTACGCGCAACAAGTCGGAATCATTGTAGTCTTTGGCTACTCCTTCACAGTTTGAGGCGTGACGGATGTTCAAGCACTTCCCTTTTAGCATCTCTTAAAGGCACTATCGCTCCAAGCCCACCGTTGCTCTGGCATCTTTGACCAAAGCCGCCGCATGCCAGCCATCCTTCGCCACCGCCTCGCGCTCGGAATCTGGGTCGCCTTGGCCTGCATCTTCAGCGTGTGCCTGCTGGGCATCCGCATGGAGCGCACGGGCTCGGTGCAGTTCCTCTTCCTCATCTGGAACCTCTTCCTGGCCGTGGTGCCGCTGGTCTTCAGCGTGCTCGCCTGGCGCTTGAGCCGCACGCGCTGGAAAGGGCTGGCGCTGCTCTTCCTGCTGCCCTGGCTCTTGTTCTTCCCTAACGCGCCTTACATCCTCACGGACCTGCTGCACCTGAAGGCGCGCGCACCGGTGCCGCTCTGGTACGACCTCATGATGCTGCTCTCGTTCGCGCTCAACGGGCTCTTCCTCGGTTACATCTCACTGGTGCTGGTCGAGTCAGTGCTCGAGGGCATCTTCAACCGGACCATCGCCATGATCGCTTCGCTGGTGTTCACGTTCGCAGCGGCTTACGGCATCTACCTCGGCCGCTTCCATCGCTTCAACAGCTGGGAAGTGTGGACCGCCCCATCGACCATCGGCGGCAAAGTGCTCGACTCCATGCTGCATCCGGTAGCGCATGCGCGGATCTGGGCCATCACGCTCATGCTGGGCTTCATCATGTACGCGGGCTATCGGCTGGTGCGCGGCTTGGGGGCCATGCAAGAGAACCCGGAATGAAGAATTGATGATGGTCCAGTGATCGAGTTGCTTGCAAGAGTGCCATGAAATCCGGCCTACTCGTCCTCGCCCAATTCACCTGCATTACGCTGCTCGTTTTCGGTGGAGATTGGCTGATTCCTTGGTGGGCCTTGCTGCTCTTCGTCGCCGGTGTTCTGATCCTGCTCTGGGCCACGGTTTCCCTCGGTGCTCCGAACCTCACCGTGATGCCCGATCCGCGCGCTGGCAATACGCTCAGCGTACGCGGCGTGTACCGTTTCGTGCGCCACCCGATGTACACAGCGGTGCTGCTCTGCGGCGCTGCATTGGCCTTTGGTGCCCCGAGCACCTTGCGCTGGGTCGCACTAAGCGTGTGCCTGATCGTGCTTTTGCTGAAGATCAAGCACGAGGAGGCCTTGCTCACGAAGCGCTATCCGGATTATCCGGAGCGCATGCGCGGCGTGAAGCGCTTGCTGCCTTTCATCTGGTGAGGGCTTGCCGCAATGCGAGCGAATGGTAGCTTGGCATCATGCGCCAGCATTCCATTGCCACCGTTGTGCTCGTCGCCGTTGCGCTGATGAGTGCTTGCAAGAAAGAAGACGACGATGCCGCGACATCGGGTAATAATGCAGCAGGTGGCGTTGAGCTATGGACCGCGCGCTTGCTCGTGATCCAGGGCACGGATACGGCAGTGCTGGCTCCGCCTCAATGGCAGGCGACAACGGAATCGGAGTTCACGCCATCGGGCGTCCCGGATTACTGGTTGGCCAAGCACGACATCGTGATGACCAACACGAGCAACCCCACGGAGCAATGGCGCTTCGGCTTCATCGGCAATTTCCTCACGACCACAGGCACTGGACCGACTGCCACGCAGACCGCGAGCATGATCAGCTTGGGCACGATCATCGGTGGTCGCTGGAATTGGAACGCGGTATCGATGTCGTATGAGATCACCGAGGGTGCGCGCGTGAGCTACACGAACCCATCGGGCACGGAATACAATTCCAGTCCGACCTCCTCGATGCAGGTGCAACAGGTGCAATTGACGGGGCAATCGAGCGGGGTGCGGCGCCAGGCGCAATTTCGAAGCAGCGGGAATCTGTCGGGCTTGGGTTCGCGCACCTGCATCTATCGGGGGCCGGTCCACATCGAGTAGCTGCGGCTGCGAATAGGCTCAGGACAACTTGCGGGCTGCTTGATCGGGGACAACGAAACACCGTCGTCTTGGCCTGTGGGTTTATTTCAGGCGAATACGTTGGGGCAGCTATTGAACAGCGTGGGAGCAAGGTCCTGGAATCCCTTGACCGTGCATCACTGCCGAGGTGTCCGACGGCCCCAAGGCAGGGGAGGGGATTGCGAAAACCAACAACCTCGGCGGCAACGGCGAAAAGGGAAACTGTCCCGAAAGTGTCCCGTGCCTACATGGCGAAGCCCCTGAAATCCTTGCCATTTCTGAGGTTCCGGCGGTTCCGTGGTAGCCCGTAGGAAGTGCTAGTGAGGATCCGCAGGATTCGCGCTAGTGCTATTGCCCGGAGGGCTGAACGAAGAACCCCGAGCCGGAGCTCGGGGTTCAGAGGGTAGCCCGTAGGGGAATCGAACCCCTGTTTCATCCGTGAAAGGGACGCGTCCTAACCCCTAGACGAACGGGCCATGATGACAATCCCCGAAGGGGGCGCAAATGTAAACAGCTATCCGGAACCGCAATGCCCCTTAGGTTGGATCTTCCAGATCGCTCTGGAAACGGAAGCCGAGCCGCTTTCCCGTACTGATGGTGAGGTTGGCATTCAGCTCATTCATTTCGCTAACCGTAACCTGGTTCACCTGGTCGTACGGGGGGGCGAGCAAGTCGAACTCAAGGACATACAGGACGACTGAGAACAGAACATCCTTGAGTCGGCCGCGATCCAGATCGTTCGTCGGCAGGTCGTCGTAGAGGAATCCGAGTTGGCGCTTGCCCTGCACGAAGAACTTCTTGTCACGGTTCAGGAAGAGCCGGGCTACGAGGTAGCCCAGGTCACGTTCCCTATTGTACTTGAAGGAGTCGCTCAGGAAGTTGTACATGTTCACCACGCCGAAATAGCCGCGCAGCTCATCTTCCTCCAAGTAGCTCGTCTTCCATAGGCTGTGGCTCTGGTCGAGCTTGAAGACATTGGTGTGCATGTGGAAGATGATCGCATCACCGGCCACACGCAATTCGCAGGCGTTGGATCCTTTATCCGTGAAAGCGACGGCCAAACGCTCATCGTGGGCCTTCACTTGCGCCTCCAGGTCCGATGCTATCTCTTGAAGGACATCTTTCATGAGTTCGAACAGCGCCAGCGTATTGCGGTAAACATCCTGCTTCATGCAGGATTTCGTGCGCAGCAGACCTAGGAT
>JBATND010000446.1:0-1652 GCA_049290175.1 Flavobacteriales bacterium | reverse complement strand
AGGTCGCCGAAGTCGAGCAGCATCCAGCCGTTATCGCCGCTGCCCTCGCGATGGCGCAACTCAACGCCATCGGGGAGGAACTCCTTTTCAAGGTAGTCCTGGAGGGCACTAAACTGGAGAGGCGATTGCGCGGTGGCGATCACGAAGAAGTCGGTGAACGAAGCCGTCCGGGAGATATCGATCAATGCGATATCGAGCGCCTTGTGGTCGGAGAGGACATCGACAGCCCGTTGGGCGAGTAACTCGGATTCCAGAACGCGCGCTCCTTCGACTCGCGAATCTACGAGACGGACAGAATGGTAGCACAAACGAGCCCTCGCCCCCGTGTCGTGGTCGGTATGTCCGGCGGAGTCGATAGCTCCGTCGCGGCAGCGCTGTTGCATGAGCAGGGGTACGAAGTCATCGGCGTGACGATGCGCCTCTGGACTGAAGAGCGTCCGGAAGAGTTCAGCGGCCACCAGCAGTGCTGCAGCGTGGAAGACATCGACGATGCCCGGAGGGTGGCGGGGCAACTCGGCATCCGCCACTACGTGATGAACTTCGAACAGGAGTTCCGCGAGCATGTCGTCGACCCATTCGTGGCCGAGTACGTGGCCGGGCGGACGCCGAACCCCTGCGTCCGCTGCAACGAGCACATCAAGTACCGCGCGTTGCTCGACCGGCTGCCTGCGCTGGATGCGCAGTACGTGGCGACCGGGCACTACGCACGGGTGATTCACGACGGCCCGGGCGTGCAGCACCGGCTGCTGCGCGGCGTGGATGCGAGCAAGGACCAGTCATACGTGCTTTACATGCTCGGGCAAGAGCAGCTCGGAAGACTCCTGTTGCCCGTGGGCGAGCTGACCAAGGACGAGGTACGGGCTCATGCTCGGCGCCTCGGACTCGACACAGCGGCGAAGCCGGATAGCGTGGAGATCTGCTTCGTTCCGGGGAACGACTACCGGGCGTTCGTCGAAGAGCGCGCCACGCTGGCGCCGGGCGAGATGCGCGACGAGACCGGCGCGGCCATCGCGGAGCACCGCGGGGTGGCCGCCTACACCCTCGGTCAACGCAAGGGGCTCGGCATCGCCACCGGCGAACCGCGCTATGTCACGGGCATCGATGCCGCGCGCAACATCGTCACCATCGGGCCGGAAGACGACCTCTTCGCGGACACTGCGGAGGTGCTGGAAGTGGCCTGGATGGCGGGCGACGCACCGGGCGCGGGTACGAAGCTGGAAGCCAAGGCGCGCTACAAGGCGGAGCCGGCGGCAGCGATGCTCATCGAGGCCGGCGAAGGGCGGGCCGTCCTTCGCTTCGATAGACGCCAGCGGGCGTTGACACCCGGGCAGGCGATTGCCTTTTACTCGGGCGAAGAGGTCCTGGGCGGAGGGACGATCGAGCGGGCGTGGCGAACAGAGGGGAAGTGAAGTGGTTGAAAATCCACCACTGAGTGGTGGATTTTCAACCAGAAGGATCCATCGGGACGGCCCCCCAACGCCAGAGTCCGTCGATCGGCATTGCCCAGATCCGGTCGCCGAATGGAAGCGTTTGCTCGCCCGTGTAGAGCAGCACTCCACGGACGAAGCGGTCCGGGTAGTTGTCGCGGATGAACTCGAGGCCGCGGAAGTCGCGCCGGTCGGGCGAAGCTGTCGCCTTCACTTCGATGGCCA
>JBATND010000445.1:0-2223 GCA_049290175.1 Flavobacteriales bacterium | reverse complement strand
CCTTCTCGCTGGCGATAATCTCTCCGTAGATGGGCAGCGGGGTGAGTTCCCTGAGCTGGTCGGCGTTCTCGATGCGATCGTAGAACATGACGCGGATGAAGACAACGAGCATGGCCACTACCACGCCACCGAGCATGAAGGTGTAGAAGATCTTGGCCTTATCGGGCCGCACCACCCCCAAGCCCCTTGCGCTCTCGATCACCTTGGTCTGCGGCACGATGCCCGCGCGCGCGATGATGGTGCTGGCGCGCTTCTCGAGCAGGAAGGTGTAAAGCCGCTCATTCACGGTGAGGCGCCGTTTGATGTTCACCAGGTCGCGTTGCTTCTTGGGCAGTTTCCGGAGCAAGCGCTCGTAGTCGGCCACCTGCGCCTGAATATCACCCACACGGCTGCGCCTGGAATTGCGTGCATTATTGATGTAGGTGAGCAGGCTCGCCCGATCGCGCCGCATCACGCTATCGAGCTCGAGAACGGCCATGTTCGCCGGAGTTCCCGAAAAGAGCATGGCATTGCGCTCCATCTGATTGCGCACCAGGCCCTTCAGCATTTCGCGCAGCAACTCGTCCTCCACGATGAAGGAGGCAGGCGGCATCAAGCGCTCATCGCTGCTGTTGAGCACGTAATCCTCCAGCGAATTGAGCGATTGCACCTCCAGCTCAAGCTGCCTGCGCTGCTTGTCGAAATTGACCATCTGATTGAAGAACAAGCCTTCTTCGCGCTCCATATCGATCACGTCCTCGATCTCCCGGTAATCGAGCATTTCGCGCTCGTGCTCATCCAGCACCACCGTGACCTCCGCCAACTGGCGGTCGATGTAGTTCACCGTGTTCTCGTTGATCTCGTATTCGCTCTTGAGCGTGTAGCGGATGTACCCTGCGGAAAGCGAATCCAAGAAGAGCTTGGCGCGCTCTGGCACCTCATCCTCGGTGGTCACCTCCAGAATGGTGGTGTAGTCCTGGTTCTCGACATTGATGGACCGGATGCGGTCATTGACCTGCCGATTGCGCTCGTGCCGGATGAATTGGTAGTCGGATTGCGCGAGCTGCGGGATGTTCTTGGCCGTCATGTACGGCGAGCGCTCCACCCGGACCACGAAGTCCTCCGTGCTCTCATCCACATCGAACCGGAGGGTCTTGCGGGTCACCTCACCGCCCTTATCGTAGCTCAACTCATACTGATCGATATCCAGGATCCTCAGGTCGAATGGCCTGTCGTACAGCTTCTTGGTGAGCACCTGCATGTTCACCTTGAAGGGCATGTTGCCATAGTGCTGCGTGGTCTTGAAACGCCCGACGATGAAGTAGGACACGTCGAAATCGAGCTTGTCCAAGGTCTCGTTCACCAGGTCGAAGCTGGTGAGCACCCGCTTCTGGTTCACGATGTTGCTGTACGAGGCCACGTACCCGATGCTCTTGTACACCTGGGTCTGGTAATCGTACACCTCGCGGTCGCGCAACAGAATCTGGGTGCGCGCACCGTACACATCGTTGAGCTTATAGCTGTAGAGGTAGGCCAGAACAGCGGAGACACCGAGCGCCACGGCCACGAAGTACCAGTTCTTCGCAACGATGCGCATGAAGGTGCGCACATCCTTCGCATCGATGATGCTGTTGCGCTGCTGATGCTTCGTTGCTGACATTGACCGGGGAGGCGGCTCGGGACCGCACTGGCGGCACCTAGGCTGCCATTCAAGGGCGCCAAATATAGGCGGGCGCCCGAGGCTGCCCATGTGCCGGAGCATCAGGCGCGAATCATGCCTGACAGGTTGATAAATTGAATTGTCCCTATCCGATGTGTTTTTCTACTTTTGGCCGCCCTCGACTAAGTACCAGTGATGCAAAAGGCTCTACGCTCAATCCTGTTGTTCGCACTGATCGTAGCCCCCCTGGCCGGTGAGCTTTTGGCCCAGCCTGTTGGCGGCCCTCCTCCCTGTTGGCCCCCGCCCTGCATCCCCATCGATGGTGGCATGAGTGCTTTGTTGGCAGCCGGTCTCCTCTTCGGGGGCGTGCGGGCCGCTCGCTTGCGCCGCAGGCAAAGCGCCTAGGGCTATGCCCGCGTTGGCCTCCGATTTCCGGCGCGACCCCCTGCTCCGCTTCGTTGTCATTGGTGTTGGGCTATGGGTCTTTTGGCTCTTTCTGTACAAGCTGGTCCTTCAGCCATGGGGCGGATTGGATCGTGGCGTCATTAATAGCCTGACTTCCAAGGCCTCAGCCATCCTTACCG
>JBATND010000444.1:0-23323 GCA_049290175.1 Flavobacteriales bacterium | reverse complement strand
CGGTGTAGTCGGTGCTGATGTCCTTGTCGTCGAAGCTCACCAGCTGCGCGAAGCCCATCACACGAGCGTAGAAATCAACCCAAGTGTTCATCTCGCCCCAGCCCACGTTGCCCACCATGTGGTCAATGAACTTCAGGCCGGTGGGCGGCGGGTTGTAGTGGCTCTTCCACGCCTTGTAGCCGGGCATGAAGGGGCCTTTGTACTCGTTGCGCTCCACGAAGATGTGTACCGTTTCGCCGTAAGTGTGGATGCCGCTGCGTACAACGTAGCCGTGTTCATCCTCCTCACGCACCGGCTCCATGAAGCTCTTCGCGCCGCGCTTGGTGGTCTCCTCCCACGCCTTCTTCGCGTCGGGCACCCACAGCGCGATCACCTTCACGCCATCGCCGTGTTTACGGATGTGCTCGTTGATCGGGCTCTCGGGGTTCATCGGCGTGGTGAGCACCAGGCGGATCTTGTCCTGCACCAGCACGTAGCTCGTGCGGTCCTTCACGCCCGTCTCCAGCCCGGCATAGGCCAGGCTCTGGAAGCCCCATGCGCTCTTGTAGTAGTGCGCGCTCTGTTTGGCGTTGCCCACGTAGAGCTCCACGTAGTCCGTGCCCCACAGGGGGAGGAAGTCCTCCGCATCCTGCATGATCTTCTCGAGGCCGTAGTCGATGTCTTTCAGTCCGGTTGCCATGTGTTCGCGGAATGGTGTTGATGCTGCTTGATCCAGAGCCTCAAAGGTCGGGCATTTTCGAGTTCGAGGGCTGATGATGGTCAACCGTGCATGAGCAGGGCCGAAGGCGGGGCCTGAAAAGGTGCATGAGCATGAAAGGACGGCCCAGCCGATCAGGCAGAGCATTGTGGATCCTACTTTCACGGCCGGTTCCCAAACCGTGCCCATGCGCTTCCTCAAGAAATTCCTCCTCTGGACCATCCTCATCATCGGCGGCCTCATCGGCCTCTCTTACCTCACTGGCAACGGCCATCTGGTGCGCGGCGTGCGCTTCACCTACCTCATGGGCCGCTCCAGCCCGGAGATCGACGACCGCAACTTCTTCCCGTACAGCACCATCCCAGCCACCGATCCGCAGCCGTGGCCACAAGGCGATCGTTACGGCAAGCTCGCGCTCACGTCGGAACAGGAAGCCGACCTGAAGGCGTTGCACAGCGTGGGCTTCGCGGTGTGGCAGCGCGACAGCCTCATCTTCGAGCAGTACTGGAACGGCTGGGACGCCGATAGCGTGAGCAACAGCTTCAGCGTGGCCAAGAGCTACATCAGCGTGCTCACCGGCATCGCCATGGGCGAGGGCAAGATCAAGAGCGTGTTCCAGCCCGTAGGCGATTTCCTGCCGGAATACAAGGAGGGCTGCTACGCCAAGATCAACCTGTGGCATGTGCTCACCATGAGCACCAGCTTGGATTGGAGCGAGAGCGGCAAGAACCCCTTCAGCGATAATGCCAAGGGCTACTACGGCTACAACGTGCGCGAGCTTTCACTGAACCAGCCCTGCCGCGATGAACCGGGCGTCGAGTTCGACTACATCAGCGGCGCCACGCAGATCATGACCGAAGTGCTAGAGGCCGCGTACGGAAAAGAGCTCGATGAGCTGATGCGCGACAAGGTCTGGGGGCCGCTCGGCTGCGAGCACGATGCGTATTGGGGCAAGGACCGCAAGGACGGCGACTTCAAAGGTTTCTGCTGCCTCTACGCCACCGCGCGCGACTTCGGCCGCATTGGGCAGATGTACCTCGACAGTGGCATGTGGCGCGGCAAACAGATCGTCCCGCGCGAGTACTGGGAAGCGAGCATCACCCCCGCCAAGCTCATGGATAGAGGAGCGCCCAACGCCCGCTACGGCTACTTCTGGTGGCTGGCCGAATTGGACGGCATGCCCATCCACTATTGCCGCGGCTTCCACGGCGAGTACGTGGTGGTGATCCCCCACGAGCGCTTGGTGTTCGTGCGCACCGGCATGAAGCGCGAAGAGGTGAACTACACCGGCCATCCCACCGATGTGTTCAAGTGGATCGGCATCGCGCGTGAGCTGGCGCGCCAGCAACCTGCCTGAGCATGCGCAAGGACATCGTGCCGCCCAAGGTCGAAGGCATCGCCATGGCGGTGGTGCGCGAGAAGGACGAAGAGGGCGACGATGCGTGGTACGTGTATCTGATCAATCAGCGCGATGTGACGCTGGAGAACGTGCTCATCAGCTCGCGCGGCTATGGCGAGATCGAAGGCGAGGCGCGCGCCACAAGCGAGATGCGCCACCACCTCGAGCGTCTCGGGCCAAAGAGCTGGGCACGCATCGAGCGCATCGTGGAGGATGTGTTCCCGCTGAGCAACCAGTACTGGCTGAGCTTCTACATCGGCCGCGAGCTGCACGACAAGAAGTACATCTTCCTCGCAGGGAGCATCGATGAAGCGAATTTCACCACATTGCCGCTGATGAATGCGAGAGGCGTGATGATCGAGTGAATGCAACAGCTAATTCCTGATTGCTGATTGCTGATTCCTGATTGCTCGAGCGACGGCGCAATCAGGAATCAGAAATCAGCAATGATCCAGGTCAAACCGCCAATCGAACCAGACCATGAAAGACCTGAGCAGAATCCTCTTCCTCGACATCGAGACCGTGCCGCAGACCTATCGCTGGTCCGAAGTCGATCAGCGCGATGCGCAGCTCTTTTCCGACAAGACCCGCTTCGAGCAGCAACGCGATGCGAAATCAGCGGAGCAATTGTGGGGCGAGAAGGGCGGCATCCTCGCGGAGTTCGGCAAGATCATCTGCATCGGCGTGGGCAGCTTGCACAAGGATGGCGATGCCTGGAGCCTTCGCGTGACCTCCTTCCACGGCGACCACGAGTACGATGTGCTCACGCGCTTCGCCGAGTTGCTCAATCGCCATTACGCCACCGACGACCATTGGCTCTGCGCGCACAACGGAAAGGAGTTCGACTTCCCGTGGATCGCGCGCCGCTGCGTGATCAACCGCATCCCCGTGCCGCGCATCCTCGACATCGGCGGCCTGAAGCCTTGGGAAGTGGGCCACTTGGACACCATGAACCTCTGGAGCTTCGGCGATCGCAAGGCCTACACCTCACTCGCGCTGCTCACGCACGTGCTCGGCATCCCCACGCCCAAGGACGACATCACCGGCGCCGATGTGGCACGCGTGTACTACGAGGACAAGGACCTGGAGCGCATTGCCACGTATTGCCGCAAGGATGTGGTGGCCACGGCGCAGCTCTACCTCAGGCTCACGGGCAGGGAAATCCTGCCGGAGGAGCGGATCGCGATGGTGTGAGCTTGCTCGCTGGGGTCAATCCTCCTGCAGAACGAAGACGGCATCGACCCGCAAGCCATGCAGCGTGAATGGCCGCTGGCTGTTGTTCCAGATGTAGAACTTGTTCTTGCTGTCGGATGACCGTGAGAGAATCCTGATCCTGTGATTGAACATGCCTTCGTTCAAGTGGAACGAGCGGTAGGTTGATGCGCCATCGCCCAATTCCTCACTGAAGACCATCTGTATTTCTCCTGGCTCATCGCTCCATTCGAGCTCTCCTGACAACACCAATTCGGTGAGGCACGCGCCCTCCTTCCCAACGGCGAGGTCGATCAGCTCGAAGGGGAATTCGCCTTCCTTGAAGCAGAGCTTATTATCACTGCACTGCACCGTATCCATGCGCGAACCGCCGACTCCAAGAGCAAGCTTGCCGCTGACGATCGACTCCGACTGTTGTTCGCGGCGCCCATTGCCACGCTCGAACACCAGCACTTCCATGGTCGCACCGTGGTACATGACCAAGTGCTCCTTCGGAACGTAGGAAGCCACCACACGCATGGTGGAGTCACCCAGCAATCGATCAATCGGGATCCCTGCCTCGGCCGGTCCGAAATGCGCGTCCCACACCAACCTGTCGCCCGGCTTGAAGTCCTCGAAGCCCACCCAACTCCTGAAGATGCGCTCGCCGTCGTAAGGATCGAGATCCATGCGGAACAGGATGTACGGGTGATACACGATGGTCCTTCCCGCAGGCTCAGGCATAACGGCCAGCGCCTCGGCGACTGCATCGAGATGCTGGTGGTACGCATCGGTGCCCACCGGGACATGCCGCACTTTCCAGAATGCTTGCGCACCAGCCACAGCGTATGCAGCGGTGCATGCGGCGCAAACAAGTGCATTCAACCAAGCCGGGACCCGCACCAGCTGCCACGCACCCGATAATCCGAACGCAGCGAAGAGCGCGAGCATCGGCACCGCAGTGGCCAACACGCGCTCCAGTCCGAGCGAGCCCTTCAGGCCTTTCCACCAGAGAACGCTATGCAGCCCAAGAATGCAAAGGGCGGGAATCAATGCAACCCAAACGGCGAGCTTCAGTGAGGGGCGAAGCGATCGTTGCTTGAACCACGCCAAGGATGCAGCCGGCACGGCGAGGACAACCATCCAGATCAGGGGCATGCCCAGCACGTGATCGCGCCTTATCCAGAAGTGATCCCACTCGCCATGGCCGTAGAGGTGCGCAGCGCCCCGGTACGGATCACCATGGAAATACCACAAGGGATCGCCGAATGCGAATGCGCAGAGCACTGCATACACCACATGGCCGAGCAGCAGCAATGGCAACGCGCTCCACTTCTTGTGCGCAGCCATCCAGAGCGCCACGAAAGGCATGAACGCCATGTATTCCGGTCGCGAGAAGGGCATGAGGGAGCACACCACGGCCGCCCATGCATAGCGCTCCTCGGCGAGGGCCCTGATCACCAGCACCGCCAACAGGCCGAAGAGCACCTCGGTCATGCCCCCGAGCACCATGGAACCGTATGCCGGTGCAAGCAGGAGCAGGGCCGGGAAGAGCCAGCGCGCCAGTGCGCCTGCGCGGCGCAGCACACCATCGGCAGCCCAGCAGGTGGCTACGAAGCAACCCGCATTGAAGAGGCACATGCCCCATTGCCCGGCTTGGGCAAAAGGCGATGCGAGCAGCGTGAAGAGCGGCTTGCCCCAGATATCGAGGAGCATGTGCGGATGCCCCCAGGCATAGCGCGCCATCCAATAGTGGTTGATCGCATCGCCTGCTTCGATGATGCCTTGCGAGTTGACACGGAGAATGACCGCGAGCGCCGCGCCCACCAGCCACCACAACCAAAGCGACAATCGGTGTGCGCGTTCCATCCGGCCAAAGATGGTCAAGGCTACGGGTTCAGGATCCGCTCCGGATGCGCCCGGTATCTTGGCCCCTCTGTTCAGTCCCCGACATCAGCGTTACGATGCCCCGTATTCCTGCCCTTGTGCCGCTTGCCCCGTGGGAGCGCACCGCGCAATGGGCGCTCTTCGTGCTCGTATTGATCGTGGCGTGGCGCGGCGCTTGGCTCCATCATGCGCACGACCCGTATGAGTTCCTGCGGCGCGGCAACGATTCGCTCGGCTATTACCAATGGTTGCCGGCCACCTTCATCCATTTCGACTGGAGCCGCATGTACTGGTGCCACCAGATGGAGAACGGCAACTGGATCAGCCTCTTCACCTTGGGCGTTGCGGTGCTGCAACTGCCGTTCTTCTTGTTGGGGCATGGCGCAGCCTACCTCTTCGGATACGACCTCAATGGCTTCGCATCGCCCTATGGCGTTTCCATGATGCTCGGTGGCGCATGCTACACGGCGGCGGGCTGCGTGGTGTCCTTCAGGTTGGCGCGACGGTTCAGTGCTCCGCTGCCGGCGCTGATCGCCTCAGCCCTACTCTTCGTGGCCACCAACCTGTATTTCTATGCGGTGCGGGAGCCGATGATGTCGCACGCCTACACCTTCTTCCTGATCGGCCTTTACGCCTATTGCTCATTGCGCGCGCTCGATGGCCCACGAGGCGTGCATGTGCTGCTGCTGGTGCTCAGCGGCGCACTGATCGTGCTCGTTCGCCAGTTGAATGTCTTCAGCCTGCTCTTCCCCTTGCTCGTTGCCGGATCGATGGCGCAGGTGCGCGTGTTCTTCCGCAACCTGATCGGCCAGCGCGGCGCGCTCATCGGCGGCTTAGCGCTGGGCCTTGTGCCTTGGGTGCTGCAGATGATCTATTGGCACTGGACCACGGGCGATGCCATCACCTTCACCTACGGCAAGAAGGGCGAGGGCTTCGAGTGGGACAAGATGGTGCCCGGACTGGTGGTGCTGGGCGTGCGCAACGGCTGGCTGGTGTACACGCCGATGATGATCGCCGTTCTATTCATGCTGATCCGCAAAGCGTGGCAAGGGGTGGCGCCAGCACGCACCGTGCTGCTGCTCACATGCATCACTTGGCTGCTCTATAGCGCATGGTGGTCGTGGCACTTGGGTTCGGGCTACGGGCATCGCGGCTTCATCGATTTGTATGCGTTGCTCTGCGTGCCGCTGGCCTGGCTGATCCATGGGATCATGAGCCGCGGGCCTGTGTGGCGCATGGGCGCAGCGATCGCAGCGATCGCTCTTGTGCAGTTGAACATGGGCCTGATCGACCGCTACGACTGGTTCTGGTCATGGGGGGACTGGACCTGGAAACGGCTCTTCGAGCAAGTCTCCGATGTGGTGGCCGGGAAGTAGCCCGCACCGATCACGAATTACGCCCTGGTGATGCTCCCACGATTGGCACGGATGAAGCTGATGACGGATGACGCACGCATGGGCCCGCCCTGGATCCAGCGCCTTGTGCTCGCGTATCTGGTGATCTGCTCTGTGGCTGCGGTCACCTATTGCACGCATCGCGCAGCGGTGTACTCGTTCACCCACGACGAAGCGATCACCTTCCTCAATTATCCGCATCACAGCTTCAGCGACCTCATCTCGCACAAGTACGCCTACACCAACAACCACATGCTGAATTCACTGGCCATGAAGGGCAGCATCGCCCTCTTCGGCGATTCGGAGCTCGCATGCCGCCTGCCGAACCTGGTTGCACTGGTGATCTACCTCGTTTGCGCCGCGCTCTTGCTGCGCCGCTGCCATCCGCTCGTCGTCGTGCTGGCATTCCCGCTGCTGGTCACGCATTCGTTCTTCATGGAGATGTTCTGCTTGGCGCGGGGCTATGGCCTCTCCTTCGCCTTCTTGGCCATGGCGATGTACCACGGATGGCGCGCCGCCGCCACGGGCCGTGCGAAGCATGCGGTCCTGTTCCATGTGGCGGGCATCTTGGCATCGGTGAGCAACTTCGCCCTCATCACGGCCTACATCGCCGCACTGCTCGCCTTCGCGCTGCTCACTGCTGCTTCGTGGCGATCACATCCTGTGGCCAAGGCCGTGCGCATGCGCGTTGTCGCCCTGCATGCAGCGCTCACCCTTTTGGTGATGCTCGCATTGAAGGATCCCGTGCAACGCATGCTCGCGCAGAATAAGCTCGACTTCGGTGGCAAGGCGACGTTCTACGCTGACACGGTAGGCACCTTGCTCGGCAGCATGATGCCCGGCGTGAATGTGCTGGAGCATCGGCAGGTGGTCCCGGCCACTGTGCTCACCGCACTCATTGCGCTTGCGCTGGCCGTGGTGATCACTCGCCTGATCCGCGATGGCAGGTCATTCGTGCAGGAACACGGTGCGTACGCAATGGCCGTGCTCACCTTGTTGCTCATCTGCCTGGGCGCATACGCGCAGCACCTGCTCTTCGGCGTGGATCATCTTGAAGGTCGGTTCGCGCTCTTCCTCCTGCCGCCCCTGTGGTTCTCGCTGATCGGCCTCGCGCAGGTGCTCGCACAGAGGCATGCGATCATCCCGGTCGCGCTACTCTTCAGCCTAACGGCCTGGTCGGTGCCGCGGCACGCCAAGCAACTGGCGGAGCACTACAGCTGGGAATGGGGCTACGACTCGCAGACCAAGGCTGCCATGCACGCGTTGCAGCAGGACCATGCGGAGTCGTGGGCCTCGGACGGCTTCGTGCAAGTCGGCAACACGTGGATCTTCGAACCAACGATGAACTACTACCGCCGCACCATGGGCATGGATTGGATGTGCGCGCTCACCAGAGACAGCCTTCGCCCGGACGACGACTACCGCTATGTGTTCATGGAGGATACCCTGGCACAGGTCGGCTTCACCGCCTTGGCGCGCTTTGAGCGCAATGGTGCCGTATTGCTGCGAAACGATGAACGATTCGAAGGGCTGCGCGAATGGGCGGCTCGGCAATCGCCAGACTCCACCGCGCTCAATGGGCCTCCTGCAGAAACCGCATCGCACTGATCTGTTGCTCATCGCCGGGGGCGCGATGCTGCTTCGCCTGGCCATGCTGCCGTGGGCGCAAACGGTGCAAGCCGACGCTGTGAGCCGGATACACATCGCTCTAGAGTGGCTGCAGGACCCGCACTGGATCACGCACGGCTATTGGGGGCCTCTGCATCATTACCTGAATGCGCTCTTCATGCTCGTATTCCCTGGCAAGGCGCTGGGGCCGCAGATGCTCAGCGTGCTGGCCGCATCGCTCACGGCCATTCCGCTGTATGGCTTCACGCTCAAGGTGTTCGGTTCGCGGCGAGGGGCCGTGTTCGCAGCGCTGCTGTACGTGTTCAGCCCCATCGCGCTGTGGACCAGCTTGCAGGCGCTATCGGAGGTCACCTATGGCTTCTTCCTCGCTTCGGCGCTCTTCGCGCTCTCGTTGAACCAAGGACAGCCAGGCGCATGGCGCAGCGCCGCTGTTGCCGGCCTGCTCATGACCTGCGCGGCGGCCACGCGCTACGAGGCGTGGGTTCTCATTGCGGCGCTCTCGCTGGTAGCGTTCCTGCTGCATGGCTGGCGCATCGCGGTCGTGTTCTGGGCCTGCGCCATGCTCTTCCCAGCGGTGTGGATGGCGGGCAACCAGATCGAGTTCGGCGATGCGCTGTACAGCGTGAACCAGAACGACGAGTGGAACATGGGCAAGGAGGGCATCAACGATGATGTGACGAAGGCCACGCGGATCCAGCGCGTGATCTTCTTCGGCTGGTCCTTCGTGCTGAACAGCTCACCGGTGTGCGCGCTGCTGCTCTTGCTAGCGACCGCCATTGCCGTAGTCCGGCGAAAGCTCACCCGGCCTCAGTGGATCTGGCTCATCCCTTTCGCCGCCATGGCCCTCATCTTCCAGAAGAAAGCGTGGGAAGGCTCACTCATGCTGCACCACCGCTTCGTGGTCACCTGGTTGATTCTCTTGCTGCCCTTCGTTGCGCTCGTCTTCACCGTGTTGCGCTCACGGGCCATCCATCGGGTGATCATGCCGTTGGGCGTCATCATCACCCTGCCATTCGCTTTCCTGTTCGGAAAGATCGATTTCACCAAGCTATTGGGCGAACGTGCGCTGAGCACCGCGATGGACGGCCTTGTGCTCGGCCATTACCGTGAGGTGCAGGTGGTGCCCCGGCTCTACGGGAACGACACCGAGGGCTTGTTGACGGTGATCAATGCGCAGACACGGGCGGGCGATGGATTGATCCTCGACTTCCACGCGTGGGATGCCAGCTACTACATCCTGCTGCATGCACTGCCGAATACCATGGTGGTGGGCGGCGCCAAGCACGAAGGCTTCAAGCCGGAAGAGGCGGTTGAATTGCTCGCCACGCACAAGCAGGGCGTCATGGTCTTCAGCCGTACGGGCATGCTGCAGCACATGGTCGAATGGCGCGGTGGCGTGATGCGTCTCCAAGGCATCGAGATGCCGCTCGCCGTTTCTGAGCCGATCGCGCTTCGCGGAACGCGCTTGTTCCAATACCGCGTGATCGCAACCGACGACTCATTGGCCAAGGCTTCGGAAGCAGAGCCGCTGCGCGCTGTGCTGCCCGCCGCGAAGGACCTGGAGTACTACGACCAATTGATACGTGGCGATGAGGCTTGGTTCGCCTCGGTGCGCAGGCAGGCTTTCTGGAAACGCGAGTCGATCGATGAGGCGCTGCGCCGAAATGCGGAGTACATGATCTGGCTCGATGATCAGACGTCGCCGAAATCCGATTCGCCATAGGATACCGATCTTCTGTTTGCGTTGAATCGGGCATTGCCCCGTTGCGCCGCACAACGAACCTTTCGCGAACGTTTCCCCGCACCAGCAGACATGCATCCTCTGTGCAACAGGCTCAAGCCCCTGCACCCCAGCGCACCCATAGCGCCATGCCAGCCAGCGCCATCAGCGAAAGCTCAGCCAGCCAGTTGCGCCTCGGATCCAGGAACAGATAGGCCGCAATAACGCCTGCGGGCAAGGCCGCTAGCACGGCCGGGAATCCGCCCTTGAGCGTGGCGAGCAGCCCTATCACCAGTGCCAAAGCCAACGCAAGCGCCATGAAGGCCGATCGCAGGTTCTTGCCGCGGATCACGCTTTTCGATTGGCTCCGGTTGAAGGCAGCGAGCGCCAGCAGCAAGGTGGGCAGCAAGAGCACGAGGAAGGCCTTCCGCGCCGTGCCCTTCCATAGCACGGCCGGGGCCATGTCCGCAGGAATCAGGCTCTTCATAGGCAGCCAGGGCGCATGACCGATCAATTGCAAGACCATCCAGGCCAGATAGAACATGAGCGCCACGCCGATCGTGGGCACCACGTACTCGCGCCACGCGAAGGACCGGATGAGTGAAGTGCTGATCCATAGCACCACCAACAGCACCACGTAAGGGAGGTAACACAGCGCTGCCAGGCCGATGAGCAACGACGCGTCGAACAAGGGCGCCAAGGCTGCACTGGTGTTGGTGATGGACCATGCCCGGCGCAGTGCGAAGAGCACCAAGGGAAGACCGAGCAAGGCTGGGTCGTAGCAGGCCGGGCCGCCGAGACCCGCTAAGGCCACTGGAAAGGTGATGGCCACAAGGTGATTGCGGCGGTCCATGAGCTCCAGCGCATTCATGAGGGCCGCCAACTGAATGGTTGAAGACGAGACCAGCACAATGCCCAAGAGCGCATGCGCCAAGGCCGACTCACCGATCCACGATTGAACCAATGCCGCCAGGGGCATCAGGGCGCCACTCGGCAAAGGCGCATGCCAAAAGGCGGGAGCGAAGAGCAAGGCCACCACCAGGGGTACGGACACCAGCACGGCGGGCTGGTTGCTGCGATAGAAGGCGGCGAGCATGCGTTGGCGAGGGGCGAAGGTCGTGAAGGCTGTGGTTGGGCAATGAACAGCACAAGGAACCCGGCATCAATCGCCCGCCTATCTTCGCCCCGCTTCACGCCATACCGCCATGCAAGACTTCGCATTCGCCCTCGGCCATTTCCTGGAGTGGTCCTTCAAGATCCTCGAGAAGATGGGCTGGCTGCCCGTCACGCTCACGAGCATCACGCTCTTCTTGGGCATCGTGTACTGGCTCAACCTGCAAGGCAAGTACAACCGCAGGGCCAAGGCGAACGGCACAATGGCCTAAGCGCCGAGGAGCCTCAGCCACCCGCTTCCACTTTACTGCTTCACCGCAGTGGCCCGTTGCGTGGGCTGCTTCACCAAGTCCTTCCCGATATCGTCGCGGCGATAGCGGCCCTCGAACCCGATCGCATCGGCTGCGCGGTACGCCGAGGCAATGGCGCTCTCGAGGTCCTTCCCGATACCGGTTACGGCGAGCACCCGGCCGCCATCGGTCACTAAGGTGTCGTTCTTGGTGCGCGTGCCTGCATGGAACACGTACGCATCGCGCACCTGATCGATGCCGGTGATGACCTTGTCCTTCTCGTATTCGCCCGGATAGCCTTCTGATGCCAGCACGATGGTGACGGCGGTGCGGTCGTCCACATCCACATGGCGTTCGCTGAGCGTGCCGGTGGCGATGCCCTCGAAGAGGTCGAGCAGATCACACTTCAGGCGTGGCATGATCGCTTGCGTCTCCGGATCGCCCAAGCGCACGTTGTACTCGATCACGTAAGGCTCGCCGTTCACGTTCATCAGCCCCATGAAGAGGAAACCCTGATAAGGGATGCCATCCTTCTTTAGGCCGCGTATAGTGGGCGCCGCCACGCGATCATGCACCTTCTGCATGAAGTCCTTGTCGGCGAAGGTCACCGGTGAGACCGCACCCATGCCGCCGGTGTTGGGTCCGGTATCGCCATTGCCGATGCGCTTATAGTCCTTGGCAGCGGGCAGCATCTTGAAGGCATCGCCATCGGTGATCAGGAATGCGCTGCACTCCACGCCTTTCAGATGCTGCTCGATCACCACGCGCTCGCCGGCCTCACCGAACTTGCCGCTCTGCAGCATATCGCGCAGCGCCTTGGCCGCTTCTTTCTTGTCGTTGGTGATGATCACGCCCTTGCCAGCGGCCAGTCCATCGGCCTTGATCACGTACGGCGCATTCACGCGATCGAGGTGCTCGATGGCATCGGTCAGCTGACCCTTCACGAAGGTGCGGTGCGCGGCGGTGGGGATGTTGTGGCGGAACATGAACTCCTTCGCGAAGTCCTTGCTGCCCTCGAGGCGGGCGCCAGCGGTGCGCGGGCCGATCACGGTGATGCCCTCGAGCTTGGGATCCTCGGCGATGCGGTCGTGCAGGCCATCGACCAGCGGGCCCTCCGGCCCAACCACCACGATGCGGATCTTCTTCTCCAGCAGGAAGGCGCGCAAGGCCTTGTGGTCGTTGTGGTCGATGCCGGCAGGACGACCATGACGCAAGGTGCCGGGATTGCCGGGTGCCACGTAGAGCGCATCGAGCAAGGAGCTCTGCGCCATCTTCCAAGCCATGGCGTGCTCCCTGCCGCCGCCGCCGATCAAAAGGACATTCATCGTGTGGGGTGTTGTTGCAAAGGAATGCGCGCGCCGTGGCCTGCCTGCATGCAGTTTTCAACGGATCGAGGCAGCCGTGCGCGTTTCAGGCCCACGAGGCGCGGCATCCGGTGCGGTGGAAAAGAAAATGCCCGCCCCGGAAACGAGGCGGGCATCTCGGATGGATCCGATCAATGGCGGTGCGGCATCCGCTTGATGCTGCAGCCGATGTTGCGCGTGGTGGCGGGCTCGATGGGCTGACCAGCCACCATCTTGTCGATGGCGTTGTAGGCCCAGCGCTCCTTCACTTCGGCAGCGTTGGCCACGTTGTCGTCGATGGCGCCCTTGTAGGCGAGCTTGCCATCCTTGTTGAAGAGGAACACATGCGGGGTAGTGCGCGCACCGAAAGCGTCGGCCACCTGATGGCCCTCGTCGAGGAGGTAAGCGCCTGTGTACTTCTTCTCCTTGTAGTGCGTCTGCATGTCGGCGAACGAATCGCCATCGCCGCGCTTGGCCTCGTTGCTGTTGATGAGCACCACGGGAACACCGAAGCGTGCGCCCACAGCCATGAGTTCGGGGTAGCGGCCCTCCCAACCTTCGCTGCCCTCGCTGCCCACCACGAAGGGGCAGGTGTTGCACGAGAAGATCACCAAGGTGCCGTTGCGTCCCGCGAGGTCCTTGAGCGAGACCATCTTCTCATCCACGTTCTTCATCTTCACTTCAGCAGCCGGCATGGCATCGCCGATGTTGAGGTTGGGCAGCTCGTGCGCGGCGAGCAGCAACGTGCCCGCAGCAGCGAGGGAAAGGGTCTTCAGGATCATGGTGCGGTTGGAGTGTTGATTTGCGGGGCGTGAAGGTAGGGTGACGAGCAGCGCGATCCGATGACTCATCATCAAGCCACGCGCATAGGGCGGCCCGTATTTTCGCCCCCGTCATGCTCAAGCAAGGTCTATTTCAGAAGCTCTCCCAGAAGCTATCGCCGCAGCAGATCCAGCTCATGAAGATGCTGCAGCTGCCCACCATGGAGATGGAGGAGCGCATCCGCCAGGAGCTGGAGGAGAACCCGGCCTTGGAGAGCGGCGATGATGAGAGCGATGACGAAGCACCCACCGAAGAAGAGGCCATCACTGAGAGCAGCGAGCTCGATAGCGAGCAGCACGAGGACCAGGAGCGCGACGATTTCGACCTGAGCGACTACTTCCCCGACGACGATACGCCCGACTACAAGCTGAGCGTGCGCAATACCGGTCCGGACGAGGAGGACCGCGAGATCCCGCTGGCCGGCGGCACCACCTTCCAGGACCATCTGAAGTCGCAACTCTCCTTGATCGATTGCGACGAGCGCACCGAGATGCTAGCCGAGCACCTGATCGGCAACCTCGATGAGGACGGCTACCTGCGCCGCGACCTGCACGCCATCGTGAACGACCTCGCCTTCACGCAGAACGTGATGGCCAACGTGGCCGAACTGGAGAAGGCCCTGCGCGCCGTGCAGGAGCTCGATCCCGCCGGTACCGGCGCGCGCGACCTGCGCGAATGCCTGCTGCTGCAAGTGCGACGGATGCCGCACAGCCTCGATCAGCGCGTGGCCGAAGCCATCCTCGACAAGCACTTCGACGCCTTCAGCAAGAAGCATTACGACAAGATCCTGGAGCGCCTGGAGATCGATGAGGATGCTTTGAAGGATGCCATCGACCTCATCATCCGGCTCAACCCCAAACCGGGCAACACGCTTCGCGAGACCAGCGCACCGCGCCAAGAGATCGTGCCCGACTTCAGCGTGCTGGCCATCGACGGCCAATTGGAGCTCACCCTCAACGGCCGCAACGCCCCTGAGCTGCGCATCAGCCGCGCCTACCGCGACATGATGCAGGAGTACCAGCGCAACAAGAAGGACAAGGCCGCCAAGGAGGCCATCCTATTCATCAAGCAGAAGCTCGATGGCGCCAAGTGGTTCATCGATGCCATTAAGCAGCGGCAGCACACGCTCATGGTCACCATGGAGGCCATCATGGAGCACCAGCGCGAGTTCTTCCTCACCGGAGACGAGACCAAGTTGAAGCCAATGATCCTGAAGGACATCGCCGAGAAGGTGGGCATGGACATCAGCACCATCAGCCGCGTGGCCAACAGCAAGTACGTGCAAACGAACTACGGCACCATCCTGCTCAAGTTCTTCTTCAGTGAGAGCCTCACCAACCAGGAAGGCGAAGAGGTGAGCACCCGCGAGGTGAAGAAGATCCTGAAGGATGCCATCGAGGCCGAGGACAAGCGCAAGCCCCTCACCGACGATGAGCTCACGGCGCTGCTCATCAGCAAGGGCTACAACATCGCGCGGCGCACCGTGGCCAAGTACCGCGAGCAATTGAGCCTGCCCGTGGCACGGCTGCGCAAGCAGCTTTGAGAGAAAGCCGAAACATGAAAGTTGAAAGCTGAAATCGACTCGCTATCGCCTAAGCAGAGCCGCCCGCCACGCTCTTTCAGCTTTCATATTTCTGCTATCCCGCCCATGCTCCCAGCCGCCCGCTTCCTCTCCTACGCACTGCATCCGCTGCTGATGCCTGCCCTCACCCTCTGGCTCACGCTGGAGCTTGACCTGCACCTCAGCTATTTCCTCCCCGCTGAGTCGCGCTGGAAGCTCTTGGGCATCGTTGCGCTGATGACGATCGTGTTCCCGCTCTCCAGTGCCATGCTCTTGCGCAGCGCAGGCGTGGTGCAGAGCCTGGAGATGCACACGCGCCAGGAGCGCATCGCGCCATTCGTGATGACCCTGCTCTACTACATCATGGCCGCCTACCTGCTCACGCGTGCGCCGGTGCATCCGCTCACCTTATCGCTCTTCGCGGGCGCCGCGCTCGCTTTGCTGCTCGTCACCCTGATCACCTTGCGCTGGAAGATCAGCGCGCACATGGTGGGCATCGGCGGCTGCATCGGAGCCTTGATCGCGCTCGACATCCTTCATCACATCGGCGCATTCGTTCCCTTGTGCCTGCTGCTGGTGCTCGCCGGCGCGCTGGGCACCGCTCGGCTAATCGCGAGTGATCACACACCGGCACAGGTGTACACGGGCGCGCTCCTCGGTTTCGCCAGCGTGCTCGGCGCGCTGCTCTGGATGCCCGCCTTGCCATTCTGAGCCGTTGGCCCATCTTCGTGGGCGCACCATGCGTCTATCCGCTCCCTTCGCACTCCTCTTATCGTTGGCCTGTTCCGCGCAGAGCGGCATCACCCACTTCTGGAGCGGCGCGCTGCATCCGCAAGGCATCACCATCCGCGCGCGCACCGCCGAACCGGATGCAATGCTGCGCGTGGCCTATTGCGCGCTTCCCTGCACCAGTGCCTACGCCTTCTCGGCATCGGTCGCTTCTTCTGCGGAACTGGATCACGTGGTCCCTGTGCAACTGACGGGACTGGAGCCGGGGCGCGCTTACACCTACCGTTTCGAGGTGAATGGCGTGATCGACGAGAGCGATGAGCGCACCGGGCGTTTCCGCACCCCACTGACCGATGCGCACTCCTTCTCGTTCGTTGCGGGATCGTGCAACAGCGAAGGCGAGCACCCCGTGTGGCAGGCCATGGCCGCGCAGGACCCGCTCTTCTTCCTCTGCACCGGCGACCTGCACTACATGGACCCGAACTCGGAGGATGTGGAAGTGCATCGCGCTCCCTACCGAGATGCAGTGCTCAATGGCTCGGCCATGCGCGCGTTCTTCCAAGGCACGCCCATCGCCTACGTGTGGGACGACCACGATTTCTCCGGCAACGGCTCCGATGCCTCATCCATCGGCCGCCTTAGCGCAGCACGCGTGTACCGGGAATACGCGCCGCATTATCCGCTATACGATGATGTGAGCATCCATCAGGCCTTCACCATCGGACGCGTGCATTTCATCCTCAGCGACCTGCGCTCGAACAAGACGCCGTACAGCATGATGGACGTTGGCCAGTACACTTGGCTCTTGCAGCAATTCCTGCATGCGCGCAACAACGGACTAGTAGCCTGCTGGGTGTCTCCACTCACATGGAACAGTGAGGGGTGGCCGGAGAATTGGGCCTGCCAACCCGATGAACGCCGCGCGATCAATGACTTCCTCTACGCGCAGCAGGTGAAGGATGTGTTCATCATCAGCGGCGATGCGCACATGCTGGCGATCGACGACGGCACCAATGCCGACTTCAGCACCGCGCAGAACCTGGCCTACCACTACCCTATCCTCCAAGCCGCCGCGATCAGCCGCTATGGATCATACAAGGGCGGCAACTTCAACCAAGGCGGCGTGTTCCCGAATCCCTTCCCATGGAATGGCCAATTCGGCGAGGTGAAGGTGGAAGACGATGGCGAGCAGGTGTGCATCACGCTCAATGGGTTGCGCACCGACAGCATGAGCACCAGCGTGCAACTCCTGAACAGCTACACCTTCTGCCGCACACCTTCGATTCAAGATGCCATTCCCGAAGCGGCCACCAGCGCGCTTGAGGCTTGGTACGCGCAAGGTGCCGGGTTGCTGGTGCGCGGCGCACCGGGCGCACCGATCTCCGTTCGCGTGAACGATGCACAAGGCCGATTGCTGAAAGAGCTGCGCGCTTGGGCCTCGCCCGAAAGCACCCTGATCGCACTGAATGAATTGCCACCCGGCCTCTACACCGCACTGCTCACGCAAGGCGATGGCCGGGTCGCGCTCCGTTTCGTCCGCACCGATTGACACCTTTTGCCATGACCGAACTCGACCGCCGCGATTTCATCCGAAGCACAACGCTTGCGATCCTCGGACTCGGTCTTGCACCACGTGCCGCGCGGGCATTCTGGTCGCCTAATAGCCCGAAGGTGCGCTTGGGCTTCATCGGCGTTGGGCTGCGCGGACAAGTGCATCTGGCAGAGCTTGCGCTGCGCGACGATGTGGAGATCATGGCCCTGCACGACCCCGACGCAGACATGATGGCGCTGGCGCAACAGCTGCTGCACAAAGCCAATCGCCCGAAAGCCGAAGCCTACGTGAATGGCAACGATGGTTACCTCGAACTGCTGCGCCGCAAGGACATCGACGCGGTGATCATCAGCAGTCCGTGGGAATACCATGTGCAGCAGGGCATAGCGGCGCTCGAAACGGGCAAGGCCGTGGGCATGGAGGTGTGCGGCGCCATGAGCGTTGACGAATGCTGGGCCATCGTGCGCGCGAGCGAGCGCACCGGCATGCCCGTGATGATGCTGGAGAACGTGTGCTACCGCCGCGATGTGATGGCCGTGATGAACATGGTGCGACAAGGGCTCTTCGGCGAGTTGGTGCATGCGCAGGGCGGCTACCAGCACGATCTGCGGCATGTGCTCTTCAACAGTGGAGCGCACAACGGCTACGGCGATGGCGTGGAGTTCGGCGCGAGGGGCTGGAGCGAAGCCAAGTGGCGCACACAGCACTATGTTGATCGCAACGGCGAGCTCTATCCCACGCACGGCCTCGGCCCCGTTGCGGTGATGATGAACATCAATCGCGGCAACCGGCTCACGCGCTTGAGCAGCATCGCGAGCAAGGCGCGCGGCGCACACAAGCACATCGTGGAGCACGCGAAGGGCGGCGCATCGCATCCGAACGCGCAGGTGGAATTCAAGTGCGGCGACGTGGTGAGCACGCAGATCCAATGCGCCAATGGTGAAACGATCCTGCTCACGCACGACACCACACTGCAACGCCCGTACAACCTCGGCTTCCGCGTGCAAGGCACCGAAGGACTCTGGCAGGACACCGGCTGGGGTGATGCCGAGCAGGGCATGGTGTACTTCGAGAAGCGCGCCGGGAAAGAGAAGCGGCATCGGTGGGACAACAGCAAGGCCTGGATCGAGCAGTATGACCACCCGCTCTGGAAACGTTACGCGTCGCAGGCCGAAGGAGCTGGCCACGGCGGCATGGACTTCTTCGTTGACCACGCCTTCATCGAGTGCATCAAGCGCAAGCAGCCCTTCCCGCTCGATGTGTACGACATGGCCACGTGGTACGCCATCACGCCGCTGAGCGAGAAGAGCATCGCGGCGGGCGGTCAGGTGCAGGAGATCCCCGACTTCACGCAGGGGAAGTGGAATGAGCGCAAACCGGTTTTCTGTTTCACCGATGAGTATTGATCAGATGATGAGTCGATCAGGCAAGCTGAACATGACGAAGGCCCGATATATCGCGAGCCTCGTCCTCCATATTCTGATCATCTCATTCTCTGATCATCTGATCGCTCAAGCGCCCTACGTCGCGCCCACCGATCCCTTGGTGAAGGAGAAACTCGCGCGCTGGCAAGACCTCAAGTTCGGATTGCTGATGCACTGGGGGCCGTACAGCCAATGGGGTGTGGTGGAGAGCTGGAGCATCTGTCCGGAGGATGAGGACTGGTGCCGCCGCAAGCCCGAGCACGGCGCCACCTACAACGAGTACGTGAAGAACTACGAGGCGCTGCAGACCACCTTCAATCCAACCAAGTTCGATCCCGATACCTGGGCGCGCGCCGCGAAGGACGCCGGCATGAAGTACATGGTCTTCACCACCAAGCACCACGATGGCTTCTGCATGTTCGACACGAAGACCACGGACTACCGCATCACTTCGCAGAACACGCCATTCGGCAAGCACTCACGCGCCAACGTGACGAAGGAGGTCTTCGATGCCTTCCGCAAGCAAGGGCTGTGGACGGGAGCCTACTTCAGCAAGCCCGATTGGCACAGCGACGACTACTGGTGGCGCAGCTTCCCACCGAAGGATCGCAGCGTGAACTATCTGCCCACGAAGCATCCCGAGCGCTGGCAAGCATTCAAGGACTACACCCACAACCAGATCGAGGAGCTTATGTCAGGCTACGGACCAGTGGACATCCTCTGGCTCGACGGCGGCTGGGTGCGTCCGCTCAGCAGCATCGACACGAGCGTGAGTTGGCAGAAGGCGATCACCATCGAGCAGGACATCGACATGAAGCGCATCGCAACGATTGCGCGCGCGAAGCAGCCCGGCTTGCTCGTGGTGGACCGCACCGTGGGCGGCGCGTACGAGAACTACGTGACGCCCGAAGGCCACGTGCCCGATGCCGACCTCGGCGTGCCGTGGGAGACCTGCATGCCCATGGGCACCAGCTGGAGCTGGGCGCCCAACGAGAAGTACAAGAGCACCGACGAGATCATCCGCACACTGGTGAGCGTGGTCTCGCGCGGTGGAAGTCTTTTGCTGAACGTGGCGCCGGGACCGGACGGCCAACTGGACTCAACGGCCTACGTGCGCCTGAAGGAAGTGGGCGAATGGCTGAAGGTGAACGGGGAGGCGGTGTACGGGACGCAAGGCACGACATACATCGTGAAGCCCAACATCCTCGGCTGCACTCAGGTGTATCGCGGCACACACAGCAAGGAGCAGAGCACGGCCTATCTGTTCCTGGAGCCGGATAAAAACGGAGAGATCCGACTTCCATGGTGGGCGGGCGCCGAGGTCAAGTCGGCCAGTCTACTGGCGAATGGCAAGCAAGTGCCGGTCCACCTCGATGGCACGGACTTCGTTCTTCGACTGCCGCGATCTAAGCCTTCCCATGTTTCCGGTCCGATGGTGATCAAAGTGATGTACTGGCCGTTGAACTCGCCGCGGTTCTGATGAGGCGTGCACAGTTGACCGCTACAGGTGCGGCGATCTTGCTGCTCTCAGCTGCCTCAACCGCTCAGGTCGCCCCCGCCTTCTCCTTCCGGATGGCCTACCTCCACCCGGCCACGGATAGTGCGTACGCCGCCGAGCACCGCATCCGCCAAGTCATCAAGACCGGTGAGAGCGTGGATCCCGAATGGGGCCTATGGGTGCACACCATGCACCGCTTTGTGCCGCCTGTGCTGTTCGAGAAGCACCCGGAGTACTTCGCTGAACGCAACGGCACACGTGTTCTCGACCAGCTCTGCCTGAGCAACACGGAGGTGCTGCGAATCACCGTGGACAGCCTGCTCGCGATGATGGCCCGCAAGCCCGCCGCCAAGTATTGGAGCGTGAGCCAGATGGACAACTTCAACCACTGCCAGTGCGCGTTATGCCACCGCACCGACAGCATCGAAGGCTCGCCCAGCGGCACCATCCTCCGCTTCGCGAATGCCGTGGCCGACAGCTTCCCGGACAAGGTGATCAGCACGCTCGCCTACCAGTACAGCCGCACCGCGCCGAAGGTGACCAAGCCGCGACCGAACGTGAACATCATGCTCTGCAGCATCGAGGAGGACCGCAGCAGGCCCATCGCTTCGCGTGATCAAGCTGGTTCGTTCACAGCGGATCTGCGCGAATGGTCTTCGTTGACCAAGAACATCATCATGTGGGACTACGTGATCAACTTCTCGCACCTCGTGATGCCCTTCCCGAATTGGAAAGTGCTTCAACCCAACCTGCAACTCTTCCGAGACAACGGCGTGCCCATGGTCTTCGAGCAGGGGCTCTCATCGCCGGGTGGTGAAATGCCGGAGTTCCGCACCTACCTGCTTGCCAAATTGCTCTGGAATCCGGACGTGAATGTGGACTCACTACGCACGCACTTCATGAACGCTTTCTATGGCGATGCTGGGGTGTACATCGACAAGTACACGCGGTTGCTGGAAGAGGAATTGGACAAGAGCGGCAAGGCACTCACGCTATATGAGCACCCGCAATCACATAAGGACGGCTACCTCAGCCCAGAGAACATCGCGAAGTACAAGATGCTCTTCAACAGCGCTGAAGCCGCCGCGTGGGAGGAAACGGACACCATTTACCAATGGCGCGTGGAGGATGCACGGCTGGGCATCATGTACGCCGAGCTGGAGATCGCGCGAGCGATGCCGCATGCGCCGAACGGGTTATTCGAGAAGGACAGCGCAGGTCAATGGAATGCGAAGCCGTACTACGTGGAGCTTCTTGAGATTTTCGTTTCACGCGCAATGAAGCATGGGCATGTGCTGCTGCACGAGACACGCCTTCCGCCGGATGAGTACGCTTACCTGATGCAACTTCAGTTCGCACTTGGCGCCGAGCCCAATCTCGCGATCGGCCAGGGCATTTCGTTCCGTGAGGCCCCGGACCCGAAGTATCTCGCCGGTTCCGATCAGGCACTGATCGACGGGTTCCATGCCAGTGACAATTACCAGTTCGGTTGGCAGGGCTGGTGGGGCAAGGACATGGTGGCAACCATCGACCTTGGAAGGCAGCAGGACGTGCGATACGTGGAAGCGTACTTCCTGCTAGACGTGGCCAGCTGGATATTCATGCCAACACGCATTCTATACGAGTACTCGAACGATGGGGTGCGATTCGAGCAAATGCTTGACATGCCCATTGAGACCGAACGGACCACGGTTCCGTCACAGCGCTCAGCCAGGTGTCAGCCCAAGACGCCGATACGCGCCCGCTACATCCGAGTCACTGCCAAGAACCTCGGCGACCTGCCCGTCTGGCACGGCAGCAAAGGCAAGTGCTGGTTGTTCTGCGATGAGATCGTGGTGCGGTGAATGCGATGAACCGCAACTACGCGGCGACGCAACGATTGCGCAACGCCTTTGACTAATACCCTCGAAACCCGGCGTCCCCATGGCGTCGTCGCGCCGTTGCGGTCAACCCTCAGTACCCGCCTTCACCGCGGTACAGCCTCACCGGCCCATCCAGCTTCACCTTCAGCACCGTCATCCACTCATCGCTCTCCGCTTCGGGAACATCGATGAAGACCAGCCCCGGCACCTTGCTCCAGCTGATCTTGCCCACCACGCGATGCTTCAATGCGGTGCCGCGCCCGATCACACCTGCAGAGAGGATCTTGTTATCGAGCCCTTTGATCTCCACGCTGCCGCGCATGCCATTCGCAAGGAAGAGGTAGAGCGTGGTGCTGTCTTGCGAGAGTGTTGTTGGCCCGAAGAAGTGGCCGTTGGGCAGACCGGCGCGCGTGGCATAGATCGCTTCGGCGTGTTTGCTCGTCCACTTGCCGAGGTCTTCCAAACGTGACCTCTGCCCCGGAGTAAAAGTGCCATCCTCCTTCGGCCCGATGCCGAGCAACAGGTTGCCGCCGTGGCCGATCACATCAGCGAAGATGTGGATCAGATCATGCGTGCTCTTGTAGTTGGTGTCGTACGGCTGCCAGCCCCACTGCTCGCCGAGGGTCATGCACAATTCCCAGGCGGGTGCCTTCGGTGTTTCGATGGGGATGTTCTGCTCCGGCGTGGCGTAATCGCCGAAGCCCTGCAAGCGACCGTTGATGATGGCGTGCGAATTCGCCTTCAGGATCATCTGCCGCACTTTCATCGCTTCCCATTCCTCCGCGCTGTGCTCCCAATCGCCATCGAACCACCAGAGGTCGGGCTTCAGTTGCGTGGCGATCTCGTTGATCTGGCCTTGGTAGAAATGGAGGAAGCGTTGCCATCGAGCGGGATCATCCTTGATGGCGTAGCGCGTGCTGTCCTTGGTGAAGGCAGGGTAGTCAAAGTCAGACCAATCAATCAAAGAATAGTACGCCCCGCACCGCAGCTCTTTCTTCTTCAACTCATTAAAAAAATCGACGATGAGCGCGCTCTTTAGCGGCAATCCCGCATACAGAATGCTGTTGGGGTGTGGGTCCACCAATCGCTTACCCCATGCCCATCCGCCAAGAAGCCTCGTGTCATACATCGCCACCCCATCATGGTGCTTAGTTGTGATCACCGCATACTTCGCCCCGCTTCGCGCTATCAGATTAGCCCACGCCGCAGGAT
>JBATND010000443.1:0-3530 GCA_049290175.1 Flavobacteriales bacterium | reverse complement strand
GTGCGGTCCAGGTTGTGGATCGCGTCCAGGGCCGCTTCCGGCGTAGCAATGTCCGGCTGGCCGATGTTGAGGTGGATCACCTGCGTGCCGCGCTTCTTCGCCGCTTCGGCATAAGGAACCAGCTTGCGAATGGGAGAAGGCGGCATCAAGCGGCCTTTGGAGGAGATGGCGGGCATGCGTGCGTTACTTGGGAGGGCGAAGATCGGCACGGGCAGCAATGCGAAGGGCCTCCGTTGCGGGAGGCCCTTCGCGCAGATGCAAATGGCGGCTACTGGTTTCCGCCGTCGGCGGCGTTGCCCTCAACCATGCCTTTGATGCGCACCACCTTGTCCGCCTCATTGACCGCGTTGCTGCTGATGGTCACGCTCTTGTTGATCGGTCCCGTGCGCTTGGTGTCGTAGCGCACCGTGATGCTGCTCTTCTGTCCCGGCGCGATGGGTGCCGTATCGCACTTGGGCACCGTGCAGCCGCATGAGCCTTTGCAGTTGGTGAGGATCAGTGGCGCATCGCCGGTATTGGTCACCGTGAAGACGCATTCCCCGTTGGCGCCTTGCTGGATGTTGCCGTAGTCGTGCACATCCTTGTCAACTTGGATCATGGGTCCGGTCTGCGCCAAAGCAGCGGTGCCCAGCAGGGCTGCGCAAGCGAATGAAAGGAGCTTCTTCATGATGCTGATGCGTGCTGATTAGTGCTTCTCCATCGGGGCCATCGGGCTCGCCTCCTTCACGGGCGAAGTAGGGCTTGCAGCAGAGGCCTCCACATTGCCGCGGATGGTGACGATCTTGCTGGGCGCATTGGTGGCGTTGCTGGTGATGGTGACGCTCTTGTTGATGGGGCCTTGGCGGTTGGTGTCGTATTTCACCGTGATGGCGCTCTTCTGGCCGGGCATGATCGGATTGGTCTCGCACTTGGGCACGGTGCAACCGCAGCTGCCTTGGCACTGGGTGATGATCAGCGGGGCATCGCCGGTGTTGGTCACCGTGAATTCGCAGGTGCCGTTAGCGCCTTGAGCGATGTTGCCATAATCGTGGCTCTCCTTGTCGAGGCTGATCATGGGGCCGTTGCCGCCCACCGGCTTTGCGTTGGGCTGCGCGCAAACAGCGAGCATTGCAAGACCGAAACCGAGTGTGAGTAAGGACTTCTTCATGGGTGAATGGGTGTTTTGTTCCGACGTTGGTACGCCAAAAGTGAGAGGGCATTCTTTACCCTCATCTTGCTTAACAGGACATTAACAGCGGAGCCTTCACCCAAGGCTCACCGCACCTTCAGCAAGTTGCGCACCTGCTGGTTGCCTTCGTTCTGCAAGCGCGCGTAGTACACGCCTGCAGGCATGTCGCCAAGGTCCACATCGATCCGGTAGCTGCCTTGCGGCATAGGTTGGTTCATCGTGGTCTGCACCAGTTGGCCTTTTTCATTGAACACCTGTATCAGCACGCGGCCGCCGTTGCTCACGTATTCGAGCGTGGTGCGCTCCGTGAACGGATTCGGGTATGCGGTAAGCAACTGATCGCCGGCGCGCTGGTTCGCTTCATGCACGCTGGTGCCCAAGCAGCCTTCGGGGTCGATCAGCGCGAGGGGCTGGTAGGTGTTCAGCAGCACGGCGTCGATGTCGTTCTGCTCCAAGCAGAACCAATCCTTCAGCACGCTGGCGTACACGCTGCGGAAATCGTACTGCATCGCCAGGTTGGTGGAGTAGGTGGCATTGCTGGGGATCTGCGGGTTGTTGCCCAGCATGCCGGGGAGCACCTTGCTCCCGAAGAGGAACATGGGTTGCGCGCTGCCATGGTCGGTGCCCAGCGATGCATTGTCAACGATGCGGCGGCCGAACTCGCTGAAGGTCATGCCCAGCACGCGGTCCTCGAGCCCTAGCAGTCCCAAATCGTCCTGGAAAGCGTGGATCGAATCGCTCAATCCCTTCAGCAGATTGGCGTGGAATCCGATGCTGTGGTCGTCGGCTTCCACTTGTTGCGCGTGCGTATCGAAACCTCCGATGCTCACCCAATAGATCTTCGTCTTCAGCCCACCGCAAATGAGTTTGGCCACGATCTTCAGGGCTTGTGCGAGCTGTGCGCCCGGTGCGTTGCCGGTGGGGTACAGGTTGCTCTGCACGCAGTTGGCGGCTGCGGCCTCTTCGATCACATCGCCATAGAGGTCGGTCTGGCGCTGCACTTGCCGCACGAAGCTGAGCTTGCCGCCATTGCAGGCCGCGCTCGGCGGGTCCTGATAGATGTAGTTGGTGAGGTTGAGCGGATCATCGGTGCTGTTGATGGAAACGCCCATGCTCAGCCCTTGGAACTGAAGGCCCAAACCAACGGCCCCACCAACACGGATGGCAAGCGGATCGGGCATGTCGGAATTCGGATAGCCCGCTGGATAGTTAGGATACTCCTGGTTGAGGTAGCGTCCCGTCCAGCCGGAGTTGAGCAGTTGATCGGCGTTGGCGCCGGTCTCATAGATGTCCGTTGCGCGGAAGTGCGAGTAGTTGGGCTCGGGATAACCAACGCCTTGAACGATGGCGAGTTTGCCATCCTGCCAGAGCTGCTGCATGCCGGTCATGGCAGGGTGCAATCCTGTGCCACCAAGGCCAGCGAGCGGAAGCACCTGCGGCTGCGGGATGAGCACATATGGGCGCTTGGTCGAGAGCACGCTGTACTGATCGAGCGGGATCACGGTGTTCAGGCCATCGTTGCCGCCGAAGAGCTGCACGATCACCAGCACGCGGTCGTCCACCGCGCGGTTCTTCCAGAGGGCCTGCATCAAGGGGCTGCTGAAGCCCTGCACGGTGAAGCCGCCAACGGTGGCAGCGGACGATGTGCGGAGGAATTGCCTGCGGTTCATGGCGATGGTGTTGCGGCGGTTCAGTGCATTTGGGTCTCGGCGGCCTTCGACATATCGAGGAAGAGCAATTGCAAGAGCGTGGGCACGAGCTGCGCGGTCATGTCCGTGGTGTTGGGATCTTGCACGTACAGTTCGTAGGCATCGGTCCAATAGAAGTCGCTCACCTGACCCAGCAGCAAGTAGCTCACCTTCAACTGCGTGCGCACCAGCAGGCCCACCGGCACGGCGAAGAGCAACTCTGCCGCATCGCTCACCAAGGTGTTCGGGTTGTAGGGGTCGGAGAACTGGCCAACCACGGAGACGAAGTCCACTTTGAACTCCAAGTTCGCGCTCTGCGGCTGGTAGGTGCCCGCCGGCGTGCTGAAGCCCACGTACATGATGGCCGCGATGGTGTTGGTGCGCGCCGGGTAAGTGGCCGTGTCGAGCCAGAGGTCGTCGTAAGCGGGGTATTGGTAATAAGCCGACCAGCCCGCCACATTGGGTGGCTGGTGGATCTGCTGGCCGCAATAGGCCATGAGGAAGTACACATCGCGCCAGACCATATGTTGTGCTTCCAATTGGTCGGGCGTGGGCATGGGCATGTCGAGCTTGCGCAGATTGCCCACCACCCAATCGGCAGGGCTCATGATCATGCACGCATGCACATCGGCGCTGAAGAAATGGTCGCAGGTGAGCAAGGCTTGCATCACGAT
>JBATND010000442.1:0-9352 GCA_049290175.1 Flavobacteriales bacterium | reverse complement strand
ATGACCGCCAACATCCTCTGGGCCGACGACGAGATCGATCTGCTTCGCCCGCACGTGCTCTTCCTGCAAGGCAAGGGCTACAGCGTTGACACCGTGAACAACGGCCTCGACGCCGCCGAGCGCAGCCGCGAGAAGGAGTACGACATCATCTTCCTCGATGAGAACATGCCCGGCCTCAGCGGCTTGGAGACGCTCTCGCGCATCAAGGCCGACCGCCCGCACGTGCCGGTGATCATGATCACCAAGAGCGAAGAGGAACACATCATGGAAGGAGCCATCGGCGGAAAGATCAGCGACTACCTGATCAAGCCGGTGAACCCCAACCAGATCCTGCTCTCGCTGAAGAAGCACCTCGAAGGGCGCCGCCTTGTGAGCGAGAAGAGCAGCAGCAGCTACCAGCAGCAGTTCCGCCAATTGGCCATGCGCCTGAGCGGCCGCTTGGGCACCGAAGAGTGGAAAGAGATGTATCAGGAACTCGTGCGCTGGGACCTGGAGCTCACCGGCAATCAGGATCCCGGCATGGCCGACATCCTGCGCAGCCAATGGGCGGAGGCCAACGAGCAGTTCAGCCGCTTCGTAGCCGATCGTTACCTCGATTGGCTCGCTGGCAAGGGCGACGATGCACCACTGATGAGCCACCAACTCTTCAAAGCCAAGGTTGCGCCGCTGATCGATGAGAAACAGCCACCGCTCTTCCTCGTGCTCATCGACAACCTGCGCCTCGACCAATGGCGCGCGCTGGAGCCCGTGGTCAGCGAGTTCTTCCGCATCGAAGAGCAAGGTCAGTTCTACGCCATCCTGCCCACCGCAACGCAATACGCGCGCAATGCGCTCTTCGCCGGCATGATGCCCGCCGAAATCGAGAAGCGCTTTCCCGGCAAGTGGATCAACGAGGATGAAGAAGGCAGCAAGAACGCGCACGAGGCGGAGTTCGTGGCCAACCAGTTGCAGCGCTTAGGCAAGAACGTGAAGCACAGCTACCACAAGATCTTGAACCTCGCGGCGGGGAAGAAGCTAGCCGAGAGCATGGATCAACTGATGGCGAATCCCTTCAATGTGATCGTGTACAACTTCGTGGACATGCTGAGCCACGCGCGCACCGAGATGGAAGTGATCCGCGAGCTGGCCAGCGACGATGCCGCGTACCGCAGCCTCACCAAGAGCTGGTTCGAGCACAGCCCGCTCTTCGACATCCTCAAGGGCATCGCTGAGCGCGGCGGCCGCGTGGTGGTAACCACCGATCACGGCACCATCCGCGTTACTGATCCCAGCAAGGTGGTGGGCGACCGCAACACCAACAGCAACCTGCGCTACAAGCACGGCCGCAACCTCAGCTACGAGGACCGCGATGTGCTGGTGATCAAGGATCCCGTAAAGGCGCACCTGCCCAAGGCCAACGTGAGCACCACCTACATCTTCGCCAAGGGCGCGCGCTTCTTCGTCTATCCCAACAACTACAACCACTTCGTCACCTACTTCCGCGACACCTTCCAGCATGGCGGCATCTCGTTGGAAGAGATGATCGTGCCTTGGGCGGTGATGAAGGCGCGGTAGGGTCGAACAGGCGCCTCGCCTGTTGTCGCCACCAAGGTTGATTTATGCCACGATCCTAGCTCGCATGAAGCAATGGCTCGCCGTGCCTTTTGCCTTGCTGGGCTTGCTCGCCTTGGACCGTTGCAGCAGCAAGAACGGCCTTGATGCCGAAGAAATCTTGGCTGTGCGCCCAGGCATGAGCATGGATGAAGTGGAGGGAATCCTCGGCAAGCCATTCGACACGGAGGTGAGATCGGACTACATGTTCGTTTGCCGCTGCAACCCCGAGCGGCTTTGTCGGGAGCCACAGCGCACCACTTGGACCTACACCCGAAAGCCGCTGACACGCTTCACTCCGTATTGGAGCTTCCCCATGCTCTGGGTCCACTTCAATTCCCGCGGCAAGGTGAATGTGATCTATGCCAAGCGCTATTTCGCTATGGGCGCGGATAGCGAAGGCATCTACATGAAGAAGCTGTCGCCTTGTGATACCACGGACCAGACGATGGAACAGTTCGGCAACCTCGACGACGAGGCAAAGGCGATCAAGCGTTTGCGGAGGGCGTTCTGATGGGCCTCTCCTTCCACTGTCGAAGAGATGGGCATTTCACCGGATGATCTTGATCGACTGACCTTCGCCCCGTGACTTTTGCACTGCACAACGCTAGCGACAACGAGCGCACCGCGAAGGAAATCCTGACGGCTTTTCCCCACGCCAGCGTCTTCGCCCTCCACGGTGAACTCGGCGCTGGCAAGACCACCCTCATCAAAGGCTTCTGTGCGGCGCTGGGCGTGAAGGACCAGGCCAGCAGCCCCAGCTTCGCCATTGTGAATGAATACCGCGCGGCCAGTGGCGAACCGGTGTACCACTTCGACCTGTACCGCCTGAAAGACGCCAGCGAACTGGAAGGCATCGGCTTCACGGAGTACGTGGATAGCGGGCACTATTGCTTCATTGAATGGCCGGAGCTGGCGGAGGAGTTATTGCCCGATGATGTCATTTACCTGCGAATCTCTGTTCAGTCCGATGGGGCGCGGGTTGTGGAAGTGTGCAGCCCGCGGGCGTAAGTAGCGCTCGCGGTCGCCGTAGGCTGTCGGCCGACGAGACGTCGGCCGGACGCGTACTTTCGCAATCCTTCCGAACCACCATGCCCGCTTCCACCGATCTCCTCAAGCAACTCGCCCGTCAATCGGCCATGATGCCGCAAGAACAGGTGATGGAGGTGGGCCGCAAGAAGAAGAGCCTCTACATCGGCATCCCCAAGGAGATCACCTTCCAAGAGCACCGCGTGCCGCTAACGCCCGCTGCTGTGGCCACCTTGGTGCAGCGCGATCACGAAGTGGTGATCGAGCGCGGCGCCGGGCAGCCGGCCCAGTTCCAGGACAGCGATTACAGCGAAGCCGGCGCTATGGTGGTGGATGGGCCTGCCGAGGTGTTCAAGGCCGACCTGATCCTGAAGGTGGCACCGCCCACGCACGCCGAGATCGAGATGCTGCGCCACAAGCAGACGCTCGTATCAGCATTGCAGCTCACCGTGCAGCCCAAGGATACCCTGCGCCGCATGATGGAGAAGCGCATGACGGCCGTAGCCTGGGACTTCATCAAGGATCGTGAGGGCATCTACCCCATCATCCGCGCCATGGGCGAGATCGCGGGCAACACCAGCATCCAGATCGCCAGTGAGTACCTCAGCGCCGACAAGGGCGGTCCGGGCCTCATGCTCGGCGGCATCAGCGGCGTGGAGCCGGCCGAAGTGGTGATCATCGGCGCGGGCACGGTGGGTGAATTCGCTACGCGCGCCGCGCTTGGTTTGGGCGCCAGCGTGAAGGTCTTCGACAAGAGCATCTACCGCTTGCGCCGCTTGCAGAACGATTTGGGCCAGCGCGTATGGACCAGCGTTGTGCAGCCCGAGGAACTGAAGAAGGCCCTGAAGAATGCCGATGTGGCCATTGGCGCGCTCCGGCCCGAAGCAGGCCGCACCCCCATGGTGGTGACCGAGGAGATGGTGAAGGACATGAAGAGCGGCAGCGTGATCGTGGATGTGAGCATCGACCGCGGCGGCTGTTTCGAGACCAGCGAGGTGACCACCCACACCGACCCCGTGTACAAGCGCTACGGCGTAATGCACTATTGCGTGCCCAACATCGCCAGCCGGGTGCCGCGCACCGCCAGCACCGCGCTCAGCAACATCTTCGGCCCCATGCTCCTGAACATGGGCGAGGTGGGCGGATTCGAGGACCTGATCAAGCGCGACCTCGGCGTGCGCCATGGCGTGTACCTCTACAACGGCACCGTCACCAGCCCCATCCTCGGCGAAGCCTTCAAGCTGCCCTACAAGGACCTCGACATCCTGCTGGCCGCGTTCTAGGAGCCGATGGAAATCGCACTCGATTCCCTCGCGAAGACCTTCGGCCGCGACCGTGTGATCCGCGATGCGCGCTTCACCCTCGCCGCAGGCAGCCGCACCGCCATCCTCGGGCCCAACGGCAGCGGCAAGAGCACCTTGCTGCAACTCCTGGCCGGTGCGCTCGTGCCATCGAGCGGCAGCATCACGCACGCGCTGGGCGGCAAGGTGGTCCCGGCGGATCAGGTCTATCGCCACTTGAGCATCGCCGCGCCCTACCTCGGGCTATACGAGGACCTCAGCCTGCACGAAGCCATCACCTTCCATGCGCGCTTCAAGCCCTTGCGCGCGAGCATCAGCGAAGCAGAGCTGGCGCGCATCGCGCTCTTGGAGCACGCGCTCGATAAACCCGTGCGCAACTTCAGCAGCGGCATGAAACAGCGGCTCAAGCTCGCCTTGGCCATCCTCAGCGACACCCCGCTCCTCTTGCTCGACGAGCCCGCCAGCAACCTCGACGCCGAGGTGACCGCTTGGTTCCGCGACCTGCTGCGCCAGCACATCGGGAATCGCACCCTGGTGGTGGCCAGCAACCGCCAGCCCGCCGAGCACGACCTCTGCGACCGCGCCTTGGAGCTGCGCGATGGCGTGCCGGTGCTGCTTTGAAGGCGTCATTGAGCATCGGTGTCTTCTGGCTCCACCCACATGTCGCCCCTACGGGGCTATCAACGTTTCGCCCTTGCGGGCTACCCATATGTCGCCCCTACGGGGCTACCCACATATCGTCATGATGGGCTACCCATGATGTCACCCCTACGGAGCTACCCCATATCGTCCTTCCGGGACAACACGCATTTCGTCTCTGCAGAACTGAAATCCGGATCAGCTCACCTCTTATGAGCTGTATTCTGAGCACGGCTCCACCGCCCTACTTTCGCGCCCCCGCTCAGCGGGCCATAACCCAACACGACCCATGACCATGCGCCTTGTGACCGTTCTTGCCGCCACCGCCTTCATCACCGCCTGCTCGCAGGGACAGAAAGGCCGCGTGAGCCTCGCCACCGAGATCGATTCGGTGAGCTACGCCATCGGCGCCGACATCGGCACCAACTTCAAGCGCAACAAGCTGCAGGATGTGAACGTGCAAGCCTTGGCCATGGGCCTCAGCGATGCGCTCGATAGCGCCGGACTGATGAGCGAGGACGAAGTGAACAAGGTGGTGCAGGGCTACATGATGAAGATGCAGGAAGCCAAGATGGCCGAGCAGCGCGTGCAGGGCGAAGAGAACCGGGTCAAGGGCGAGAAATACCTGGCGGATAACGGCAAGCGCAAGGAAGTGGTGACCACCAGCACCGGCCTCCAGTACGAAGTGATCAAGATGGGCAGTGGCGCCAAGCCAACGGGCGAACAGCAAGTGAAGGTTCACTACCATGGCACCCTCATCGATGGGACCATTTTCGACAGCTCGGTACAGCGCGGCGAACCCATCGTTTATCCGGTGAACGGTTTCGTGCAAGGCTGGCAAGAAGCTCTTCAAATGATGCCGGTGGGCAGCAAGTGGAAGCTCTTCATCCCCAGCGACCTCGGCTACGGCTCACAGGCCGCTCCGGGCGGACAGATCCCCGCCAACAGCACCCTCATCTTCGATATTGAGCTGCTCGATATCGTGAAGTAAGCACTGTGCTCAAGGCCGCTCGGGCAGCGGCATCCAGTGGCTCACTTCGTTGAAGAAGCGGTTGCTCGAGCCTTCGCCCAACCAGAAGTGCGGCGGACCATCGTAGCCCGTCTTGCTCGCGTTCTTCACGAAGAAGTCGTGCGCGAAACGCATCACCACCACGTGGCGCTCTTCGGTCGCGCCGGTCTTGCCAGGCAGGTAAATGGTGTTCTGCGGCAAATAGCACAGCACACGCTGGCCATCGGCAGGCAGGCTTTCTGTAACGGGGATCCAGGTGCTCACGCGCTAGACCCGCAATTGCGGGACGGCCAAGGTAGAATCGCGGCGCTCAGGCTTGCGGCTCCAAGGGCACCGCATCGCTCAGCACCAGGTCGAGGGTGAGCTGCACGGCCTGTTTGGCCAGGGCCTTGGTGCGCTCTTCGCTCTCGCCGAAGAGCTTCTCGCTCTCCTTGCGCACGAGGTAGCGCAAGAGGTCGTCGTGGATCTCGAGGCCCGTGGCGGTGACAACGCCGTTGCGCGAATGGCACCAATGCCACAGCAAGCGCAACGCGAGGCGCAATGAAGTTCGATCGTGCAAGCGGCTGCCCTGCACCACCCAGGCCTGTCCCTGCCTGCGGAACACCAAGCTGCGCAAGGCGGTGCGGATGGCGCCCACCAAGCTATCGACGGTGATGGCGCCCTCGGGCCTGCGGATCAGGTCGGCTGGCGCAATGTCGGTATCGCGGCTGTAGTTCAGCTGGTGCGCCAAGGGCATCACCTTGTTGAACTGCGCCATCGCGGCATTCACGGTATCGGCATGCACCACCATGGTGCCATCGAAACCGTCCGATGCCTCGCGCTCCTTGTCGTTGAGCATCTCCTGGTAATCAGGCTTCACCTTCCCGGGATCCAAGGGCGGCAGCACGAAGCTGGGCGCGCCGATGGCATGCGCGCCGCGACGATGGCATACACCGATGAGGTGCAGCGACAAAGCGCGGAGGAAAGGCGCATTCAGGCCCACCGATTCGCGATCGGGGAACACGGGCGACTCGGGCCCATGGAACAAGGCGATGTGATCCGCGGCATATCCCTGCGGGTCGATGCTGAGGCCTGCGGCGTGGTGCATCAGCTCGAAGAGGATCTCATCGGCTTCCAGCGCACCGGCGAGCGAATCGATCATTACCGTGGCGCGGATGCTGCCGCGTGGCAGGTCGGCGCTCTGTTCCACTTCGTCGAGCAGCTGCGCCCACAAGCGCGCTTCCATGTGGCTCTGCACATCGCGCAGCAAGAGGAAGAGGCCGCCTTGGCGCTCGGTCATGGGTTGCAGGGCATGCGCGCCCAGCAAGGCCAGATCAAGGAATGCGGCGGGTGAGGGCTCACCGCGCACCAGCACGCTGGGCTCCAGCACATGCAGCGGTCGCGGGGCAATGATCAGGCGCGTGCTGCTGCGCGGATTGGCGCGCACACGGCCCTCCTGCGGATCGAGGTAGGAGAGGTCGAGACGGGTGGCGCGCTCCAGCACGCGGTGCGCCCGCATCACGCTCCAAGGGTCGCCGCAGGTGAAGTTCCACAGATCGGCGATGTAGCTCTTGGCGCCGGCGTTGAGGCCATTGATCAGCTCGCTGCGCGTGCAGCCGCCGATGAGCTCAACGCGTCGCTCCAGCAATTGATCGGGCACGGGATCGATGCGCCATTCGGTGCGCCGTACATGCTCGGTTTCGATCAGCTGCGCCACATCGCCAGCCGACAATGCCGCGCGGCGCCGATCGCGCAAAGGCAGCAAGGCCATGCGCCGCTGCTCGAATCGGTCGAGGAGCGATTCCAGCAATTCCTGCACGCGCGGTCCCAGCGCTCGATCTACGGTTGCGGCTTCCATCAGGTGTTGAAGGCGCGGTTTCTACGGGCAGGCTGGTTTGTTTGTTCGATGAGCGGAAGGCTGGGATAAGCGGCAAGTGGTTAGCGGCTAGCGGCAAGTGTCAAGATGATTACGGTAGAAGAAGTGGCGAGCGGCAAGTGACTAGCGGCAAATTCATCTCGACAAGAAGAAGCGGCAAGTGGTTAGCGGCTAGGGGCAAGTTGCTACTGCCTACTGCAAACTGCCTACTGCAAACTGCCTACTGCAAACTGCCTACTGCCAACCGCCTACTGAAAACTGCCTACTGCCTACTGCCAATTGCCTACTGCCCACTGCCTACTGCGAACTGCCTACTGCCCACTGCCTACTGCCAACCGCCTACTCCCAACTCGCCTCCAGATCCCCTTCCCTCTCCGCAATGGCGCGCAAGCGCGGATGCATCACCCTGAAGAAGAGCGGCGGCACAAGGCTCAGCAGCATGGTGCCGGGATAACCCGTGGGCAATTGCGGTGCATTGTCGATGCTGTGCAGCGTCTGGTACTTCTTGCTCGCTTTCCAGTGGTGATCGCTGTGGCGCGTGAGCTCGAAGAGGGTGAGCCGGCCCAAGAGGTGGTCGCTGTTCCATGAGTGTACGTGCTCCACGCGGCGGTAGCGGCCTTGCGCATCGCGGGTGCGGCGCAGGCCATAGTGCTCGATGTAATTCACCGTTTCGAGCAGGAGCGCGCCCAGCAGTGCGGCCACCGCGAAGCAGGCCAGCACTTTAGGGCCGAAGGCGAAGCCGATGACCACGAGCAATCCGCCTTGCCAACCTAAAGCCTGGAGCATCTCGTTGCGCCAGCCGTAGGGCGCCAGCCCGGCCTTGCGCAACCGATCGGCCTCGATGCGCCAAGCGCTCACGAAACTGAACACCAGGCTGCGCAGCCAGAAGGCATAGAGCCATTCGCCATAACGTGCGCTGGCGGGATCGTCGGGCGTGGCCACGCGGCGGTGATGGCCGCGATTGTGCTCGATGATGAAGTGCATGTACAGGCTGGTGAGCAGCAGCGCGCGCGCCAAATCGCGTTCCCAGCGCTTGGCGCGATGGCCCAACTCGTGCGCCACGTTGATGCCGTAGATGCCGCAGAGAATGCCCATGCTGGCCACGCGTCCCGCCAGCTCCCACCACGCCAGGCCCTTCTCCCCTACTTGCACCAAGAAGAGCAGCAGCACCGCCCATTGCACGGGCACCAGCACGTACACGAGCCAATCGAAGAGCGGATCGTCCTTCGCCAGTGCTTCTTCTTCGGGCCCGAGGTTATCCGCACGGCGCGGCAGCAGCAATTCCAGCAGCGGCACCAGTGCGAAGGCATGCAGCGGCAAGGCCCAGGTCCATGCGCCGTGGCCCAGCATACCCACCACGCCCAACAGCGGTGCAATAAAAGTGAAGAGGTAGCGCACGGCGCGCAGGCGCACGCGGCGACGGGTTGCGGCGGGTATGCTCGCGGTTGGCACGATGCGAAAGGTAGGATCAACGACGCCTGTTGCGCGCGTTCGCCAACAAGGCATGAGGCCGATTCAAATGCTGGAGGAGAATGAACCACTGATGCACACGGATGGACACGGATCAACTGCCTTGCGCATCCTGAATTCCAAACCATCGCCCCCAAAAACGCGCAAAGCCCCCGGGATCATCCCAGGGGCCTTGAGCTTCAGAGGCTCCGCGTATGCGGTGCGTGCGCCATAGGCGGCGCGGCCCAATCGCTCGACACTCGCAGAATACTTCCGCCGAGGCAATCGCCTGATGCCGCCATATTGCCTAAGATGGAATAGTCAATAGGTGTAGTGCTCAACAGCACTTGATGGTGTGGTGGGCACGGTGCCGAAGGCACTGGCTTTGGGCTGGCAAGCAGCCGCAGAGCGGAAAGGCTAATGGCGCTTGGGCTTGGGCTTCTTGGCCGGGCGGGTCTTCTGGGCGGCGCGCACCAGATC
>JBATND010000441.1:0-3498 GCA_049290175.1 Flavobacteriales bacterium | reverse complement strand
GTGTATAAGAACTTCGATCCGCGCGCGCGCATCATTAAGAAGGCCTGCGACGAGGTGCTGAAGAAGATGGGCGTGAATGATCCCGTGCTTGAGATTGCCAAGCAATTGGAGGAGATCGCCCTCAAGGACGATTACTTCATCAGCCGCAAGCTATACCCCAACGTGGACTTCTACAGCGGCATCATCTACCGCGCCATCGGCATCCCCACGCGCATGTTCACCGTGATGTTCGCCATGGGCCGCTTGCCCGGGTGGATCTCCCAGTGGAAAGAGATGGTGGACAATAAAGAGCCCATCGGCCGTCCGCGCCAGATATACACCGGTGCCACCAAGCGCGACTATGTGGCGCTGAAGGACAGGAAGTAGAACAACCACGCCACTTGAACAGAACGGCTCCGGAAGGGGCCGTTCCTATTTGGTGTTCCTGACAGCTGTCAGCCGCGCATCCAACGAGCGTCAATGCTGGCTGATGCGCGTCAGCCTTCCTTTCGCCAACATACCTCCCTCCCATGAAGAAGATCATCGTCCCCACCGATTTCAGTCAACCGGCGGCGCATGCGCTGGACATGGCCACAGTACTTGCCAAGAAACGCGGCGCTGCCATTCACTTGATCCACAGCGTTGACGTGCCGGGCACGTGGCAGGATGCGCAATGGAGCACCTTGGTGATGGCCAACCGCTCGTTGCGCGAGCAGCATGAGCTGTATCCCGAAGCACGTGAGCGGGTCGGTGCCGCTCGGCAGAAACTCGAGGTGGCCACCATGGCTCTGCAGAAAAAGGGCATCGCGTCGGCCTACACCTTGGTGCCGAATGCGGCATGGAAGGAAGTCGTGGATGTCACGGCCAAACTGAAGGCCGACCTGGTGATCATGGGCACGCATGGAGCAGGTGCCTTGACGGAGGCCTTCCTTGGTAGCCATGCCCAACGCGTTATCCGTTTCTGCCCTGCGCCGGTGATCACGCTCAGGCACCGATGGGCCGGGCGGATGGAACAGGTGGCTCTCATGGCCGACCCCACGGAGAAAGGGATCGAGAAGCACTTGAACCGGTTGATCGCGCTGCTGCAAGGGCCGCGCACGCGATTCCATCTGCTGCATGTGAACACCCCTGGCCGTTTCCAGGACACCGGCACAACCATGGCGCAACTCGAGGGGCTGGCCAAGAAGCTCGAAGCCGAAGTGCGACTCCATTCTGTTGACCATTACAGCGCCAGCGAAGGCGGAATCGATTTCGGCGTGCGCGAGGGGATGGACCTGATCGCCTTGGTGACGCATGGGCGCACCGGTGCCAATGCCTTCCTCAATCCGAGCGTGGCAGAGACCATCGCGAACCTGAATCCACTGCCGACGCTTACGCTGCGGGTTGGCAGCAAGTGATTGATCCGCATCGCAAACAAGAGCGCCGCATCCCTCGGGTTGCGGCGCTCTTCATTCAGGCCGATGATGATGCCACCAAGCTCGATTATGCAGTGCCGATGGACCGATAGCAGAGCGGCTTGATCATTTGAACGGAACGGCTCCGGAATAGGCGCCGACCAGGTTGATGACCAATCCACTTCTGGCCAGCCCAGGTTGGCTACCGCTGAATGATGATGACGGGCAGGCCCAGTTGCTCTTGCCGCTGTGAGTGGCGCTTGCCATTGATGGCCATGAAATTGCGCTCGCCGGTCTCATCAATGGCACCATCCTTCAGTAGGCGCGCGTCCACCATGGCCTTCACTGCGTTCTTCTGGTTGATGAAGTCGGTTTCCGCTTTGGCTCCTGTGGACAAGAAGGTCCAGTCATAGAATACCACCCGACCCTCCGGGCTCGCTGCCGAACGTGTTGCCGGGTCGTTATAGCTGGTGAGCTTAATGAAGATGATCTCCGTGCCATCCAATGTCGCGATACGCAGATCGCATGCGCCGAGCTTGCAATTGGTCTTCTGGATCCGGCAATAGGGAGTTCCATCCACGGTGGCTACCTCATCGTCGATGGCCACTTTTTGGGCGCTCAAGGACAGGGCGCCTGAGAGCAAGAGAAACATAAGGAGGAGGCGCATGAGATGGTGTCTTAGACCAATTGCTGCGATGGCGAGGCCACAATCAATCTTTCACGAACTTGGCCATCACATCGGGCGTCACACCTGTGCTGCTGAAGCCGCCATCGTGGAAGAGGTTCTGCATGGTGACGTAGCGCGTGTAGTCGCTGAAGAGGGCGAGGCAGAAACGCGCGCAATCCTCAGCGGGCGCGTTGCCCAGCGGGCTCATCTCCTGCGCGAAACCGAAGAAGCCGTCGAAGCCTTTGATGCCAGTACCCGCCGTGGTGAGCGTTGGGCTCTGGCTCACCGTGTTCACGCGGATGCCCTTGGCCTTGCCGAGGCGATAGCCCCAGCCACGGCCGATGCTCTCGAGCAGCGCTTTGGCATCGGCCATGTCGCCGTAATCGGGGAATACGCGTTGCGCGGCGATGTAACTGAGGGCCACCACTGATCCGCCCTGCGCAATGGCGTCGGCCTTGTTCGCGGCCTGCAGCATGCGGTGGAAGCTCATGGCGCTCACATCGAGCGTTTGCTTGTACCACTCGTAGTTGAGGTCGTCGTATTTGCGGCCCTTGCGCACATTGGGGCTCATGCCGATACTGTGCAGCAGGAAGTCGATGGGGCCGCCGAGTTTGGCTGTGGCCTCGGCGAAGAGCTTCTCCAGGTCGGCATCGTTGGTGGCGTCGGCGCCGATCACGGTGCTGCCGGTGGCTTCGGCCAGCTTGTTGATCTCGCCCATGCGCATGGCCACCGGTGCATTCGTGAGAACGAAGGTGGCGCCCTCGGCGTGGGCCAGTTCGGCCACCTTCCAAGCGATGCTCATATCATTCAATGCGCCCGAGATGATCCCGCGCTTTCCCTTCAGCAGTCCTGTGGTCATGGTGAATGAGTGTGGCGGCGAATATAGCCGGAGGCTTTCCTGCCTTCGGGCCGATGCTTGTGCGGCACCTACGCTCCTACTCGATACTTTGCTGCCCCCAGAACCCGAACGCATGATCAGGAAGCTCACCCTCGGCATCGCCTCGCTAGTCGCCCCCTTTGCCGTCAACGCCCAGTGCATCACCAGTTTCCCGCACAACCAGCCCTTCACCAGCGGAACAGTGGGCGTACCGGGCACGCTTCCAACCAATTGGACCAACCTTTCCAACGACGACTTGGATTGGAACGTGAAGAACAATGGCACCAATGGCAGCTCGAATTTGCCAACGGGACCATACGCTGATCGGACGCTCAATAACACCACGGCCAACGCCAAGTTCATGTACGTGGAGAGCGCTGGCGTTGGCAATACGCCGAACAAGGTGGCCATACTGGAGTCGCCCTGTTTCAACATCAGTGCGCTTGGCACCCCCTACCTCACCTTCTGGTATCACATGCGCGGCGCCCAGATGGGCAGCTTGCACGTTGATGTGGATGCGAACGGCACCATCACATCCGGGGTCTGGAACCAGAGCGGCGATCAAGGGCTGTATTGGAAGC
>JBATND010000440.1:0-6829 GCA_049290175.1 Flavobacteriales bacterium | reverse complement strand
TTCCCATCGAATCCGAGAGCCTCATCATCAGCATACTCATCATCCAACTCGTGGCAGCGGTAGGCGCCATGCTCTTCGTGCGGCTCAGCGCGCGCTTCGGAAACCTGCGCGCATTGGCCATCGGCGTAACGGTGTGGGTAGTGCTCTGTGTGGCGGCCTACTTCACGCATTGGACCCACGAATTCTACATGCTCGCCGGTGGCGTTGGTTTGGTGATGGGCGGCTGCCAAGCGCTCGCGCGGAGCACCTACGCCAAGTTCCTTCCACCTACGAATGACACGGCCTCCTACTTCAGCTTCTACGATGTGAGCTACTACCTCGGCACCGTGCTGGGCACCGTGATCTTCGGCGCGGTCTTCCAGTTCACTGGCGATCTGCGCAACACGGCCATCGCGCTATGCAGCTTCTTCATCGTGGGACTGGTCCTGCTGCTCCGCGTGCCGAAGGAGGAGGTCGAACTGAGGGCCGATGAACGCTGAACCAGAAGTCCTTCTAATCGTTCGAGAACTACTGAGCGCTGTAAGGCGTCTAGAAGCGCTCTACGATGGTCGGAAATTCACGTTGGATGGACATCTCGTTGGCAGTATCGGCGAGGTGCTCGCGGCGCAGTTGTACGGCTTGAAACTATTGCCTCCTTCCACTGAAGGCCATGATGCAGAGGCGGAAGATGGACGTCTTGTTCAGGTGAAGCTTACTCAGACCCAACGGGTCTCGATCTATTCAAAGCCGGAGTATCTGATCGTGCTTCGCCTCGGAAAGGAAGGAAGCATCGAGGAGGTCTTCAACGGTCCAGGCGCGGCTCCTTGGGCCGCTTGCGGGAAACCGCAGAAGAACGGACAGCGGGCCATCTCGCTTGCACGGCTCCGGGTATTGGTGCAGCAGGTGCAGCCCATGGACCGTCTAGAAAGACGAATCAATCCAGACTGGTTGAAACTCGGGTAGAAGTGTATGGTCCGCTTCAGCCAAGGAGCGGCTTGTCGAACTGCACTTCCTCACCCCAGCGCCACATCCAATATCATCATCACGATGAAGCCGCCGATGAAGCCGAGGGTGGCGATGTCGGTGTACTTGTCCTGCTGCGTCTCGGGGATCACTTCCTCCACCACCACATAGATCATGGCGCCAGCGGCGAAGGCGAGCGCGTAGGGGAGCACCTCTTGCATGTGGATCACGGCCACCGCGCCGACCACGCCCGCAACCGGCTCCACGATCGCGCTGAGCTGCCCGTACCAGAAGCTGCGGAACTTGCTCACGCCTTGGCGGCGCAAGGGCATGCTCACCGCGAAGCCCTCCGGGAAGTTCTGCAGCCCGATGCCGATGGCCAGGGCGACTGCGCCGCCGATGCTCGCTTCGGGCATGCCCGCCGCCACGCCGCCGAAGAGCACGCCCACGGCCAATCCCTCTGGAATGTTGTGCAAGGTGATGGCCAGCACGAGGAGCGTGGTGCGGTGCCAATTGGTATCCGGACCCTCTCTCCGGCTGGGATCGAAGTTGATGTGCAGGTGAGGCAGCACTTTATCCAAGGCGAACAGGAAGAGGGCGCCCGCTGCGAAGCCGATGGCAGGCGCCAGCCACGGGATGTTGCCCAAGCGCTCGCTGATCTCGATGCTCGGGGTGAGCAGGCTCCAGAAGCTCGCGGCCACCATCACGCCGCCGGTGAAGCCGAGCATGCCGTCGAGCCACTTGCGCGAGGCGTTGCCGAAGAAGAACACGAGGCTCGCGCCCGCAGCGGTGACCAGCCAAGTGAAGGTGGTGGCGATGAATGCGCCCATCACCGGGTCGATGCGGCCGAAGAAGTCGAGGATGGGATTCATGCGGATTCGACTTGAAGGTGATGGCTCACATCCTTGCTCAGACTGAAGGCAGCGCCGCTCTTGGGCTTCACGTCCATGCTGCCATCGAAGGCATGCACTTCCTGCACGCTGAGCACGCTGCCGATGCGCAGGCCTTTGGAATCGAGTAGGCGCAGGAGCCCGTCGGTGGTCTCGCTAACGGCGGCAATGCGCACGCTGTCTCCTTGCACGCAGGTGCTGAGGCGCTTGGTCTTGCGCGCGCGGATCTTGCCGTGCTTGTCCGGTATCGGGTCGCCGTGCGGGTCGAAGGAAGGGTGGCCCAAGTATTCGTCGAGCTTGTCGATGAGCTTATCGCTGGCCACATGCTCCATTTGCTCGGCCACCTCATGCACCTCGTCCCAACCGAAGCCGAGGCGGTCCACCAGGAAGGTCTCCCACAAGCGGTGCCGCCGGACGAGTTGCAGCGCGATGGCCTCGCCCTTGGCGGTGAGCTTCACGCCATAGTAGGGCTCGTGCTTCACCAGCTTCTTATCGGCCAGCTTCTTCAGCATGTCCGTTACGCTGCTGGCCTTGGTGCGCAAGCGCTCCGCGATGTCCTTGGTGAAGGCGCTATCCTCGTCCTGCAACAAGGAGAAAACGGCCTTGATATGGTCCTCTTCGCTACGGGTTAACATGCTGGATGGCGGCAAACATAGAAAAAATATTAGTCAAGGCTAATAAACGGTTTACTTTGGCCGCGTGTTCCGGTCGCTGCTTCTCCTGCTGCTCGCGCTGCCCGTGCTTGGCCATGGCCAGTGCATACTGCAGGGCATCGTGCAAGGGCCGCAAGGACCGGTGCCCTTCGCCCATGTGAGTCTGGAGGGGCAGACTTGGGGCGCAGCCGCTGATGCACAGGGCCGCTTCAGATTGGAGGATGTGCCTTGCAGGAGTATCCGCATAGTTGCAACTGCAGTTGGATTCAAACGGACACTATCAACGTTGCAATCGAATGGCAAGGCCGTCATAATCCGCATGGAGGCAGAGGTTGCCGAGCTGGATGAAGTGGTGATCTCCGGCAGCTTGCGGGAGGTATCGCGCAGCGAGAGCCCTGTGCCGATCGAAGTGGTCACGCCGAAGCTCTTCCGCCGTAATCCTTCACCGGCGCTCTTCGATGCCGTGGGCATGGTGAACGGCGTTCGCCCGCAGATCAACTGCAGCGTGTGCGCCACGGGCGACATCCACATCAATGGCATGGAAGGACCTTACACCATGGTGCTCATCGATGGCATGCCCATCGTGAGCGGCTTGAGCACGGTGTATGGTTTGAGTGGCATTCCCACCGGATTGATCGAGCGCGTGGAGGTGGTGAAAGGCCCCGGCAGCGCGCTGTACGGAAGCGAGGCCATGGGCGGCATCATCAACGTGATCACAAAGGATCCGGTGCTCGCGCCGCGCATCACCCTCGATGCCATGACCACCGGATGGCAAGAGCACAGCCTCGATGCGGGCGCGCGCTTCGCGAAGGGTAAGGTCGCGGGCCTGTTCGGATTGAATGGCTATTGGTATGATGCGCCGCGCGATGAGAACAAGGATGGCTTCACTGACCTCACGATCCAGAAGCGCGCATCGCTTTTCAGCAAGTGGAATGTGCGCCGCCCGGAGCGACGTGTCGCAAGCATCGCAGGCCGCTATGTGCATGAGGACCGTTGGGGCGGCCAGATGGATTGGACGCCCGCATTCGCCGGAAGCGACAGCATCTACGGCGAGTCCATTGCAACGCGGCGGTGGGAACTGATCGGCCAATACCAGTTGCCTTTGAAGGAGCGTGTAACGGCGCAATTGAGCTGGAATCGGCATGATCAGCGCAGCTGGTACGGAACGCTGCCCTTCAACGCGCAGCAGGAGGTGCTCTTCGCGCAGCTGCTCTGGAGCCATCGTTTCGCCATGCGCCACCATGTGCTGGCAGGAGTGGCCTATCGCCAAACGCTCTACACGGACGATACGCCCATCACGGTCACTGCTGGAGATGGCTCAGTCACGCAACGTCGTCCGCTGCCGGGGCTCTTCATGCAGGATGAATGGTCTGTGACCGAGACGCACACCTTGCTCGGCGGCTACCGCATCGACAACGACCGCGACCATGGACTAGTGCATTCGCCGCGCCTGGCGTGGAAGTATGCGCCGAGCGGCAAGCTCACTGTGCGCGGCAACTTCGGCACCGGCTACCGCGTGGTGAACCTCTTCACCGAGGAGCATGCAGCGCTCACCGGGTCGCGCACGGTTGTAGTGGCCGAAGACTTGCTGCCGGAGCGCTCGTGGAACGGCACCTTCAACGTGGTGCGCCGTTGGCCGGGAGAAATGCGCGCGCTCACCCTTGATGCTTCGGCCTTCTTCACGCGTTTCGGCAATCGCATCCTGCCGGATTACGACAGCGATCCCGACCTCATTGTCTATCGCAACCTGCAAGGCCATGGCATCACGCGCGGCGTGAGCGCGAATCTCGAAGCGCGCATCGGGACGCATTGGCGCGGCATGGCGGGCGCGACATGGCTGCAAGCGTACATCGTTGAGCAGAGGAGCAATACCGAGCAGATGCTCACGCCGAATTGGTCGGGCACTTTCGCGATCGGATATGAGCGCAAGCGGTTCGGCGCTGTTGATCTAACTGGTCAGTGGTATGGCCCCATGCGCTTGCCGGTGCAGCAGAACGATTTCCGACCAGAGCGTTCGCCGTGGCATGCCTTGGTTAACGTGCAGTACCGCCGAGCCATCGGTGATCGCATCGAACTTTATGGCGGCGTGAAGAACCTGCTCGACTTCGTGCCGCGCGATCCGATCATGCGGCCGTTCGATCCCTTCGATCGCCAGGCAAACGATGCAGTGGCGAATCCGAATGGCTACACCTTCGATACGAGCTACATGTATGCGCCCATGCAAGGCCAGCGCTGGTTCGTGGGGCTGCGGTTCACGTTGCAGTAGGTGTCGGCCGACGGGACGTCGGCTGGACTAATCCTGCCGCTGCCAATTCCGCTCAATCACCTCCAGCAATTCGTTGTGGATCGCGTTGTTGCTGGCAAGGATCTCCTCATCGAAGACAGGGTCCTTGCTCGGCTGGAAACCGGTGACCTGTCCGCCCGCCTCGCGCACCAGCAGCACGCCAGCGGCCACATCCCAACTGTTCAGTCCGTATTCATAGAAGGCCTCGAATCGGCCGCAGGCCACGTATGCGAGATCCGCAGCGGCACTTCCTAAGCGACGGATGCCGCGCGTGCGGTGCATCAATTCGCGCAGCAGATCCATGTACTCCTGCTCGTAGCCGAAGTCGTCGTAGGGAAAGCCCGTGGCGAGCAAGCTGTCCTGCAAGGTGGCGCGCTCGCTCACGCGGATGGGCAAACCGTTCAGATACGCGCCGCCGCCGCGCCACGCGGTGAAGCGCTCGTCGCGCGTGACCTCATGCACCACGCCCAATAGTGGCTCTGTTCCATCGAGCAAGGCGATGCTGATGCAATAGCAAGGCACGCCATGCACGAAGTTGGTGGTGCCATCGAGCGGGTCGATCACCCAGTTGAAGCGGTCCTTCTGCTCGCCGCTTCCTTCCTCGGCGATGAAGCCCGCTTCAGGCAAGAGTTTCTCCAGCCCTTCCACCAAGCGGTCCTCGCTCACATGATCCACGTGCGTTACCAGGTTGTTTGCGCTCTTGGCACTTACGCGCGCCTCGGTGAGCTTGCCCGATTCGCTGCGGATGAAGGAGGCCACATCGACACTTAGCGCGGTGACTTGCTCGGTGAGTTTCTTGAGGTCCATCGGTTGTTCTGAATCGTCAATGTTCAAGCGGATGCGTTTGCGGCGTTCACAGTGTGCTTCCGTTTCCGCAGCCAAACGAGGCCAGCGATGCCCGCGATCATCAGCACCGTGGCGATGATCTCGGCCTGCGTGATGTTGCCGAGGACGGGTTCGTTCACGCGGATCTTCTCAATGAAGAAGCGCTCGAGGCCATTCAGGAAGAGGAAGAGGAAGAAGATGCTGCCCGCAGGTTTCAGCTTCTTGCGCAGCGACCAAAGCACGCCGAAGAAGATCAGGCAGACGATGGTCTCGTACAGCGGTGTGGGGTAAACGCCGGGCACGAGATGCGTGCAGTAGCCCTCGAAGCAGGTGCCGTCCGTGATCATCTCGCCTGAGTAGCCGCCACGCTGCGGGCCGGTCACAGCGTTCACGTTGTTGGGATAATCGTAGCTCCACATCCAAGCAGGCAGCCACGATGGGGCAGGGGCCGTGTTGACGATCCCCCAATCGCCATCGCCGCTTACTTGGCAGCCGATGCGGCCGATGGCATAAGCGAGCATCACGCCCGGCGCAGCTGCATCGGCACCGTTCCATGCGGGTATGCCATTCTTTCGGAAGTAGCGGATCACCATGAAGCCCGCGACGATGAGGCCGCCGTACATGGTGAGGCCGCTGATGATGTCGCTTCCTGCCGGATCACTGAGGAACGAGACGAACTCGCGCGGATACTCCAGCCAGTGGAAGATCTTGGCGCCGATGAGGCCCCAGATGGCAGCGGTGATGGTGATGTTGCCCGCATGGTCCTGCGGCTGCATGAGCACTTGCTCGGTGCGTGGCTCGGCGAGTTTCGCTTTCTCCTTCTCGCGCCAACGCATCCAAGCAAGCAATGCTCCTGAGGCTATGCCACCGATGAAGCTGCCTTTCCCGCTGAAGAGGAAGCCCGGGAAATCGGCGAGCACCTCCGATGCATTCAGGATCAAGTAAAGGCCTTTCCAACCGAGGAGGAAGCCGAGCAGCGCTTGGCCGATGAGTTCTAGCGGTGTGGCGCGAAGGCCGATGGTGACTGTGCGCGTGGTGGCCTTCAGCAGTCCGAGGCCCGACATGCGGCGCAGTTCCAGGCCCAATGTCCAACTGGCGAAGATGAACGCGATGGCCACGAAGAAGCCGAAACTGTTGAGCGGCCGGAGGAAGGGCAGTTCGACGCCGAAGAGGTCGAGGAAAGCGTGGTAGATCGTTGGATACATCGATCAGACAGTCTGTGGGTGATCATTGGC
>JBATND010000439.1:0-4291 GCA_049290175.1 Flavobacteriales bacterium | reverse complement strand
GAGTGGTGGAACTACTACGGCCCGCAGCCCAACAACGCCTACCTGATCGATACCGACGGCAGCATCTTCCGCCATCACGATTGGCTGCATAGGAACGACGATGACATCTATTGCGACATCGACTCGCTGCTTGGCCTGCCAACGAATTGCAGCCAAACCTTCGGCGGGAGCTTCACCGTGCAGTTGATGAGCAACGACACGATCTGGGGTGATGCAGGCGCCACGATCACTGGCCATGCTTTGTTGACCAATCCAACCAGCATCGATTGCCTGGTGCGCATCGTGAAACTGCAAGTGAACATGCCCTCCGGTTGGACCAGTTCGCTCTGTGCCGATGTGTGCTACCTGCCCGATGTGGACACCGCCCTGGTGGAGCTGCCCGCCAACAGCACCATGGATTTCTACTACTACTTCTATTCGACAGGAGCCGGAACGGGCTTCACGCGTGTGGGTTTCCGGAACGAGAGCGATTTCAACAATGGCTTCCAACGGAACTTCTGGGCGGTGGCCAGCGAAGCGAATGGCATTGATGAAACACGTGACACACGCTCTTGGTGGCTCGCTCCGAATCCCGCGCAGTCAATCATCACGTTAGTGGGCGATGCGAACATCGATGGCCTGCTGATCACCGACATGCAGGGCAGGGATGTCGCGAGGTTGTACGGCCGATCAGTTGAAGTAGCGATGCTTGCGCGCGGCGTTTACCTCGTGAAGCCGCTGCGGCAAGGCGAGGTCATTGGAGCAGCGCGGAGGCTTGTCAAGGAATAGCGTTGGATAAAAGCGAAGAGGCCCCATTGCCGGAGCCCCTCCCTTCTGAAGACCTTGATCGACGAAGGTTCCTACTTGTTCGAGTGCAGCGCCATGCGGTTGCCCTCACTATCGATGAAGAAGGCCATGTAGCCGTTCTCGCCGATGCTGGTCTTTGGCATGATCACTTGGCCGCCCGCCTTAGTCACACGACCAAGCACGGTCTTGAGGTCTGGATCCGCGTTGAGGTAGATGATCGGGCCGCTGGTCTTGCTCGGCTTGTGCATCTTGCTTTTGCACAGGCCGCCATTGGCTTTGCCGGTGCCGGGCGCGAAGGGGAAGAAGGCCATCTGCATGCCCATCATCTCCATCTCTTCCATCTTGATCTTGAAGATGGCTTGGTAGAACTTCTTCGCCCGCTTGATGTCGGTGGCGGGGATCTCGAACCAATTAAGGCTGTTGGTGTTGGAGTCCATTTTCGGGTGTTCAGTTTAGGGCCGTGAATCTAGCCTGGTCGAGCATCATGATCGTGGCCGATGCGAACCTAGATGAACGGTTCATCACTGATATGCAAGGACGAGCAATGACGCGGATCCGAGGTCGTGCAGTAGATGTCTCGATGCTGGAGGGTGGCACATCCCTCGTTCGACCGCTGCAACTAAGCGGGGGCGACGGCAGCCCGGGGAAGCTCATCAAGGTATAGTAATCCACCAACGCGAAGAGGCCCCGTCCCCGGAGCCCCTTCTCGCGTTCCGCCGCCAGCGGATGCAGCGTTCACCTCATTGGCATGCTCTGCCAATGCAAGTCCTCCCGGACATGTACTGGTCATGGCCGCAAGGGCCATCTGCTCGATGGCGCCCGTAGCACGCTTGGCGGCGATTCATTCCCATTTCGCCCGCGAAGTGATCGCGGCTGCGTGAAGGAGACATTCGCGCATTGTGAAGTGTTCGCGAACGAGCCACTGAATTATCCACGGCGGTTGAAAACCCACATCGGTGGAAGCGCCGGGTGATGGTCAGCGCGCCTTCATCTTATTCCCCTTCGCCTCGTGCGTGAGTTCGCATAACCCCAATGCTTCCATCAGGGGAGGCAGGTACACGCCGAATCGTCCGCGCAGTCCTTTCTTGAGGCCATACCATCCACCAACGGGGTTTTTCGGTGAACGGCCCCAGGCTTCCACGGTGCCCTCCTTCGCGGGCTTCTGCTCATCTGCACCGCCGAGGTCCATCCAGTCGCCGTGCTTCTTCAGCATGGCGTGCAGGTCGTTGATGCACCGGATGTCGTACAGCAATACCGTTTTGCCCACAGTGCAGACGAGGACCTCTTTGCCGTCCTTCTCATCGATGTGCATCGTGTACTCCGAAGTGCCGGGAGGGGTCTTCAGTTTCCAGGGCTTGTCTTTGGTGCGCTTTTCCATGGTTGATCGATCAGGCCGGTGAAGTTGCACTCGAACACGCTCCCTTGGTGCAACGCAATTGCGAACGGTTCGGGATGTTGTGATCCCAGGACCGTCCTTTGCCAAATGCCCCGCAAAATGGGGCCGAACACATGCGCTACCGCCGTCTCGGCCGCTCCGGCCTCCAAGTCTCCGAATTATCATTGGGCTCCTGGCTCACCTTCGGCAAGCTCATCACCGACGACACCGCCGCCGAGCTGATGAAGCTCGCCTACGACAACGGCATCAACTTCTTCGACAACGCCGAAATCTATTCGCGCGGTGAGAGCGAGCGCGTCATGGGCCGCATCCTGAAGCAGATGGAATGGCCGCGCGACACCTGGATCTTGAGCAGCAAGGTCTTCTTCGGCGCGGGCGGCAAGCTGCCCACGCAATTGGGGCTTCATCGCAAGCACGTTGTTGAAGCGTGCAACGATGCGCTCAAGCGCCTGCAAGTGGACTACCTCGACCTCTACTTCTGCCACCGCCCGGACCCCAACACGCCCATCGACGAAACGGTGTGGACCATGCACCAGCTGATCATGCAAGGCAAGGTGCTCTACTGGGGCACCAGCGAGTGGAGCGCTGAACAGATCAAGGAGGCACATGCCGTTGCGGAGAAGCACCACCTCATCGCGCCGGTGATGGAGCAGCCGCAGTACAACCTCTTCCACAGGGAGAAGGTGGAGCATGAATTCGCGCCGCTCTATGATACTGTGGGCCTTGGCACCACGATCTGGAGCCCCTTGGCCAGCGGTGTGCTCAGCGGCAAGCACGGCACCAGCGCAGAGCAGGGCACACGGCTCACGGCCGAAGGACTCGATTGGCTGCGCGAGCGTGAGTTGAATGAAGCCCGCCTGAATGCAGTGGGGAAACTGAAGCCCATCGCCTCAGGCCTCGGCCTTTCGTTGCCCGTCTTCGCCATCGCTTGGTGCTTGAAGAACCCGCGCGTGAGCACCGTGATCCTAGGCGCCAGCAAAGTGGCGCAGCTCGAAGAGAACATGAAGGCGGTGGAGGCGCAGGACCTGCTCACGGACGATGTGATGGGCAAGGTGGAGGTTGTGCTGAAGGGAGAGAGGCTGAGTACGTGGTGATTTCGGCCACAGAGCCATTCGCTTGCGCGCGACACCGTTATTAGAGCGCTAAGCATCCTGCCTGTGCCTTGCCATTCACAGTCCGAATGCGCCACTCACTGGCTCTTGCTTCCTGAGCCTTGCGTTTCGGTGAACGTTTGCGGCGTCAACAACGACACCGCCATGAACGCACTCCGTCTTCTCATCCTTCCGCCGGTCCTGCTGATCGCTTCACTGAGCGCTACCGCGCAAACCAGGACGGTCTCGTACCAATGGCTCAACCAGCCTTGCGCCGAGATGATCAACTGCGAGGGCGGATGCTCCGCATGCAATCAACCCGATGGCGACCAGGTGGTGCTTGGAACGAACGCCGCGTTGATCGGCGTGAGCGCCTGCCCGCATCCTTTCGCTGTGGGCGACAATGCCCTGCTGCTTTCCGGATGGTCCTCGGTGCCCGATAACAGCCACAGGCTGGTGGCCTCGGTGATGTCCATGGTGAACGTGCGGATCGATAGCGTGATCGTGGTTCACAAGCGCGTTGATGATGGCCCGCGAAAGCTGTTGGCGAGCGTGAATGATCTTGCCGGTTCTTCTCAAGCGGTGATCGAAGCGCCGACGCCTGAACAATTCGGCACAACCGTGCTCACGTCATGCGGCACTGCCACGAAGGGCGAAGGCATGTCGTACGCGTGTTTCCAGATCCAGCTGCAAGCGTTCGATGGTGAAGGGGCTTGGTACCTTGATGAACTGCGGATCGTGATGAGCGAACTAGCGGAAGAGTTGCCCACTGCAATCGAGGACGTCCACAGCCGTAGCACGACCAGTAGCAGCATTCCGCTGGATCTGCTCGGCCGCACCACCGCAATTCGCGGAGCACAAGGCATGCGCCTTCAGGGCAGCCGAATCGTTGTGGTGCAGTGAAGCTTTGCGGCCAAACGGCGGTGTGGATCGCCAAGCGCACGATCTTGCACGCGTGAGGCTCCTGCTTCTTTTCTTCTTATGGGCACCCGTGCTTGCACGTGGGCAAGGCCAGAAC
>JBATND010000438.1:0-2226 GCA_049290175.1 Flavobacteriales bacterium | reverse complement strand
AGTTGTCGTAGATGTTCACGTTCTGGTACATGTCGCCCATGAACTGGGAGATGCTCTCGTTCTCCATGCCGCTCACCTTGGTGCCGCGGATGAACTCCTTGCGCGTTCGGGGCTTCTGGCGATAGACCACCTCGCTCAGGCTCTCGGTCATGAAGATCGGCAGGAAGGGCTTGGCGCCAGTGCTGTCGATGTTGTCGAAGATGAAGGCGAAGGGCCTGAAGATCTTCTTCTCGGTGAACTCCTTGCTGATGTTGTTCAGGTCGAACTCCACCTTATTGTATGCCTCGTAGCTGTATGCATCGAGCTTCTCGCGGTTGTTGGCCGGCTTGCTGCGCACCACGCGGCGCAGGATTTCGAAGGCGGGGTTCTCTCCGCTGGGCTTGATCACCACTTCGTCGAGCGCAGTGGCGCTGGGGTCCAGCTTCACGTCGATCACCTGCGCCTTATCGCGCCGCACCGCCACCTTACGCGGCACGTAGCCGATGAAGGAGAAGATGAGGCTATCCGTGGCGTAGTAGGTATCGATGCTGTATTGGCCATCAATATTGGTGGTGGTGCCCACCCGGCTATCGCGGAAGAGGATGTTCACCGAAGGCAGGGTCTCCCCCGTTACCGCATCCGTCACGGTACCGCTCACGCGCGTGCTCTGGGCGCTTGCGCTACTCCCTGCGCATGCCGCAAGAGTGGCCATGACCATGCGGACCAACGAGCGCCTCATGCCTTGGCCAACTTGGGGGCAGCCATGGCCCGAAGGCGACGCCGCTCAGTGCGTGCGCTGATCATGATGCCCAATTCGTAAAGCCCCATGAGCGGGCCCGCTACGATGATCTGGCTGATGACATCGGGCGGGGTGAGGATCGCAGAGAGCACCAGCAGGCCCACGAAGGCATGCTTCCGGTACTTCCGCAGCAATTCAGGGCCAACCAGCCCGAGCTTGGTGAGCACATGCACCAGCAAGGGCAACTCGAAGACCAGGCCCGTCCACACGGTGACTTGTGTCACGATCCCGATGAAGCTCTCCAGCGCGAAGTTGTTGGCCACGCTCGCGCTCACCTGATAGTTGCCGAAGAACTGCACCGTGAGCGGCGCCAGGAGGAAATAGCCGAAGACCACGCCCAGGAAAAAGAGCGATGAACCCGCGATCACAAAAAGGCCCGATGCCCGCCGTTCATTCTCATTCAGCCCCGGTGCAATGAAGCGCCACAACTCCCACAGGATGTAGGGGAAAGCCAGGATGAAGCCGCCCACGAAGGCCACGGTGAGGTGCGTCATGAACTGGCCGCTGACGGGCAGATTCTGCAAGGTGAAGCCCAACTCCGTGATGCACAGCTCGGACAAGCCCAGCCATTCCGCAATGCGGCAGAACCCCCGATAGGTGATGAAACCGGGATCGCGTGCTGCCAGCACGATTTCCTCGAAGACGAAATTCTTGAAGATGAAGGCCAGCACGAAACCGACGGCCACGGCAATGGCCGAGCGCACCAGTGTCCAGCGGAGCTCCTCCAGGTGCTCCAGGAAGGTCATTTCATTGCCAGCCCTTGCCAATCGCGGGGAAACGGCCTTTGCGGCCCGGCCAAAGATAGCCGGGGACCTTGGCAACCTCGTGCTATCCGCCTTCACTTATCAACGGCCCTTGCGACTCCCAGATGCTTAACGAACGTTGGGATGGACTTGACTGTTGATTGAAGCGCTCGCCATACATTCGAGCGTTCAATTTCACGGCCGAGGCAACGGCCGTCTATATCATGATGATCAACATCGACCTGACGCCCAAAGCGGCGCTCGAGCAGTTCTTCGGCTTCAAGAAGTTCAAAGGCGAACAAGAAGCCATCGTAAAAAGCGTCCTGGAGGGACGCGACACCTTCGTGATCATGCCCACCGGCGGCGGCAAGAGCCTCTGCTACCAGCTGCCCGCCATCATGATGGAGGGCACGGCCATCGTGGTGAGCCCGCTGATCGCCCTGATGAAGAATCAGGTGGACGCCCTGCGCGGCTTCAGCGACCAAGAGGGCGTGGCACACTTCCTCAACAGCTCCCTCACCCGCAACGAGACCCTTCGCGTTCGGGAGGACATCGCCGCTGGCCGCACCAAGATTCTGTACGTGGCCCCCGAGAGCCTCACCAAGAAGGAGAACACCGAGTTCCTGCGCGACATCAAGATCAGCTTCTTCGCCATCGACGAGGCGCACTGCATCAGCGAGTGGGGCCACGACTTCCGCCCCGAGT
>JBATND010000437.1:0-7403 GCA_049290175.1 Flavobacteriales bacterium | reverse complement strand
GTGGTTCGGCGCGAATGCCGCGCCCGACCTCGCGCTCTTCGATGTGCAATTGGCCGATGGTGACAGCTTCGAGGTGTTCAAGCGGGTGGAGGTGCCGTGCCCGGTAGTGTTCACAACGGCCTTCGATGCCCATGCGCTGCAGGCCTTCAAGGTGCATGCGGTCGATTACCTGTTGAAGCCTGTGAACGCGGATGAGCTGCGGTCCGCCATCGATCGCGTGAAGCAACTCGGGCTCATTCGTGATCATGCGCCATTGGCCGCCGCAACCGTGGCCGAGCAGCCGCAGGCCTACGCCAAGCGATTCCTCATCCGCTACGGCGAGCATTTCAAAGTGGTGGAGCCTGACCAGATCGCCTACATCCATTCGCTCCTGAAGAACACCTTCCTTCGCACGCGTGAAGGCAAGGACCTTCCGCTCGATGAGAGCCTGGATCGCCTGGAGAAGCAGCTCGATCCGCAGCAGTTCATCCGGCTGAATCGCCAGTTGATCGTTCAGCTGCGCAGCATCAAGGAACTGCTCACCTACAGCAAGAGCCGTGTGAAGGTGATCCTCGATCCGCCGTACAGCGAGGACGCCATCGTGAGCAGCGAGCGCAGCGCGGCGTTCAAGCGCTGGTTGGCAGGCGAGTGAGACCTCTTGCCGCTCCATCACTGTCGTTGCCCGTTCCGTCAGGATCTCTGGTGCCCTGCCTTGGCTGTGCCATCACCTTCGATGCACCAAAACACGAACGCCATGCGCACTACACTCCTCAACTTCGGTCTTCTGATTTCCGGCGCGATGCACGCGCAATGGACACTGGTTCCTAGTGGGACCAGCACACAACTCGAAGCGGTGCATATGATCGATGCGCAAACCACTCTTTCCAGCGGCAAGGATGGCGTCTTGGTCCGATCGCTGAACGGCGGGAATACGTGGTCTCCGCTTGTGTCGGGATATGGCGACGACATCAATAGCATCATGCAGCTCGCGCCCTTGGATTTCATCCTGTTCGCAGACGGTGGTGTGGTGATCCGGTCAACTGACGGCGGCAATACCTGGTTGCCCGGTGCCACAGCAACAACGAGTGAGCTGGTGAGCGCAGCGCGGGTCAGTGGCTTGATCATAACGGTAGGAGAGGATGGGGCCATCGTGCGGAGCGGTTCTGCGGGTGCCACTTGGTCGTCGATGCAATCGGGAACCCAGAGCGACTTGCAAGCTGTTTGGGCTCTGGATGCCAATACATGGAAGGTGGTTGGAAAGGATGGGACTTGCCTCTCCAGCACGGATGGTGGGTTCAACTGGAATCCGTTTTCCGTGCCTGCATCAACAGACCTCAATGACATCACGTTCCTCAGTTCCCAGATCGGATTGATCTGCGGCGATGAGGGCGTGATCTTGCGCAGCACTGATGGCGGTGGCGTTTGGTCTGCAGTGGCCTCCGGGACCGGGAATGAACTGAACGCGCTTTGGAGCGTGAGTGCTACGGAAGCCTATGCTTGCGGTGCAGGCGGAACGGTGCTGAAGACCATGGACTCCGGTCTTACATGGATGCCAATGACCACATCGACAACGGCTGTATTACGGGACATCGTAGTGAGCAGCGGCAGCGGATTCGCGGTTGGAGCGCTGGGGACCATCATCCGACTGGGCCCATCGACCACGGGATTGAACGAGTCGGATCTCGCTTTTGGGGTGAGCCTGAGCCCGGTACCTACGAATGAAGAGGTGACGCTCACCGTGATCGATGCGCGATTGAAGAATGTCCTCACAGCTGAGGTGATTGACGGGAAAGGGGCAGTGGTCATGGGCACGGGCCTGATTGGCGACACCGCGCGATTCGCTGGTCTTCCGGCCGGTTCCTATGTGCTTCGACTGAATCGCGACGGTAAGGCTGTGCACATGCGCCGCTTCATCGTCGCTCGTTGATTGAACCTGGAATGGTCGCAGCATAGCGGAAGCCATGAATGACCTGACTCACATCGAATCAGCAGACCTTGCAATGCTCGTGGCACTTGCTCCAGCCGAGCGCCTCGGTGCCATTATCCGACTGAACCGCACCGTCCGTTATGCCAACACGTTGAATGCGGTCGAGATCTTGGTTCTGTTGGCTGAACAGGCTGTTGCCGCTGGATCACTGCGAAAACGGCACCGGGTCAAACTGTCCGATTCGGCATGATGCTATCCCGGTTCATCGGAATCACCGTCGTTCGGCCTTGGGGCTGGAATTAGGTTCGCACCGAACAGCAAGAAGCAATAGCCATGGCCGGGTCGAAGAATCATAGGTGGGTTTGGTGGGTAAGCGCCTTCTCTGGCCTGGTCATGGCGTTGCTGCTTGATTCGTGCAAGCATGAGCCGCAGATCGGCCCTGGGGTTGAGGGAGGGGGCAATGGCGGCACCGACCCAGGCGATCAGCCTTGCGACCCGAACACGATCTGGTTCCAGCAGCAGGTGCTGCCCATCCTCACTAGCAGCTGTACCAATCCGGGCCAAGGGCTCAATTGCCATCACACCGCGAACGACGATAACGACGAGATCCAGATCACGAGCTATGCGACCTTGATGGCCAGCGGAATCGTGCAGAATGGTGATCTGATGGAGGCCATCACGGACAATGATCCGGACGACATCATGCCGCGTCCGCCCTTTTCGACGCTCACTGCGGATCAGATCGCGCTCATCCAGCAATGGATCAATCAGGGCGCGCAGAACAACAGCTGTGAATCGGCGGCCTGCGACACGCTCAACGTCACATACAGCGGTACCATCGCTCCAATCATGCAGGCACGCTGCACCAGCTGCCACAGCGGGTCCTCGCCCTCCGCAGGCATCAACCTCACGCAATGGAGCGTGGTGAATCAACGCGCCATGGATGGAAGCCTGGAGGGTGCTGTCCGGCATCTGCCTACCTACACCGCCATGCCGCCATCCGGTCCGCAGCTCAATGCTTGCCGCATCAGGCAGATCCAGCTCTGGATCGCGCAAGGGGCGCCCAATAACTGACCAGAGCGGCCGCATGATTCCCAGCTTCACGAATCACCCGTATGTTCGCGAGGCGCGCACACGCGCTCAAGCCGTCACCATGCATCGTCGCTTCATCCCGCTCGTGCTCGCTGCAATCGCATTGCTGGCGCTCCCCGGTTGCTATTACGACAACGAGGAGGAGTTGTATCCCAACACTTTCTGCGACACCTCTGCTGTGACCTGGAGCGGAACCATCGAGCCTCTGGTGCAATCGAGCTGCGCCATACCCGGCTGTCATGTGCCTGGCGCGCAGTCTCCAGCGCTCACGAGCTACGCCGCCGTGAAGGCCATTGCCGACGACGGTAAACTGCGGGGGGTGGTTGTTACGGGAGCGCCCTATTTCATGCCGCCAAGCGGGAAGCTGCCAGCGTGCAACCAGAATCAGGTGCAGGCTTGGCTCGATGCGGGCGCACCACAGAATTGAGCCGCCATGAAAGCACGCACATTGATCCTGATCGGAGCTGTCGCATTAGCGATAGGAGGGTGGTACGGCTATTCGGAGTTCAGCCGCGGGCATGCGGACCTGTCCGGATCGAAGGAGGATTTCGCGCTCGACGCCCACGAACTGCTTGCAGCATTCGTGAATGACGAAGCGGCAGCCAATTCCCAATACGTGGAAAAGGTGGTGAAGGTGAAGGGTGTGATACGCGAAGTGGTTCTGTCCGATGGAACTGCACCGGCCAATGTGACGCTCGATACAGGTGATGAGATGGCCGGTATCGCCTGCGAATTCAAGCAAGGCACAGTGCCTGCCGCGTGGAAGGCAGGTTCTAAGGTACACGTGAAAGGTGTTTGCACCGGGTACACCGGCGGCGGAATGCTCCCCGGAGACGTGATCCTGCAACGCTGCGTGGCCGTGGAATGATGCTTGCCAACCGAATTGAAACAACGAACCATGAACCTGCTGAAGACCTTCGCCTTGAGCCTTGCACTTGCACCGCTCACCCTCGCCGCCCAAGAGCGCTACATGACGCGCACCGGCCACATCGACTTCCATTCCTCAACGCCCATTGAGGACATCCACGCCGATAACGACAAGGTGACGAGCGTGTGGGATGCCACTTCTGGCGCCATCGAGTTCTCCGTGCTCATCAAGGCCTTCACCTTCGAGAAGGCATTGATGCAGGAGCACTTCAACGAGAACTACATGGAGAGCAACAAGTTCCCCAAAGCCACATTCAAGGGCACGTTGAAAGGAGTCTCCGCCGATCAGCTCGCCAAGGCTGGTTCCTATCCGGTCACGGTTGAGGGAACCATGAACATCCACGGCGTGGATCAACCGATGAAGACCACCGGCACTATCACCGTTGATGAGAAGGGCGGCATCCGTGCGGAGAGCAAGTTCCAAGTGAAGCCCGAGGACCATGGCATCAAGATCCCCGGCGCCGTGCGCAAGAACATCGCGGAGGCTATGGATCTGAACGTGCGCATGGACTACACCAAGATGCCCTGATCGGCCATCGCTGCTGATCCGCCAACTTCGCCAACCGACCACGATCCATGCGCTTCATCCCTTTGCTCCTCGTTGCCGCGTTCTGCACCACGCATAGCCATGCGCAAGACGATCTGCTCGGCTTGCTAGGAGAGGAGGAGACCGGTCCGGAGTACACCAACGCGGCATTCAAGACCACGCGCGTGATCAACGGCCACAGCTTGGAGAACACAGCGGCAGGCGTGCTCGACTTCCGGATCGGGCACCGTTTCGGACCTGCTAACGGTGGAGGTCGCGAAGCCTTCGGACTCGATGGCGCCACGGTGCGCTTAGGCTTCGATTACGGGGTGAATGACCGATTGATGGTCGGTATTGGCCGCAGCGGATACCAGAAGACCATTGACGGCTTCGTGAAGTACAAGCTGGTGCGGCAATGCGATGCAGGTTGCAAGGCGCCGATCACCTTGGCCGTGGTGGCGGCATCGTCCATGACCACGCTGGCAGCGGATCAAGTGCCTTGGTACAATCCGGCACGCACCGACTATTTCTCCCATCGCTTGTCTTATGCATGGACATTGATCGTGGGCCGCAAATTCAACGAGACGCTCAGCCTGCAATTGAATCCGGGGGTCGTACACCGCAATCTGGTGGCCGCTGCCGATTCACCGAACGATGTCTTCCATGTGAGCGGTGCAGGGCGCGTGAAGCTCACCAAGCGCCTCACCTTCAACGCGGAGTATTTCCATGTGCTTCCTGACGGACTGGACGAGGGCTTCAAGCAATCGCTCTCCGTAGGGTTCGATATCGAGACGGGCGGCCACGTTTTCCAATTGCACTTCAGCAACAGCGCAGGCATGTTCGATCGCGCTTTCATTACCGAGAGCACCGGCGATTGGAGCAAGGCGTTCAGCAGCCCGAGCGATGGTGCCGGCGTCCACTTCGGTTTCAATATCTCCAGGGTCTTCACCCTGCACGAGCCCAAGCGCCCCAAAGGCTAACGGACAGCAGGTCGATTGACCTAGCTGCGCGTTGTGGCTTCAGCCTGCTTCAACTTCAGGAACTCGTCGAGATTGGCGGCCTCCAGCACGCCGACCAAGCGGCGGTCGTGAACCACGGGCAGTAACGGCAGCCCGGCCATGATCATCTGCTGCGTGCTCTCGTGCGCATCAGCAGCAATGCCGATCACAGGTGCTTCGCGCGGAGGAAGATCCACCAAGCGGGCGTCGGCATGGCCGGCTTCAACGGCTCGTATCAAGTCGTTCTTGTGCAGCACGCCGATGGGCATGCCGTCAAGGCCGATGACCACCAGCGCCGTGTCGCCGCCTTGCAGCAGTTCTTGTGTGGCGTGGCGCACTGTGGTAGCGGCGCTCATGTTCCAGAAACGCGTGCGCATCACCTGCTCCACCGTGATCCCGCGCAGCTGTTCGCGCTGCACCACGTTGCGGGCCTCGGCACCAGCGGCCATGAAGATGAAGAAGCCGATGAGCGCCAGGAAGGGTTGACCTTGAAGGAGCCCGTAGCCGATGCCGAATATGGCCACGCCGCGACCCAAGCCTGCGGCGATCCGCGTGGCCCGCTCTCGCGGCATGCGCATGGCCAGCAAAGAGCGCAGGATCCGGCCGCCATCCATGGGGAAGGCGGGAATCAGGTTGAAGAGGAAGAGCCAGATATTGAGGCCAGCGAGGAAGAGCAGCGCGTTGGTCCACAGCGATGCGCCGCCGAGCAGCAGGTCGGTGAAGTACGACATCAGGCCGAGGGCAGCCATGGCCACGATCGCGATGAGCGCAATGGCCAGGTTCACGGCAGGGCCAGCAACGGTGATCCAGAACTCATGGCGAGGCTCTTCGGGCATGCGCTCCAATGAGGCCACGCCGCCTATGGGCAGCAAGGTGATGTCGCGGGTGCCAACGCCGAAGCGCCGAGCCGTGAGGGCGTGTCCGTACTCGTGCATCACCACGCAGGCGAATGCGATGGCCACCATCCCGAGTCGGAGCCCGATGTCGTCCCAGCCAAGCCCATCGGAGATGCCCGTGATGAGCACATACAGCGGCAGCAGCACGAAGCTCCAATGCAAGCGGACGGCGATTCCCTTGAAGACGAAGAGCGGGAGCGAGCCGCGCTGAAGCATGCTGGCCATCAGCGGTCGGCTTGCTGCAGCACCAATAATGGCAGGTGCGTGTGCATGGCCAGCTTGGCAGCAGTGCTACGATGGAAAAGGCCTTGGAACAGGCCGCGTTTGCGGTGCAGCACGGCCAGCATGTCCGCATCGCCTTGCTCGGCCAGATCGTTCAACGCGGTTTCGACATGCTCTGCGCTGAGGAATTGCTGGCTATGCGGAATGCCGCCAAGCAATTGATCGTAGGCTTGGGTCCGCGAATCGTCGGCCGTCACTTGCTCATTCACCACGCGTGCGATGCGCAATTCACTTTGGCTCCACCGGGCAATATCGAGCAGCAGGGCTAGGGCATCGCGGCTCACAGGCCCGCCGTCATCAGCCAGTACGATCCGTTTCGGAGCGCGGTATTCGGCCTTGCCGGGAACGGCGATCACCGGGAAGCTCCCGTGCTTGATCACACTGGCCGTATTGCTGCCGAAGAGCGCCTCTTGCAAGCCACTGGCGCCTTGGGTTCCCATCACTACGCAAATCGGCTTCTCCGCATCCGTGAGGTAGCGGTCAATCACGTTCGGCAAATCGCCATGCTCGCACACCACCTCCAGGTTCACATCCACTCCGGGAAGCGCGTTGCGCAGAACAGCCTCGAATTGTTGCAGCCCGGCCAACGACTCCTTCGCGAGCAGGTCGTCGATGTTCCACATGGTGCTGGCGCCGCCCGGCGGCATCATGAACGTGTTCAGGAGAACGAACCGGTTGCCCTCTGAACCGAAAAGGCGCACCGCATAAACCGCCGCGTTCAGGGCGCCGGAGCTGAAATCCGTGGGGATGAGGATACGCGCCATGGTGGTGGTATC
>JBATND010000436.1:0-15602 GCA_049290175.1 Flavobacteriales bacterium | reverse complement strand
GCCATGGAGTCCATCGCCTTCGAGCGTTGCGGACTGAGCGATGCGCCCTTGAGCGGATACAAAGGCTGGTTCGGCCACACGCTCGGTGCCGCCGGGCTGTTGGAAACGATAATCGCCCTGCACGCGCTGCGCGAAGGCGTGGTGCTGCGCACGGAAGGACTAGGCCAAGTGGGCGTTCCGGGGAAGATCAATGTGCTCAGCGCTGATGAGCGCACCAATGGGTCCGTGCTGCTGAAGACCTCTTCCGGATTCGGCGGATGCAACGCGGCCGTGATCATCGAAACCGCATGAGCATCGAGCAAACAACCAGCTATCGCGATGGCGCCTTCCGCTTCGGTGCCACGCGTTTGGCCGCTGCCGATGGCGATGCCGATGCACGGCTCGCCGCTGTTTGGACAGGTCTCGGCCAGGACTATCCGCGCTTCCACCGCGCCGACCGCCTCTCGCGGCTGGTGCTGTTGAGCGCGGCTCCCTTCTTCGCGCCCGATGGCCCCTTCGCGGCCGTTGACCCGGAGCGCATCGGCATGCTGCTCTGCTCCTGCACCGGGAGCATGGAGAGCGACGCGCGCTACAACCACCTGCTCAGCGCTGAAGGCGTGGCGAGCCCGGCCCTCTTCGTGCCCACCTTGCCGAGCATCGCCTTGGGCGAACTCAGCATACGCCACGGGCTGCACGGCAGCGGCCTCTGCCTGATGATGCCCTCCCCTTCGGCTCGTGCCTTGGAGCCAGCCATTGGAATGATGAAGCAGCAAGGCATGCGCTGGATCGTGTGCGGCTGGGCCGATACCTTCGCGGACCATGCGCGATCGGCCTTCGCCGCCATGGATGCCGAAACACTCACAGACACCGACCTGAACCGACTCCAAACCTTGTTCGATGAGCACTGAACCGACCACCGAATTGAAGCAGGAACTGAAAGCACGCATCATCCAGCACCTGAACCTGCAGGACCGCACGGTGGAGAGCATCGCCGACGACACCCCGCTCTTCGGCGAGGGCCTGGGCCTCGACAGCATCGACGTGCTGGAGCTCATCGTGCTCATGGACCGCCACTACGGCGTGCGCATCAGCGATCCACAAGAGGGCCGTTCCGTTTTCCAGAACGTGACCACCATGGCCCAACACATCATGGCCCACCGGTGAGCGGAGCACCCATCGCGATCACAGGAGCCGGCGCGGTCTGCGCCATCGGCCTCGATACTGCGGAGATCGCGCGTGCGCTCGCGGAAGGACGGAGCGGGATAGCGCCACGGCAGTTCCCCCATCTCCCCGAACTGCATTTCGGAGAAGCTGCATTGTCCAATGCCGAAATGGCCGCGCGCCTCAGCTTAGGCGAGCATGGACCTCGATCACGCACCGCGCTGCTCGCCTTGATGGCCGTGAAAGAGGCTGTTGCCGGCAACAACAACACTGACATGGCCGTGCTCAGTGCATGTACCGTGGGCGGCATGGACATCAGCGAGACCCTGTATGACGATTGGCGGAACGGACGCATGGAGCGCGCTCGCATGGCCTTGGAGCATCCGGTACACGCGCACACGGAAGCCATTGCCCGCGCCATCGGATCGCGCGCATTCACCACCACGCTCAGCACCGCGTGCAGCTCATCGGCCAACGCTATCGCCTTGGGCGCGCGGCTGCTGCAACAGGGCCGCGCGAAACGCGTGCTCGCTGGCGGCGCCGATGCGCTCTGCCGTTTCACCATCGAAGGCTTCCGATCGCTCAGCGCCATGGATGCTTCGGCATGCACCCCCTTCAGCCCCGAACGCAAAGGGATGAACCTGGGTGAAGGCGCAGCCTACCTCGTGCTCGAACGGCTCGATGATGCGCAGCGCGAAGGCCGCACGCCGCTGGCCATCCTCGGCGGTTGGAGCAACCGCAACGATGCGCACCACGCCACGGCCACATCGCCCGAGGGCCGCGGGCCTTTCCTTGCCATGAGCGACGCCATTGAGCGTGCGGGCCTGTTTCCTGCCGACATCGAGCACATCAACGCGCACGGTACCGCAACGGACAATAACGACGACACCGAGCTGCGCGCCATGGAGCGCCTCTTCGCGAAGGTGCCGCCCTTCACCAGCACCAAAGCGCTCACCGGCCACACCCTTGCGGCAGCGGGCGCCTTGGAAGCGGTGATCGCCATCCAATGCCTGCGACTCGGCCTTATCCCCAGCGCGCACACCAACACGGCGGTGATGCCCGGGCATAGCGCAATGCCGCTGGCCGCATCGCAACACAGGCCCCTGCGCAACGTGCTCAGCAACTCATTCGGATTCGGCGGCAATTGCTCTTCGCTCCTACTGATGAATGCCGCATGAGCCTCCTGCGCAGCACATCACGCCGAGGCCCGATGTCGGGCGAGCCACCAGCGATTCCTGCGGGCGTGGAGCGCAGGCTCTCCAGCATGCAACGCGATGCTTCGCGCATGGCGCTGGCCGCACTGCACCACGCAGGCATCGAGCGCCCCGATGCCATCATCGCCAGCACCGCGCTCGGCTGCTTGGACGATACCGAGCGCTTCCTCGCCGATATGCACGACGCGAATGGCGCGTTGCTATCGCCGCTGCCTTTCATGCGCTCCACGCACAACACCATGGCCGGCCAGATCGCGCTCATGCTCCGTTGCGATGGACCCAACATCACGCATGCGCAGGGCCTCGATGGCTTCCATGCCGCTTTGGTTGAAGCGGAACTCATGCTGCACGAGAAGCCCGAGTGGAACATCCTCGTGATCGCCCTAGACGAGCGCACGGCCCTGCTCGAGCGCATCGCTGGTGCGTTGGATCCAGCGATCAACGTAGGTGCTGGCGGAGAGGCTTTCGTGCTTTCGGGGATGGCCGATGGGAACGCTTTAGCGCGCATCACCTGGGCCGCCGATCACGATGGCGCGCGCATGATGCGCGACCCGGAATTGGCGCTCCATGGCTCGCTCATCGCGCAGCAACTCGGCGATGCCATTGCTGCTGGTCTCGCCCAAGCGATCCGCATCGGCGCTTCAGAGAACCACCTCACCGACCTGCTGATCAGCCCATGCTGACCCACGCGCGCACCTTCTGGCCCTTCGCGGTGCTGCACGCCGTTGCGCTGGCGGGCCTGCTGCTCGGCTGGTGTTCCGTTTGGCCCTTGGTGATCACGCTCGCATCGCATCTCGCTTTGCTGGCTTGGGGAAGCGCCACCCCCGGCGCGGGATTCTTCATCGCGCACGCGACATCAGCGAAGCCCGGGACGATTGCGCTCACCTACGACGACGGCCCAATGCCGGAGCACACGCCCGCACTGCTCGACCTGTTGAAGCGCGAACAGGTGCAAGCCACCTTCTTCTGCATCGGGGAGCGCGTTGAGCGTGCGCCTGCACTTGCGAAGCGCATCGTGGAGGAAGGACATGCCATCGGCGTGCATACGCAACGGCACGCTTGGCATTGGGGCTTCATGAGCGAGCGGCGCGCATTGCGCGAGATCACGGAATGTGCCAGCGCCATCGCGCGCACCACCGGCGTGCAACCAGTGCTCATGCGACCTCCCTTCGGCGTAACCAGTCCGGCCACGGCGCGCGCCATGAACGCCAGCGGCCTCGTTCCGGTCGCATGGGACCTGCGCAGCTTCGATACGGCGCGCAAGGAGCCGCGATCATTGGTGGCGCGGGTACTCCCCGGTGTGAAGCAAGCGACCATCGTGCTCATGCATGATCATGCGACCGGCGTGAAGGAGCTGACAGCATCGATCATCGCGGAGGCGAAGCAGCTTGGCAAGAAGTTGGTGAGGCTCGATCGCTCCTCGCTCATGCTCCGGCAACCCATCGCTCTCCTGCTGCTTCCGCTCGCGGTGCATTGTTCCGCTCAGAACGGTCCGGTGCCGCTCGCAGCCGAAGACCCGATCGTGCTCCGCTTGCGCGAACAAGCACGACCCGACGCACGCGTGCAAGCGGCATTCACGCAAGAGAAACGGATCAAGGGATTGGCGCAGCCCGTCATGAGTGATGGCCGATTCGCTTTTGAGGCGCCCGACAGATTGCTGTGGGCCGTGCATGCACCCGAAGCCATGACGGCGGTGGTCGTGAACGGCAAGGTGCGCATCAACGAGCGCGGCGCAGAGCGAGCGGTGACCACACGCGACAAGCAGGTCTTCCTCGGCATTCAACGCCTCATCGGCAACTTGCTCACGGGCAAAGCCTATGGCGAAGGCGGCATGCCCGTGGAGTTCTTCCGCGATGCCAACGACCTGCTCGTTGAACTGAGGCCTGATCAGGCCGCCATGAAGAGCAAGGTGGACCGCATCCAATTGCGCTTTCCCATTGAGACACTGATGCTCGCCGAGATGCGCATGATCCGTCCCAATGGCGACCTCACCATCACCCGATTCCGCGAGGCCAAGCTCAACGCCGCGCTTCCGGAAGGCACGTTCACGCTCCCATGACCAACACCGACCTCTTCACCATTGATGCACTGCCCGCACCGGGCGCGAGCGGATCCGCCACAGCGCGCATCAACGCCGATCACGCCATCCTTGCGGGCCACTTCCCCGGCCGTCCGGTAGTGCCGGGCGTTTGCCTGGTGGATCTAACGGTGCGCATCTGCAGCGCGCTGCTGGGTGCAGAGCATCGGATCGCGCGCGCTCGGGCGCTCAAGTTCCTCATCCCTGTTGAACCTTCGACCGCCGGCGACATGCTGGTGACCGCCAGCGTGCAGCCCATCGAAGGCGGAGTGCGCGCCGATGCGCAGATCATGGCCAATGGCGCCATTGCCGTCAAAGTGAGCGCCGAACTGGTTCCCGCAGGCTGAACAGACCGAGCACCATGGAGCCAATGATCGCCGTGGTGATGGCCACCTACAACAATGCTGGCACGCTGGCAAAGGTGCTCGCGGGCGTGCGGGCGCATGCGCCGGGCACCATGATCGTGGTGGATGATGGCAGCACGGATAACAGCGCTGCGATCCTGAAAGCCGAGCGCGACATTGATGTGGTGCGTGTGATGCCCAACCGCGGCAAAGGCCATGCGCTGCGCAAAGGCTTCGAGCGCGCGCGTGTGCTGGGCTTCACGCATGCCATCACCATCGACACCGATGGTCAGCACGATCCTTCGGACATCCCCGCTGTTACGCAGGCGATCATGGCACAGCCTGACGCCATGGTGATGGGCGTGCGCAACATGGACCAAGCGAGTGTTCCCGGCCGGAGCTCCTTCGGCAACCGCTTCAGCAACTTCTGGTTCAAGGTCGAAACGGGCATCACACTGAACGATACGCAGACCGGTTTCCGGGGCTGGCCCTTGAAGCCGCTCGAAGGCAAGCGCTGGCTCACCGACCGCTTCGGCTTCGAAGTGGAGGCCATCGTGAAGATGGCTTGGAGCGGAACGCCATTCGCGCAGGTGCCTGTGCGTGTGCGCTACGATTTCCCCGAACGCGTATCACACTTCAAGCCCTTCCTCGATTTCTCGCGTATCAGCGTGCTCAACACCTGGCTGGTGACCTGCGCGTTGATCTGGTTCTGGCCGAAGCGGCTGCTGCTGCAAGGCGGCTTATGGCGCGTGATCAAGGCCGAAGCGGTGAGGCCCGAGGAGAGTTCCATGCGGAAAGCCTGCGCCATCGGCTTCGGCTTCTTCATGGGCATCGTGCCCATTTGGGGACTGCAATTGCTGGTGGGCATCCCGCTGTCCTATGCGCTGCGCCTCAACCGCGTGCTCTTCGTCGCTGCGGCCAACATCAGCCTGCCACCCATGATCCCGTTGATCCTGTTTGCGAGCTATCGCATGGGCGCGCCTTTCGCAGGAGCCGATGCATACATGCCCGACAGCTTCGACGAACTCTCCTTGGCCGGCATTCGCGCACATGTGATGCAGTATGTCATAGGTGCCGTGCTATTGGCCTTGGCCATGGGCGGCTTGGGCGTGGCCATCAGCTTTCCGATCCTGCGTGTGCTGCGGAAGCGCTGAACGCCTATCTGGATTCCAAGCCCACTAGGCACGTATCTCCGGAGTCATTTACCACGGATCCACACGGATTACCACGGATATGAGCCGTCAGTCAGTCCAGCTCATGGCTATCACCTAGACGCATGAGGGCATTTCAATCCGTGTATATCGGTGTGAATCCGTGGTTCACTGCCAAAGAATGATGCGCCGTCAGGCGCCGGATTCAGTCCGCTGCACAGCGGACCCAATGGCCCTAAAGTGATTCCGCGCGACTCGATCCACGTATCCTTCGGACGATCATCTTTGTCGTCCTTCCGCGATGCCCACGACATTCACCCTTTCAGCAACCCCGCCCGCTGCTCCGGCGTATGAGGCCGCCATGCAACGGCAGCATTATGCGGTGATCGATGTAGAGGTCACGGAAGGAGACCCTACGCGCGGACGGGTGATGGAGGTGGCGGTGATCGCGCTCGACGGCAGCCGTGAGCGGCTCCGTTGGGACAGCCTGGTGCAGCCGCGCGAGCGCGTGCCTTGGTTCACGCGCAAGCTCACCGGCATCGACGATGGCCTGCTGCGCGATGCGCCTTGCTTCCACGAGATCGCCAGCACCTTGGCCACGCTCACCCAGGACCGTATCGTGGTGGCGCATAACGTGCGCTTCGATATGACCGCGCTGCGCCACGAGTTCGCACGGGTGGGCCTTCCCTTCGAGCGCACCACCATCTGCACCGAACGCGTTGGCCGCAGGCTGATGCCTGCGCTCGAGCACTACAATCTCACGAGCCTCTGCCGCCACTTGGGCATCCACTTCCCGAAAGCGCACCGCGCCATGGCCGATGCCGAAGCGACCGCTGAACTGCTGAAGCGGATGATCCTGGAATTCGGGTCGGATGCCGTGCTGCGTGGCTTGATGCCCGAGCAACAGGCCAAGAGAGCTTAAGACAACAGCACGTTCGACGCCCATAGTGCCCACATCAAGAGGGCGCAGGCTGTCCCCACCATGCCGCAACGGAAGCCAATGCGCGCGCGCTTGACGCTCGCTGCGGTATAGAGAAGCACATGCTTCGCGGCGCGCCGCTGGCCCCACCAGCCGAAGGCGATGGCATAAACACCCAGCACCACGGCCAGTGAGCAGAGATGACCGGCGAATGCGAGCGGAATGCTGAGCGCGCCGAACACGAGTGTCACCATGGACAACGGCAGCGGTCGCTCTGCGGGTATCATGGCTGCAATCGCCTGAGTTCAGCGTCGATGGCCAGCACTTGCGGGATCACGAGCTCATGCCCATCGTTGCGGATAACGAAGTGCGCAATGGCCGCGCGGGATTCGTCGGTTGCTTGGTGCTGCATGCGCGCACGGACCTGGTCCTCGCTCACGGCATCGCGCAGCATCACCCGCTTGATGCGCTCCTGTTCCGGGCAGGCCACGGTGATCACGCGATCGAATCGCTTCCAGCCTTCATTCTCCACCATGAGGGCGGCTTCCATCACGACGTAGGGTCCATCCTGCAACGATGCCCATTGATCGAAATCGGCGCGAACCGCAGGGTGCACGATGGCATTCACCGCTTGCAGCGCATCCCGATCCCGGAAGACGATGGCGGCGAATGCTGCGCGGTCGAGCATGCCTTCCTTGAAGATCGCTGGGCCGAAACGCGCCACCAAGGCATCGCGCACATCGGCGCGCTCCGCCATCAGCGCACGCGCGCGCTCATCCGCATGGTATATGGCGATGCCGAGCACCTCGAACACGCGCGCCACGGTGCTCTTGCCGCTACCGATTCCGCCGGTGAGGCCGATTCTGAGCATGATCACTGCAGGTGATTCGGGCTTGGGCTGTTGTGCTGACCCTGCCTGTTGCAGGTTGTTCGACCAGCTGATTCAACCGGCACACAACCAACCCACAACCATCAGCGGTTCAACCATCAACCTTGAGCCCTCAGCCCTTGGCCGTGGCCTCGTTCAATTGCATGGTGTTATCCATGGCAATGGCGCTCTTCTCGAAGCGCAGCTTCACATTGTTGTCCACTTCAACGAGGATGGTGGTATCGTTCACCTCCACCACTCGGCCATGGATGCCACCGATGGTGACCACCTTGGCTCCCTTCTGCAAGGCCTCGCGGAACTTCTTCGCATCCTTCGCCTTCTTCTGCTGCGGACGGATCATGAAGAACCAGAACACGACCATGATGAGGCCCATCATGATCCAGAACTGAGGGCCACCGCTTGCGCCGGGTTCTGCGGGCGCAGCTTGAAGGAGGAAGGAAGAAAGGAGCATTGGTTCGCTTGCTTAGGGTTTCTGGTTGGTTTCGGGGCCGAGCACTTCGCCGGTGACGGTGAGCACGGTGCTGGCGGGCAATGCATTGCTCACCACGGTGACGCTCTTGTGCTGCACGCCGCTGCGGCCCTCGCTATCGAAGGCCACGGTGATCTCACCGCCCTCGCCGGGCGGGATGGGGCCTTTCGGCCAATCCTTGCCCACGGTGCAGCCGCATGAGCCGTTCACTGCGGAAATGACCAAGGGGCTGCCACCGGTGTTCGTGAATGCGAAGCGCATCTCCACGCGCTTGCCTTGCGGCAGTTTGCCCATATCGTGCTCGGTGCGGTCGAAGGCGATGCGCGGGTAGTCCTTCTCATCGAGCTTCTCGTAGCCCGATGCAGGGAAGTTGATGTCGCGCGTGCTCACCTCTTCGCGACCGCTATCCGTCAGGAAGCAGCCCGGCAGCACAAGCAGTGCGACGATTGAGAGGATAGCGTGGCGCATGCGCATGGCGATCAGGTCTCGAGCAGTCCACGTCCCACCTTGCGGATGCGGCCATCGGCTTTCATCTCGGCGAAGAGCTTATCGAGCACGCCGTTGATGAAGACCTTGCTCTTGGGTGTGCTGTATGCTTTGGCCACTTCGATGTACTCGTTCAGCGTGACCTTCACGGGGATCTGGTCGAAGATGCGCGCCTCAGTGAGGGCCATCTTCATCAGGATCATGTCGGTGTAGGCGATGCGATCGGAGTCCCAATTGCTGGCCTTGGCAGCGATGAGGGCCTCGTGCTCCGCATCGAGCGCGATGCATTGGCGGAAGAGCTCATTCACGAAGGCGCGCTCCTCTGCGGGATCGTGCGTGAGCGCATTGAGGCATTGGTCGCCGCCATCGGCCTCGCGCCATTGATCCAGCATGCGCTTCACCAGACCAGCGGCCAGATCGAGGTCTTCCAGCCAATAGATGCTGCGGCTCTCGAACACATCCTGGATGGATTCGCTGTTCGCGATGTGCTCGCTGAAGACGTCCACCACGAATGCCCGGTCCTTGGTCTGCGAGAGTACAGGCTCGGCCATGTAAGCCTTGTACACATCGCTCTCCACCATCGTCTTGAACAACGCGACGAAAAGTTCCATGTGGCCAACCCAGCTCACGCGACGCTTCTCGCATTCGAGGCGCAGGCGCTCGCTCTGGGCAATGGCCTTCACGATGGGGTTGTCCACGAAGCGCCTGCTGGGATCGAGGTCGTCTGCGGTGGGCAGGTGCTTCTTCTTGCGATCCTCCATGCGCAGCTCGGCAACGTGCCGCAGCTCACCGAAGGCCAGCAAGAGTGCCAGGTAGAGATCGTGCGTGCGCTCGATGCCCTGGTAAAGCTCCTTCTCCAATGCTGCCGGGCTGGCATGCTCGCCCTGCCCGAAGGCGTAGAGCGCTTGGTAAACCTTGATGCGGAGGTATCGTCTGTTGAGCATGCGCGGGACTCAGAACCTTAGGCCCGCTTCGCGGATGCTGGAAACACGGTGCTCCGCAGCTTGGTTAGCAGCCAAGTAAGTAGGGATGTCGAGGTCGGCGCTGGCCTTGAAGATGCGCAGCGCGGTGTCGTAGATGGCTTCGGTCTGGCCCATGGCGGCCTTGCGGTTGTAGCCTTTGCGCTCCCACGCGCAGTTGATGATGCCACCGGCATTCACCAGGAAGTCAGGCGCGTAAAGGATGCCCTTCTTCATGACGGCCTTGCCGTGCACCGCTTCGTCAGCGAGCTGATTATTCGCAGCGCCGCAGATCACGCTGCACTTCAGCTTCTTCAACGTTTCGTCGTTCACCGTGGCGCCCAGCGCGCAGGGAGCGTAGATGTCCACGTCGAGGTCGTAGATGTCTTCGGGCTTCACCAAAGTGATGCTCGGGAATTCAGCCTTGATCGCGGCGAGCTTATCATCGTGGATGTCGGTGAGGAAGACCTGTGCGCCTTCCGAAACCAAATGGCCCACGAGGTAGCGGCCCACGTTGCCTGCGCCTTGAACGCTCACCTTGCGACCGCTCAGGTTGTCGGAGCCATAGGCTTGTTTGGCGGCGGCCTTCATGCCGCAGAAGACGCCATAAGCGGTCACGGGGCTTGGATCGCCACTGCCGCCCATTTCTTCAGGCAGGCCCGCAACACTGTTCGTTTCCTTCTTGATGTTGACCATCTCCGCCGTGCTCATGCCCACATCCTCTGCGGTGATGTAGCGGCCATTCAATGAATCAACGAACTGACCGAAACGGCGGAACATGGCCTCGGTCTTCTGGGTGCGCGCATCGCCGATGATCACGGCTTTGCCGCCGCCGAGGTCGAGACCGGCCAGCGCGCTCTTGTAGGTCATGCCGCGGCTCAGGCGCAGCACATCGTTGAGGGCCTCGGCCTCGGTGGCATAGGGCCACATGCGCGTTCCGCCGAGCGCAGGCCCGAGCGTAGTGTCGTGAATGGCGATGATGGCCTTGAGGCCGGTGGCGCGATCGAAGCAGAAGAGGACTTCCTCGTGGTCGTGCTGCTCCATGCGGCCGAGGATCTGCGCTTCGGTAACTGGCTTGGTGGCGGTTGCTGGCATGCGTGCGTTGAATTGAATCTGATTCGTCTTCGGAGCAATCCGGACTTCGATGCCAGCCCTATTCAACCGGTCAACGCGCCCGCACCGCCCTTCGGCCCCGCCTACCTTTGGCGCCCAAGCAAACCCGGGCATCGCTGGAAAGGCGGCCAAAAGTAGAAAGTTCCCCTCCGCGCCGATGCGACCGCTGCTGAAGCTGAACCCGTACTTCGCCAAATACCCCTGGCACCTGCTGCTGGGCACCCTCTTCATCGTGCTCAGCAACCTCTTCGCGGTGTATGCCCCACAAGTGGTGCGCGAGGCCATCGACCTGATCACCACCGGTTTCGCGCAGCTGCAGCTACCCGAATCGGAACGCACCATAGCCGTGCCCGACACGCTCTCCCGCTGGGTGGGCTGGACCGGCATCGGCCTGCAGGAGCGCGTGCAGCGACTCGGCGATGGCGGCGAGATGGCGAGCACGTTGGTCTGGCTGGCCGGACTGCTGGCGCTGCTCTATCTCGCCTTGGCGCTGCTGAAGGGGTTCTTCCTCTTCCTCATGCGGCAGACCATCATCGTGGTGAGCCGCCTGATCGAATACGACCTGAAGAACGATGTCTTCGATCACTACCAGCGCTTGGATCGAGCCTTCTACAAGCGCAACAGCACCGGCGACCTCATGAACCGCATCAGCGAGGACGTGGGCAAGGTGCGCATGTACCTCGGGCCGGCCGTGATGTACACCATCAACCTCGTGGTGCTCTTCGTGATGTGCATCGGCTTCATGCTGCACGTGAACACCGAGCTCACGCTGTGGACCTTGGCGCCGCTACCCCTGATGAGCATCGCCATCTACTATGTGAGCGATGTGATCAACCGGAAGAGCGCGAGCGTGCAGGCGCAGCAGAGCCGCTTGAGCACCTTGGCGCAAGAGACCTTCAGCGGCATCCGCGTGCTGAAGGCCTATGCGAAGGAGCCGATGGCTGTTGAGCGTTTCCGCGATGCGGCCAGCGATTACCGCACGCGCAGCTTGGAGCAGGCCAAGGTGGACGCGGTCTTCATGCCGGCCATCATGCTGCTGATCGGCGTGAGCACGGTGCTCACCATCCTCGTTGGCGGCCTGAAGCTGATCAATGGCGACCCCACGGTGAGCGTGGGCAACATCGCCGAGTTCGTGATCTACGTGAACATGCTCACCTGGCCCTTCGCTTCGGTGGGCTGGGTGACCTCCTTGATCCAGCAGGCAAGCGCTAGCATGGTTCGGATCGATGAGTTCATGAGCGCAGCACCCACGATTACCAGCGAAGCCGATGATCTACACGAGGTGCAGGGCGCCATCACGTTCAAGAACGTGAGCTTCACCTACCCCGATACTGGAATTGAAGCGCTGCGAGATGTGAGCTTCCAGGTGCCTGCTGGCGGCACCTTGGCCGTGGTGGGCCATACCGGTTGCGGCAAGAGCACGCTGGTGGATCTCATCGGCCGTTTGCACGACCCCACGAGCGGGCAAGTACACATCGATGGCGTGGATGCGCGCCGCATCAAACTGGACAAACTGCGCCAGAGCCTTGGCACCGTGCCGCAAGACGTCTTCCTCTTCAGCGACAGCATCCGCAACAACATCGGCTTCCGTCTCGATCCCAGCGCCGACAACGAGGAGCGCATCGTGCAAGCCGCGCGCATGGCGCAGGTCCACAACGATATCCTCGGCTTCCCCAAGGGATACGATACCATCTTGGGCGAGCGCGGCATCACGCTCAGCGGCGGACAGAAACAGCGCGTGAGCATCGCCCGCGCCATCATCGCCCGTCCGCGCATCCTGCTCTTCGACGATGCACTGAGCGCCGTGGATACCGCAACGGAAGAAGCCATCCTGCGCGAGCTGCGCGGCGTGATGAAAGGCCGCACCACGGTAATCATCAGCCACCGCATCAGTGCCGTGCGCGATGCCGATCACATCCTGGTGCTGGATCACGGACGGGTGGCGGAAGAAGGAACGCACGCCTCGCTCATCGCCAAAGGCGAGATCTATGCGCGGATGCACGAAGAACAGTTGCTGGAGGAGGCGCAAGTCCTGCCGACGCCCCCTCGGCAGTGACGAGGCGCCTACCTCTGAACTCGAAGGCCGCATTGCCGATAAAATGTGCGTGAATCATTGAAGTGTTGGCTGTGCCTATGCTCGACAAAAACATGATCAGCTCATGCTTCGACCATCTATCCCGATCCTGGCTTTGGCAGCCGTGAATCATTTGCGAGAAGCCAAGCGCCGCTATCAACTATCGTGCGCGTCCTGCTGGAGAGAATGTAGAATGTAGAATGCAAAAAATGTAGAATGTGAAATGGCGGAGAGCGAATGGCTCCGAGGAAACCCAGAGCACAACCTCTCGTCTTGCGCAAGACATGCACACGCGCATCGGTGGTCACCTGCATCGCACCTGTTGGTTGGCGATAGCGCTGTTGATGTTGGCTGCAAAGCCTGCAGAAGCCACAGTTGGTGCGGGAAGCAACGCATCGATCACGCTGCATGGCGCGCCTGATCGCGTGAGTCGCCGGCTGCACCGTTCCGGATCGAACACGACGCACGATACGCACTACCTCTTCGGCACTTCGGCCATCGCGTTGGAAGGCGGGCGCGGCTACTACCAGATGCACGATGTGCTGCTGCACAGCGCGAGCTTCTCGCCGGTGCAGGGCTTCGCCATTGGCGGCGGCGTGCAAGTGGCTTCGCTGGTGAGCAGCCTGGCCTCGAAGGACCGCGAACCCTTGGTATTCGCACGCATGACCGCCAGCAAACCGCTGGGCGGCAATGTGCATCTGGGTGGCTTCGCGCTGGGCGCACGCACCAGCGTGAGCTCCAGCAACGGTGAGCAAGGCACATGGCCGGTGAGCCTTGGACTCGGCGGCGCGCAGCTCACATTCGGCAGCGAGCGCGCGCACGCTACCGTGAGCTTCGGTGGTGCGGTGGATGAGCACGGCATGCGGGATGGTCCGCTCGTGGGCATCGCAGGCCTGCTGCACATGACGGATCGATTCTGCATCATCACCGAGCATTGGCAATTGCCCTTCGGCTCGGATGGCTACCGGCTGCACGCCTACGGCGCCCGCTTCACGCACCGCACCATGGCCTTCGATGCCGCCTTCGCGGTGAATCGCGAGCTCGCAGAGTTCTTCGTGCTCGGCGTGCCCGTGATCGGCTTATCGCTGAAGCTGTGATGCAGCGCGCGCCTCAGGCACCACACCTACCTTCCCGCCATGTTCGCCACGCTGATCGGCAATACGCTGCTGCGCGCATTCGACCAGTACCGCGCATTCCCGCGCCGCATGCTCGACCTGTGCATGCTGGCCATGGTCGCGGCCTTCACGTTCGCTTTCGTTGCGGGTGGCCTGGTGGCGTGGATCGCATGGGAGCTGCAATTGATACCGGACGCCTACGCATCGGACTTCCAGTTCTCGATGTACTTCAGCATGTTCGACGCGCAGCAAGGCACCGTGTGGAGCTTCATGGTGCTCGCACTCGGGCTATTCGCGGTGCGGCTGTGGCGGAGCGGCGAGCACGCGTTCGGCAACTCCTCCTTCAGGCAGCAATGGTCGGCCATCACGCACATCAACTGGTCCGTCTTCGGCGTCTGCTTCCTCGCGCTGGTGGCAGTGAAAGTGCTCTTGTACAACCAGGTGTTCGACCTCACGGAACTGCGTGATCCGTTCTGGGAGGGCATGGGCGACGACATGGGCCCGCGCAAGTACCGCTTCCTGAAGTGGATGAACGACCTCATCGAAGAGATCTTCGCTTGGGTGCCCGATGCGATGGTGATCATACTGCTCTGGACCGATGCCAAGCAGCGCTTCGACCGCGCGCGATGGCGCGAGGCCCTCACCGTGTTGGCCGCCATCTTCGTAGGCATCTACATCGTGAATGCCGTGCAGCAATCGCTGCTCACCACCTTGAAGCTCTATGTCTTCCCGGCCTTCAGCATCCCCTTCGAGGCCTCACTGATTCCCACGGTGATCCAATTCGCGGTGCTCGTCCTGGTTGGCGCTTTGCTGCTTCCAGCGCAGCTGCTCTGCTATACCGTGCCCTTCGAGCACTGGGCGGGCAAGGGCCAAGAAGCCGCCCCGGATCCGTTCGACCCGGTCGTTCCTTCGACCAACGCGTGACCTCGGCTCAACCTCGCCAACTTTTCCACGTACAGACGGCCCGAATGGAACAGCCGTGAGGACCTATCTCAAAAACACCCTTCGGGCTGCGCCGGGGTCTTTACGCGCCCAGACTTCGTTGCTCAACCCTTACAGAGCCGCCAGCTATGCGCGGGTTTCGCGCCTCGTCTTGATCGCGAAATCCCTCCGGCTCGCTTCCGAAAGCATTTGTGAGATAGGTCCTAGATTCGCAACCCTCTGCTTCGGCGCTGGATTGGAACCTCAGTGCCGGCCAACGAGCAGAAGGAACCTGCAAGGAAGAATGAAGCTCAACTGGGCCTTGCTATTGCCTTTGCTCTGGCTGCTGCCAGCGGCTGCGCCGGCTCCTGCCCCATCGGCTGGCCCATCGATCGATGAAGTCCGCGAACTCTACACCGAGATCGGCCTCGAAGGCTGCGTGGCCGAAAGCGCCTTCAGCAAGGGCCTCGGCAGTGCTACCCGGCGTGGACTGAAGCCTCGCGTGCTGGCAATCGCCGACATGACTTTGCCGAGCACGGCCAAGCGCCTTTCCATCATCGACCTCGATAAGAAGGAGCTGCTGCTCACCACCTACGTTGCGCATGGCCAAGGCTCGGGCGAATTGAATTGCACCAGCTTCAGCAACCGCCATGGCTCGCATGCCACCAGCAAGGGCCTCTACCGCGTGGGTGCCGAGATCGTGAGCCCGAAGCACGGCGCAGCATTGCTCC
>JBATND010000435.1:0-4419 GCA_049290175.1 Flavobacteriales bacterium | reverse complement strand
ACGGTAGAGAGCCGTCAGCGTCTTGGCGAAGACATGGCCGTCCGAAGCGCCAAGGGTGTAGGCCCCGTTGGACAGATTGGCGATGCCGTTGTTCACCTGCGCCCATTGAGCGGTGGCGGCTGAAGTGAAGGAAATGGCAATGAGTGCAGAGCGTACTTTCATGATGGTGCGTTTGAGCGAGAGCGAACGTATTGAGCGTTTCGCAGCCATGCCTTCGAGTAATGCCCCGCGATGTGAACAACGGTCCGTTGGCAGCGCCTCAATCCAAACTGAAATAATCCGCACTCTGGTAGTGCCCGTCGTGCTCCTTCTGCAACTGCATCAGGATGTCGTTGGCAAGGCTACTCGCGCCGAAACGGAACCAATGGTTGTTGAGCCATTCGGGGCCGAGCTCCTCCTTCACCATCATTAAATAGTGCAACGCTTGTTTGCTGGTTCGGATGCCACCGGCTGGCTTCATCGCGATCATCTCTCCGGTATTCAGGTAGTGGTCGCGGATGGCGTGCAGCATCACCAGCGTCACCTCCATGGTGGCGGCGGGATTGATCTTGCCCGTGCTGGTCTTGATGAAGTCCGCGCCGGCAGCGATGGCGATATCGCTGGCCAAGCGCACCTTGTCGTAGGTGCCCAGCTCACCGGTTTCGAGGATCACCTTCAAGCGCGCCTCGCCGCATGCTTCTTTGATGGCCGCGATCTCGTCGAAAACGAAGTTGTAGTCGCCATTGTGGAAACGGCCGCGGCTGATCACCATGTCGATCTCGTCAGCGCCTTCGCTCACGGCGTACTTGGTGTCGGTGATCTTCACGTTGCGTGGTGCTTGTCCGCTGGGAAAAGCAGTGCTCACACTGGCGACTTTCACGCCGCTATCGCCCAGCGCCTTCTTGGCCACCTTCACAAGTGAGGGGTACACACAAACGGCGGCAACCATGGGCAAGCCCTCCAAGCTGTCGTGCGGATGCATGGCCTTGTAGCACATCTGCCGAACCTTCTGCGGGGTGTCGGCGCCTTCCAGCGTGGTGAGGTCAATCATGCTCAAAGCGAGCTTCATGCCTTGCACCTTCGTCTCTTTCTTGATGCTGCGCGCCTTGATACGGGCCACGCGCTCCTCGATGCCGACCTGATCGACTGTGGGCGCTGTCAAGGGCACGCTGGTCGCGGAAATGCTCTTTGCGGACATGCGGCCAAGATAGGCTTGCCGGTTACCTTCGCCGCCTCGAAAAATGGCCGCACCCAGCCACATCCATCCCGTCCACGACCGTATGCTCCAGCGCGCAGACAAAGAAGCGCTCTTGGGTCAGCACGGCTGTGTGGTTTGGATGACCGGCTTGAGCGGCAGCGGCAAGAGCACCATCGCCATCGGGCTTGAGCGCATGCTGCATGAGCGTGACCGTTACGTTGTCGTGCTCGATGGCGACAACGTGCGCACCGGAATCAACAGCAACCTGGGATTCAGTGATGCTGATCGCACTGAGAACATCCGTCGCATCGCTGAAGTGGCCAAGCTCTTCTTGAACAACGGCGCCATCGTGATCTGCTGCTTCGTCTCCCCTACCATCGCTATCCGTGAGCAAGCAAAGGCCATCGTCGGCGAAACCGATTTCATCGAGGTCTTCATCGACACCCCACTGGAGGAATGCGAGCGCCGCGATGTGAAAGGCCTCTATGCAAAAGCACGTGCTGGCGAGGTGAAGGAATTCACGGGCATCAGCGCACCATTCGAGGCACCGGTCACGCCCGCCATCCGAATCGCCACGCAAAACCGAAGCGAAGAGGCGAGCACCACCGAACTGTTGAACTTCATCCTGCCGCGCATTGCGCTGAACTGACCGAGATGCATTCGTACCGACTCACCCACCTGAAGGAGCTCGAGAGCGAGAGCATCCACATCCTGCGCGAGGTGGCCGCGCAATTCGAGAATCCTGCGCTGCTCTTCAGCGGTGGCAAGGACAGCATCGTGTGCTTCCACCTCGCGCGCAAGGCCTTCTTCCCCGCCAAGGTGCCCTTTCCGCTGGTGCACGTGGACACCGGCCACAACTTCGAGGAAACGATGACCTTCCGCGACAACCTCGTGAAGGAGCACGGCGCCAAGCTCATCGTCGGCAGTGTGCAGGAGAGCATCGACCAAGGCAAGGTACAGGAGGAGACCGGCTATTACGCCAGCCGCAACAAATTGCAGACGGTCACATTGCTCGATACCATCGAGAAACATAAGATCGACTGCGCCATCGGAGGCGGCAGACGCGATGAGGAGAAGGCCCGCGCGAAGGAGCGTGTGTTCAGCCACCGCGATGAGTTCGGCCAGTGGGACCCGAAGAACCAGCGGCCCGAACTCTGGAACCTCTACAACGGCAAGAAGCGCCACGGCGAGCACTTCCGCGCCTTCCCCATCAGCAACTGGACGGAGATGGACGTGTGGCAGTACATCCTGCTCGAGAACATCCCCATCCCGAGCATTTACTTCAGCCACGAGCGCGAAGTGTTCGATCGCGACGGCGTGATCTACGCGAACAGCACCTTCATGCGCTTGAAGCCCGAAGAGAAGCCCCGCCAGATGCGCGTGCGCTTCCGCACCATCGGCGATATGAGCTGCACGGGCGCGGTGGATTCGCCAGCTTCAACCTTGGAAGAGATCATCGAGGAGGTGGCGTCATCACGGGTGACCGAACGTGGTTCTCGGATGGATGACAAGCGGAGCGAAGCGGCGATGGAGGACAGGAAGAAGGAAGGCTATTTCTGAAAGCTGAAATATGAAAGCTGAAAGTTGAAATGGATCCCGCTCCACATAAAGACTTGAAGGATCGAACGAAGCAATTCGCACTTGCTGTGATCAGCTTGTACAAATCTCTTCCCAAGACAGTGGAAGCCCAGGTCATGGGAAAGCAGTTGCTAAGGGCAGGCACCTCGGTAGGCGCGAATACCCGTGCGGCGTTTCGTGGCCGAAGCAGACGCGAGTATGTCGCCAAGCTTGGCATCGTGATCGAAGAGGCGGACGAATGCGGATTCTGGCTTGAACTGCTTTCAGAATCAGGCACCATTTCAAACTCATCGACCTCTGCCTTGCTGAAGGAATCGAACGAACTGGTCTCCATATTCACCTCACTGGTCACCCGATGAACGCTTTGCTCGTTTCTGCTTTCAGCTTTCACATTTCACATTTTCCCCAATGAGCGGCTACTTGGACATGGACCTGCTCCGCTTCACCACAGCGGGCAGCGTCGACGACGGCAAGAGCACATTGATCGGCCGCCTGCTCTACGACACCAAGCAGATCTTCGAGGATCAGCTCGAAGCAGTAGAGAAGGCCAGCGCGAAACGCGGATCCGGTGAAGTCGATCTGTCGCTGTTGACTGATGGCCTTCGCGCGGAACGCGAACAGGGCATCACCATCGATGTGGCCTATCGCTATTTCGCAACGCCGAAGCGGAAGTTCATCATCGCCGATACGCCTGGGCATATCCAGTACACGCGCAACATGGTCACGGGCGCAAGCACGGCGAACCTGGCGATCATCCTCGTTGATGCGCGCAAGGGCATCCTGGAGCAGACCTGCCGCCACTCGTTCATCGCGTCGTTGCTCGGCATTCCGCACGTGGTGTTCTGCATCAACAAGATGGATCTGGTGGATTACGATGAGGCCACCTTCACACGCATCCAGAAGGAGTTGGAGGACTTCAGCAGCAAGCTCGAAGTGCGCGACATCCGCTATATCCCCATCAGCGCGCTGAAGGGCGATAACGTCGTGGACCGCAGCACCCGTATGGCGTGGTACCAGGGTCCTACGCTCATGTACCTCTTGGAGAACATCCACATCGCGGGCGACCTCAACCACATCGACCGCCGCTTCCCTGTGCAGTACGTGGTGCGCCCAATGACCGATGAGCACCACGACTTCCGGGGCTTTGCAGGTCGCGTTGCTGGTGGCGTGTTCCGCAAGGGCGATCCGGTGCAGGTGCTGCCAAGCGGTTTCCAGAGCGCCATCAAGAGCATCCACATCGGTGAGCGTGAAGTGGAGGAGTGCTTCGCGCCGCAGAGCGCCGTGGTCACGCTGAACGACGAGATCGACATCAGCCGGGGCGATATGATCGTGAGCCCCAACAATGCGCCGGAGACCAGCCAAGACATCGACGTGATGCTCTGCTGGTTCAATGAGCGGCCGTTGCAGCCTGGCGGCAAGTACGCCATCAAGCATACCAGTCGCGATGCGCGATGCATGGTGAAGGAGGTGAAGTACAAGATGGACATCAGCACCTTGCACAAGGCCGAGGACAATACCATCCGCATGAACGACATCGGCCGCGTGCAGCTGCGTACCACGGTGCCACTGCACTTCGACAAATACGCGCGCAACCGCTACACCGGCAGCATCATCCTCATCGACGAGGGCACCAACGAGACGGTGGCGGCGGGGATGATCGTGTG
>JBATND010000434.1:0-11512 GCA_049290175.1 Flavobacteriales bacterium | reverse complement strand
GATTCCAGCCCTTGGTGGGGCATGCGGCGCGCTTTCTCATGTGATTGGTAGGCTTGCGTTCCATGATTCGGTCTGTCCGGAGAGTTTGTTTCGGAGCGGGCCTTCAAACGCCAGCCAATACCGAATGGTTTCGACCAACGCAACAGAACACCCGACAACCCCTTGCCAACATGCCTCAGCCACGTGCCGATCCTAGGATGGGCAAAAGCCTGTTAGCAGGGACACTCCTCCCCTACGCACCACTGAACATGGAGTTACTTCCGCGATCGACTTAAGCGGAACGGTGCATGCTACGCCCGTGCTCGCGGGGCTGCCAGTGACGAAGCGCTGGCCTCGTGGATCAAGGGCCGATCCTCACCGCGCTGACCACAAGTTGCGATTCAATCGGCGGCCAGCTTCTCCAGGCGTGCCTTATCAGCTATACGAAGCTCGCGCCCTTGGATGCTCACGAGTCCCTCTTCCTTGAAATCGGCCAGGCAACGGATCAGGGATTCGGTTGCCGTGCCTGCCACACTGGCCAGATCCTCGCGCGTGATCCGCACGCCGAGAACCGAGTCACTATCCCCTGCGAAGCGCTCATGCACGCGCAGCACGGCTTGCGCTACGCGCTGCCGCACGGTGGCGTAAGCCAGTTTCATCAGGTGCCCTTCGTTCTCCTTGGCATCGCGCGCGAGCATTTTAATGAAGCGCATGCTCACATCCCGATCACGGTAGAGTAAGGCGAAGAGATCATCACGCGGAATCAGCGCGACCACGCACTCCTCCAGGGCCTCGGCCGATTCCAGTGCGCGGGCACTCTCCAGAAGGCCCATGTACCCGACGAAATCGCCTGCGCCGTGCAAGCCGGTGGCGAGTTCCTTGCCATCGCTGTTGATTCGGAAGGTGCGCACTTTCCCGCTCACGATGTACGGGATGGCCTTCATCTCATCCCCCTCGTTGAAGAGCACCTCCTTCTTCGAGAGCACGCGCGTCTTGCGGTCGCGGCAGATGTCCTTGAGCGCATCGACCCCGCGCGCCTCCTCCAAGAACCGGTTGAACCCATCATATCCCGGCTCGAACCCTTTCCGGAACGCTTCACCGCGTTTCAGTCTCACTTCAATGGCCTGTAGCAATTCGTGCTTCTCATACGGCTTGGTCAGGTAGTCATCAGCGCCCAGCGACATGCCCATGCGGATATCGGAGAGCTCCGCCTTGGCGCTCAAGAAGATCAACGGGATATCCGCAGTGCGCGGGTCGCTGCCCAATTGATGCAGCACGCCGTAGCCGTCGAGCTCCGGCATCATGATGTCGCAGAGCACGATGTCCGGACCTTCATCCATCGCGATGCTCACGCCTTCCCTGCCGTTCACCGCAGTGAGCACCCGGAAGCCCGACTGCTCCAGGAGATCCGCTGTGTTCTCGCGCATGATCTCATCGTCTTCGATAAGGAGAATGGTCTTCATCGTAAGGCATCATTGAAAGTTGGGAGAGGGAATGACGCACAGTGCCCGCAGGTGGGCTGGAAGCAACGCGCCTTGGCTGGATGCGGCGTGCAGCAGCGCACAACACGCCCACGAGGGCATGGCTTGCTGCTTTACCGGCATTGGGCACGCGGCGCAGATGCTCCATGATCCTGCAAATGAAGCAACAGCGACGATCCCACCTTGCATTGCATTTTGAACCACGGCTAAACCGACAATAGCAGGAGCCATGGCTCTGCCGCTCGATCACCCGGATGCGCCCGGTGGATAAATGCCTGCGCAAAATCAGGTCGTCACGAAGCGCAGCAGGTACCTTGCATGCGCCAAGTGAAATGAATGACCATCAACCCGATAGCATCCGCACAGGAAATACCAGTGCCGACCAAATGCCAGGCCTAGCGATCATTCGCTGCACTGATCAGCACGACCGCCGCGCATTGACCCTGTTGGGGGCTGATGAAGGGTTCATGAGCCAACTCCTGGACCCGAGCATCGCCGAGTGGAAGGGGCTTGATCTGCCTGGCCCCGTATCAAGCGTCATTCTCGAAGCGCTTGCCGAAGGACAACTCGGGGCACCGGTGCCGTTCATCATGCCTGGCAAGAGCGGCAAGGAGATCAATGGGCAAGTAACAACCCTGAGCGACGGCCTGATCGTGGTTCAATTGCATGGCATGCACGAGCGTGCGGCGAGCAACTTGGCCAGCACGTTGGCGAACCTCTTCGCCTCGGCGCCGGTGGGCTTCATCGTGGCGGATCGGCACGGCACCATCTCGCTGGCGAACCCAGAAGCGGAACGGATCTTCGGATACGCAGGCCGGCCCCTGACCGGCGTGCGCGTCGATGAACTCGTTCCAGAGGCCAAGGGCCATGCGAAGCTGCGCGAAGGATTCATGAAAGGCAGCCACATGCGCATGATGGGCGCCGGCCGTGACCTGCACGGATTGCGTTCCGATGGCTCGCTGGTACCTGTGGAGGTTGCGTTGGCGCCATTGCGGCAAAGCGGCAAGGATGCGGTGCTGGCCGTCGTGGCGGACATCTCCGACCGCAAGCGCGCATCGCGCTCGGTGCATATGAGCGATGGCCGTTATCAAGCGATCCTCGACAATGCCGTGGAAGCCTTCGTTTCGATGGATGCCCATGGGGCCGTGGTGCATTGGAGCCGCGCTGCCGAGCATCTCTTCGGCTACTCAACGGCCGAAGCCATCGGGATGCCGCTTGCCGGGCTCATCATCCCCGAGCGCCATCGCGCAGCGCATCAATCCGGCATCGCTCGATTCATGGAGCATGGCAAAGGGCGCGTGTTGAACCGGCGCATGGAGCTCACCGCCCTGCGGAAGGATGGCAGCGAAGTGCCGGTCGAGCTTTCCATCGGTGCGCTGGAAACCCCGGAGGGCCCCCTCTTCCATGCCTTCCTCAACGACCTCACGGAGAAGAAGCAATTGGAGCGTCAACTGGAGAACCTGCTGCACGAATACGAGGGCATGGACCAAGTGACGGCGCAGGCACGCGGCCTGGAGACGCGTTTCCAGCGGCTGCTGAACAACATGCTCGAAGGCGTCCAGGTGCTGGGCCCGGACCTCCGTTACCGCTACCTCAACGATAGTGCGGTGGCCCATAGCCGCTATTCGCGTGGCCAGCTGGTGGGCCGCACCATGCTCGAGATGTATCCCGGCGTCGAACAAACGCCGCTTTACCAGTGCTTGCGGGAGTGCATTGAGCAGCAGTCCCCGAGATCCATCGTGAATGAGTTCACCTTCCCCGACGGCAAGGTCGGCTTCTTCGAGCTCAGCATCCAGCCGATACCGGATGGCTTGCTGATCCTTTCATCGGACGTGACCGAGCGACGGCGCGTCGAGCGCGACCTGAAGTTGAAGCAGCAGCAGCTTGAGCAGCAGAATGCGGAATTGGAGCGCTTCGCGTACGTGGCCTCGCACGATCTGCAGGAGCCCTTGCGCATGGTGGCGAGCTACCTGCAATTGCTCGAGCGTCGCTACGGCGATCAGCTGCAAGGCGATGCGCGTGAGTTCATGGACTTCGCGATCGACGGCGCGCTGCGGATGAAGAAGCTGATCAGCGACCTGTTGACCTATTCCAGGGCCGATAAGCCTTTGCCCTCGGAAAGCGTCCGGTTGGCCAATGTGATCGAAGATGTGAAGCGCGACCTCGGGACCGTCATCGCGGAATCGGGAGCGACGATCACGATCGACGGCGAACTGCCCGAGATGCAGGTCCCGCGAACCGTGTTGAACCAGATCATGCAGAACCTGATCACGAACGCCATCAAGTTCCGGCATGCCGAGCGTGATCCCGCATTGCGGATCAGGGCGATCAAGCAAGGCCGCGAGGTGGTGATCTCGGTCTCGGACAATGGCATCGGCATCGATAAGGGAGTCGGCGACCGCATCTTCAATCCGTTCACGCGCCATGCCGATAGCGCTGAGATTCCAGGCACCGGCATCGGCCTGTCCATCGTGCACAAGCATGTCACGCGCCTCGGCGGCCGCATCTGGTTCAATTCCGAGCCCGGCGTGGGCAGCTCCTTCCATTTCAGTGTACCCAACCAACCCATCACCGCATGAACAGACCAATCAACATCCTCTTGGTCGAGGATAACCTCGGTGATGTGCGCCTCACGCGCGAAGCGCTCGCGGAAAGCGGCCTGCACCCCGAATTGCACGTGGTGAGCGACGGTGAGAAGGCGCTGGAGTACCTGCTGGTGGCCAAGCCCGATTCCGACCACCCCATGCCTGACCTGATCCTGCTCGACCTGAATCTCCCCCGCATGAATGGGTATGAGGTGCTGGAGCGCATCAAGCATGAACCGGATTGGCGCAGCATTCCGGTTGTCGTGCTCTCCACTTCGGATTCGGAGGATGACATCAAATCGTGCTACGAGGCGCACGCGAACTGCTACATCACCAAGCCCGCGAACTATGCGCCCTTCCTCGACGCGGTGAGCAGCATCGAGGAATTCTGGCTGCGCACGGCGAAGCTGCCGCGGCACTGACCCCCGAAATGCAAGCGGCCCTGGAAATCCAGGGCCGCTGCTCGATTCAGAAGGAGGTTTATTGAGCAACCACGAATGGCAGCGCGCGCGCGCCTTTATCGTCCGTGATGCGCATGACCCAAGCGCCAGCAGCAAGATCCGCCGCTGGGATGAGGATGCGGCCCCTGACACCGGTGGCCCTGTGCGTGGCGTGCAGCTGGCCTGCCGTGTTCAGCACCTCGATGCGAACAGGCGTTGCGCTCTCACGATCATAGTCGATAACGATGTGGTCGTGCGCGAACCAAGCCGTGAGGCCGTTGTCCCTCGCATCGCGCAGGCCCGTGGTCGTTTCCACCACCACTTCGATCTGATCCGTGGCGGTGCATCCCTGATGCTCGACCGTGAGCACCACTTGATAGGTGCCCGGCAGCTCATAGCTGTGCTCGCAATCGGGAGCATCGCTCGTGCTGCCATCGCCGAAGTCCCAGTGGTAGGTATCGCCTTCGGAACCGAGTGAGCTGAAGGCGGTGGGCACGGTGACCTGCACCGGGACCAATGGGCCATTGGCAACCGCTACAGCCTCATTGGCAACCGAGATGGCATGCGGCCCTGTCGTGATCGTGCAACCGTTGGCATCGATCACTTGAGCGGTGTATTCGCCCTGCCCGGCTTGGAGCGTGGCCACCTCGGCGCCATTGTTCCAAACAAAGGCGTAGGGCTCTGTTCCGCCGGTTGGCGTGATCTCGATCAGGCCATCGCTGTTGCCGTTGCAGGTCTCTTGCGTGATGATCGCTTCTGCCGTGAGGACAGCCGGAGCAGTCAACGTGAAGGTGGTTGACATGGGCGCGCAACCGCCAGCCGCGACAACAGAAAGAGTGTAGTCGCCTGCGGTGAGGCCGTCCACCACGAGCACATCCGAAGCGCTGCCAGCTTGCTGCGCAATGACCCCGCCAGCGGCATGCGACCAGGTCACTGTAGCGTTGTCCGACAGGGTAACGCCAGCACTGCCGTCGACGAATCCATCGCAGCGTGGCCCTTCGGTGATCAACGGCATCGGGGCGCTTCCGTGCAATCGGAATCGGATCGTGAAGGGATTCGCGTCAGCAGCCATGGTGAAGGTGTAGGAGCCGCCTTCGGTCAGCGGGGTCAGTGTGCCGGTCTCCAGATCCTCGATGCGCATGCAGCTCAGGCCCAGATTCACCAATTCGGCCGCTGTGAGCGTATAGGTCCCGGTGACCGCCACATCCACCACCAAGGGGATCACGATGTCGTTGGTGTAGGCGCCGTAGGCGTTCATGGCGATCCACTGCCCGGTCTCGCTCATGGAAGCGAGCTGCGGCGCCTGGGGGTGCGAGAAGATCAGCTTGGGCACATCGTTCGACTCGAATGCTGGAGAACCGACATGGAAGAACACCATGGTCTCGTCCGAGAAGTTGTTGATGCCGCTATGGATGCGCAGCCGCACGTAGCTGGGCTGTCGCTGCGATTTCGTTCCGCCGAACACGCCGCCGCTGTTCTCATCCACCTTCGCGCTCTCGGTCACGGAGAGCGTCAGGTCCGGGCCTTTGGTGCGCACCCAGAAGCCTTGTGAGCTCTGGATGATCCCATTGGCGCCATTGGTGCCGCCTTCTGTGCTCCAACTGGCCATGGTGCCGGTTGCAGGATTGAAGATCCAGTACATGTTCACCACATCATCGCCGCGCTGCAGCAGGGTGAAGTCGATCGGGCTCGGCAACGGATTGCTCACCAGGTTCCAGCCGTCGGAACCCAGGTCATGATCCGTCCAGGTCAAGGGCAGTACGATGGGCTCGTTGGCGATGTAGGGCTCACCTCGCACATCCAACACGAAGGGCGTGGTAGTGGTGAGTGTGCTTCCGCTCCATGCCGCATAGCCGCGACCCATTTCCAAAGGCATGTTCGAAGAGGTCACGCCCACAAGGCCGTCGTTCTGGTCCGGGCCGTTCACTTCCTCGATGTAATACCGGATGCTGGGCCATAAGTCGCCATTCGCCGTGAAATTCGGGAAATGGGATCCAGGGTAGCCCGCAGTGATGAAATCGTCTTGCCAGCGCAGCACGGTATTGTCGGCCACTGGCGATCCGAGCAGGCGCCAATTGGTGTTGCCGCCGGGTATGTAGCGTTCCACCTTCATCTCGCCGCGATAGTCCACATCGGCAGGTACTGGACCCAGACGACCGGTGCGCTCCACGGTGCTTCTTAGTGTAACATGGCCAGCCAGGGCATTGAAGTCGCCCGACTCCAGTTGCAAGGTGCCGTGGATATCCCAATGCCCCTCCATATCGGTGCGCTCGCCAGCAGCAACATTCACATTGCCGAGTGAGCAGGTGGCAGGTCCATCCACCAGGATCAGTTCCTCTGCTCTGATGCGCAATTCGCCGTTCGTTCCAGAGAATGGGCCGGAGGCGTGCATGCGATCGCCACGGACCTCCAAAGCGGCTGTTCCCAGATCGAAGCTCCCGCCCGCTTCAATGGTCAGGTTGCGAATAAGGAGTTCCGCATCGTCGGCAACAACAGTGTGGCCCGCTTGAATGACATAGCTCGCGGTGTGGTCGTTCCATTGCGCGCCTTCGCCTGCTCCGTTGCGCTGGTTGCTCCAGATGGCATCGGAAGTGTTGCCGCTGGCCTGCGAATAATGCGTTACCCGGCAGCGCGTGCCTTGCACCACGATGTTGTCGTAGAAGACCTCTTCATTACCGCTCGTGCTCCGCGCGCGAACGCGGGCCTCCAATTGCTCGCCGATCATGGCCACGGGGAATTGGAACGACTGCAGGGCAGCCGTGAGGATCGCGCCGTCGCCTTCGCCATCGAGATCGGTGTCGAGGCGCAGGCGCTTATCGACGCTCGAACCCGTGCCCTGCGCACGGAATGCACCAACGGTGGCCCATGCGCCGCCATCGACCCGGACCTGCACGATCAAGTAATCGCGCTGCGCGGCCAAGCGGTCGTACACGGTTGCATTGCGCGCACCCGCCAGCAGAGAGATGCTGATCCCGGAGACCCCTTTGATGTCGATCGGATTGAATGTGAGGATGGCCTCTGCATCGGGCGCGAACGCCGTGAGGTTCTCAACAGCGATCATGCGCGCACCATCGATGCTGGTCGCTGCCAAGCCTCCCAATGCCACGAGCTCGGCTGATGTGCCGCGCATGAAATAAGCATCCGTGGCGGGCGCTGCATGCGGAGTATTCAAGGCGTACCGGCTTCCGGCGCCATCGGTCTCGAACGATTCTGCCAACAGCGTCGCGTAGGAACGGTTGTCGTCGGCGATGGTGAGCGTGAGCACTGACTGCGCGCCGATCTCTGGGGTGCCCTGCCCCCCCACCGGGTTCGCCAATTGCAATTGGATCGGGGCATCGCCCGTGCATGACCCATCGGAGATCACCGCGAGGTCGAGCTCGACGGTCGCTGCGTTCGGGCCTTGGAAATGGATCGTGCCCGTGGCGAAGCCGTCAACACGCGATGCATCACCGGCGATGAGCTGCACATCCACCCAGCTGTCCACGAAGGGACTCGGATTGGTGACCTGCACAGGAATGGCCACCGTGCCGGCCGTTTCATTCACCGTGATGGAGGACGACACGAAATCGAATCGGGTCGAGCAATCCTGCGGCACACGGACATTATCGAATCGTACGCGCTCAGAGACGACCGCGCCATGGTTGTAGTAGCAGCCCAGATACGGCAGTGCGATGCCCGCATAGGTGCCATCATTCCCGGAAGCCACCGGCGAAACGGCCTCGGGCATCGCGGGGAAACTGCTGGTGGAAGTGGCCAGGTACATGTTCCATGCACCGGTCATTGACTGATAGGTGACGGTGACCGAGAGGTACTCGTTGCCGAAATCCCCGTGCGCAGCGATGTCGGTGAGGTTCGCATTCGCATCCAAGCCACCATTGTAGCGCACCAACCGCAGCGGGTCGATGGTGCCGGAGACCGATCCCAGCACCACGGCGTAGCCTGTGCCTTCACGAAGGTCGGCGTGGCTTCCCGCCAACACCACCGCCGAACCATAGGAACCGGGGTTGAAACCCGTGGGGTTCAACCGAGTCATGCGCATATTGAATTGCCACGTGAGCAAGCATCCGTTGGCGGACAGGATCGGATCATAAGCGCCAGGTGTGGGCTTCGCGATGAAGTCGATGCCGCTCACGCCGGCGTACATCATCAGGCCATTGGCTGCGATGGCCGTGCTGCTCGGAGCAGCGGATTCAGTCTCCGTCCAGCCGTTGCCCACAACGGCATCGTCCGGTCGGTTGAAATGATCAACGACGACCTGCGGTCGTGCGTGATGCGCAATTCCTGCCAGCACCATTGCCAGCAGCATGGGCCTCGGCTTCAGCCTGGCCCATCGGTAAGAGTGCAAGTAGTTCATGTCGTGCATGGTTTTAGGGATGCGCATTTCCCCTACGGTACCAGCACGCCCGGGTTACACTCCGGTGAAATGAGCGGATTCTCTTACAGCATCAAGGGATTTCGACGGATTCAGCACCATGGCGCCATGGAACGGCGCGCGCACTGGCCCCGGATTCTTGCCCCAAAACGGATCCGCAAGTCGAGTGCCTGATGGCCTCAACGGCTCATGCCGCGCGCTGCAGTTCCAGCTCGGCCAGCTTCAGCATGCGATCGAAGAGCTTGCCTTGCGCCAGCAGCTTCACCTTGGGCGCGCGGCCCGGCAGCAATCTGTTCCGCTCGTTGAGCAGGTGCACGGTGAGTGTGTTCACATTGACGTGCAGGCGCCACGCATTCAGCTCTTCATAAGGCGCGAACGAGCGGTGGGTGGCTTCGGTGAGGGCATCGTAGGCGCACTCGCTGAGGCTGATGCGCTTGATGAGGTAGCCGCCCTGCTCGAATACGCGGAAGAGGTCGGCCGGCGAGATGTGGAAGCCATAGAGCTTCTTCATCCACCGGTTCACCACGGCATGGATGTGCTCCAGCTCATTGTCGCGCTTCCAATTGCGCCCGCCCTCTGGCGGCAGCACATGGCTGACGAATTCACTGAGTGAACCGTTCTGGTCCTCGGTCAACGGCTGTAGTTGGCTCCAAGTCTGCATGGGGCATTGCTCGGGCGGCAAAGCTGGCGATCATGGCAATCGTGGATTTATGACAGCCATCATAGTTGCCCGCGCGCCAACTGATCGCCGATCACCGCACTGTTCACCGGAAGTTCCAAGGAGAATGTCGTCCCCTCCCCTTCGACGCTCGTGAATCGCAAACTGCCGCCAAGCAGCAGCACGTAGCGGCGCACGATATGCAAGCCCAGCCCCGTGCCTTGCACGCCGACCGCATTGCTCGCGCGGTAGAACTGCTCAAAGAGCCGCTTCTGGTCCTGCTTGGGAATGCCGATGCCCTGATCGGCCACCTGTATCTCGACCATACGGGCATGCAATGAGGTGCTGATGCGGATGACGCGGTCGTTGGGCGAATACTTGCTCGCGTTCGATAGCAGGTTGCGCAATACGATGGCCAATAACCTGCGGTCCGCATCGATCGCGTCGTTGTCGCCTTCGTGCGTGTGCTCGATGCGCTGTCCCGGCTTCAGGAGCAACTGCAGTTCATCGATGAGTTCGCGCACCAGCTGCATCAGGCAGAACGGTTCGGGGTTCACCTGCTCCAATCCCTTCTCGAGCTTCTCCAGCGAGAGGAAGTTCTGCAGGATCGCCGTCATGTCGCGCACACGCTGCTTGATCTTCGCCACGTGCTTGGCCGCCTTCGCTTCATCCCGGCCCAAATAACCTTCGATCAATTCGGCCGAGCCCATGATGCCGCCCAAAGGCGTGCGGAACTCATGGCTCGCCATGGACACGAAGCGCAAGCGCATCTCGTTGATCTCCTGCTCTGCCGCGAGCGCCACGCGCAGATCCGCCTCCAAACGGCGCAACTCGATCGTGCGCTGCTCAACGCGCCGCTCCAAGGAGCTGTTGAGGTCCCTGAGCGCCTCGGTCATCTCGTGCCGTGCCGTGATGTCGTGCAGGTTGAGCACCATGGCGCCCACCTCCGCATCCTGGACCAGATCGATGATCGTGCCCTCCAGCCAGATCTGCCGGCCTTCCAATCGGCGAGCGGCGCGCACGATGAGCGGCATGGGCTTGCCGGCATTGGCACAGCTCAGGTCCCAAGCGCTGCGCACCTGCTCCCTGTCCGCCGGATCGAAGAGACCGGCGATCCGCTTGCCCCCATCTTCTGCCAGGCGGCCCAGCTTCCGCTCGGCCATCGGGCTCAAGTAGGTCACCACGCCCGAGGCATTGGTCATGATCGTGATGTCGCTGCTGTGCTCCATCATGGCGCTGAAGCGCCGTTCGCGCGCGAAAGCGGCGCGATCAGCCTCACGGAGGCGCCTCAAGAAGCCATGCCGCTCAATGGAACCGCGGATCTCCCGGCCCAATTCATCGGCCGAAAGGCGGCTCTTCTCCAGATAACCCTGCGCACCGCCCTTGAGCGCCGTAATGGCCATGTCCTCATCTTCCAATCCGGTAAGGGCGATCACCGCGCAGAGCGGATGGGCCTCTTGCACCGCCCGCAGCACCCGGGCCCCATGCGCATCGGGCAGGGTCAGGTCAACCAGAGCGCAATGCGGGGTGCTGGGGTCCAACTCCGCAGCCACCGCTTGCGCCAAGGTGACGACATGCAGTAGCGGCGAATCCGCGAACTCTGTTTCACGGAGGAACTCCCTCACCAAGCGCGCATCGCCCGGATGATCCTCCAGCAGCAATATGCTCACCTCGCGTATTGGCATGCCCTAAAGAAATGCAATTCGCGATTGCATGTTGGATTCGCGCTCTTTGATTTGCGTTGAGTCGGCAAACAAACCAACGCACATATTTGTTGGCCCCTCGTATCAACCCGATCGCCTCCATGACCGAGATCCTCCGGGTGGACTACCATCCCGGTGCGCAACCCGTACACTGCGCCAATGGCTGGTTGCTGGCCACGCACCCCGAATGCACCGCCGAGAAGGCCACCCTGCTCATCGATACCGCCGACACGGCCGCTTCCCCTGCGTGGAATCAGCAACCCGACGGCACGCACCGGCTCCTCCTCATGGCCG
>JBATND010000433.1:0-34673 GCA_049290175.1 Flavobacteriales bacterium | reverse complement strand
TAAAGCAGGTTGGTCTGGTAGCTGGCCACGCTGAAGGTGCTGCGGTAGCTGTTCTTCAGGGTGAAGGTGCGGAACCACTTGGTGAAAGGCTCCATCTTGGTGAGGCCGTCGTAGGTGATGTCCCAGTTGGGCATCGGCGCCTGCTTGAAGGGATTCAGATTCACCGAATTGGCCGATTGACCGGTGTAGGCCGCGATGAAGGCGGGGATGATCACATCCTGATTGGTGCTGCCGTAGCCGGTGAAGTATCCGGTTGTATCAAGCACCGATTCGGGGTTGTCTGCGCCAAGCCTTGCGCTGATCACCTGCCGGTTGGCGAGCAGGCTTGCGAACACCACGCTCGCCGAATTCTCGTCGTCGTTCTTGAAGGCGGTGCGCCAAGTGAGCATGCTCACGCTGAAGCTGCCGACCTCGTTGGGGTTGTCGTTCACGTAGCTGCCCAGATCCTCATTCCAGCGGAAGAACGAGCGCGTGCTGCGGGCGCTGGTGCGGTTGGCGTTCAGTTCGATGCGCATGCCCTTGAAGGGCTCGAGGCTCATGCGGGCGGTGATGTTCTCGTTGCGCGTGGTGGTGTAGGGATTGAAGATCGACTCGTTGCGCACCAGCCAGCCATTGGCCGCGGCGGTCTGTGCGAAATCGCGCACAGGGTCTCCATTCAGGTTATCGTTCTGCTGGCCCAGCACGAAGCCGAGCCCTGGAGCACCGAAGTTGTCCATGCCCACGATGTTCGTGGTGCGGCCGTAGCCGGGCAGCAAGGTGCCGTTGGTCTGGCTGTAGGTGAAGGAGCCGGTGCGCATGGCCATGAGCATGCGGGCCAAGTTCTCGAGGATGTTGAACTTCTCCTTGGGCTTCTTCTCCTCCTCCTTTTCGGGCTTTGCTGCCGCACCTCCACGCGCTGCGGTCGTCTGCGGGCGCGCTGCTGGGCGCTTGGCCTTGTCATTGATCTTCTTGAGCCATTTGCTCTTGTTGTACAGCGTGACGAAGTTGAGCTGGCTGTTGAGCGAGATGTTGCGCGAGTTCTGCACCGTATGGCCCAGCGTGTCCTGCGTGAAGGGCGCTCGGTCCCACTGGTAGCCGGCTGTGTAGCCCGCGTTGGAGGTGATCCAATCGGTGAGCGGGAGCTTGTCGAAAGGCAGCGTGTAGGTGATGGCGGTGGTGTGGTCGTATCGCGTCACCTCGCCCCAGTTCTGCAAGCTGGTGAGCACACTGTCTTTACAGAGCGCGTATTCGTCGCCGATCTTGGGGTTCACACGACCGGGTGTCTCCCCCACCACGGCCATGTTGTTGGCGTTAAAGTCGAGCTTCAGCGATTTAGTGATGTCGTACTTGAATCCGTACTGGCTAACCCAGTTGAAGTTCTTGTTGTAGGTGGGCCGTGGCGGCAGCGACTCGATGTCGGGATTGGGGCGAACAAGGCGCTCCAGGTACATGCGGTCCATGCTGGTGCGCATGTTGATCTGCTTGAAGCCCAGGTTCACGTTGAAGTCCTTCAGCAGCTTCAGCCACTTGCTTTTGCCCAGCAGGCTGATGTCCTTGAAGGGCTCCAGTGCCAGCGGCTTGGGCGCGAATTGATAAGCGATGCTGCCCCGGTAGGTGCGCGTGTTCTCAAAGGCCGTGTTCACATCGAAGTACTCCTGGTCGGTGTAGCTGTAGGTGAGCGCGAGGTTCTCCACGTCCCAAGCGCGCTCCTTCTTGCCCTCGCCGCGCTCCTTGCGCACGTTGGTGAGGTTCATGCTGCGGCGGCGCGTGTAGGTGCGTGAGGCCTTCAGGCGCTGGCGGCGCTCATCGGGAGTGAGAGCACGGGTGGCATCGTTCCATTCGATGTCGGGGTTGAGCGGGTCGAACTGCGGGTTGCTCACCTGCTCGCTGTAGCCGAGGTAGAGGGGCACGCGGATCTTGGTGCTCTCGGGCAGGAACTTGCCCATCTCCAGGTTGGCGGCCACATCGATGCCGTACTTGGTCTCGCGCTGACGCTCGCTCACGCGCTTATCGATGCTGCCCCAGAAAGGCGTGCTGTAGTTGCCCGCCACGCTCACGGTGCCCAGATCGGCGAGCTGCGCGTTCACGCGGGCAACGGCGGCCCAGCCTCCGCGCTGGTCGAAATCCGTGAGTCGGAGCTCGTTCACCCACACCTCGGCGCACTTGGCCAAGCCGTTGTCCGCAGCGAAGGGATTGGCCTCTTCGCCATCCTTGCTCGGATTGCGGATGCCGATCATGATGCTGCGCAGTTGGCTCAGGTTCGGGCTGCCCTTGATGAACACGCGCCGGTCGCCGTCGGTGCCAGCATAACGGAGGTTCCGCGGATAGGCGCTCTGGTCGCGCTGGATCTTCAGGTCGTTGAGCTTGGCGAACTCGATCACCATGTCGTTGGCCTCGGGCCACACATTGTAAGGGTCGTTGTTGAATGGAGCGCTGATCGCCACCGGTACCTCGTACTCGTAGTAGTTGGCGTCGAGGTCGTTGCCGATGCGCACGAACACCGTGATGTCGCCGTAGGTGAGCGCGTTGTTGGGGTCGCGGCTCTCGGCGTGTATGAACATGCGCATCTTCTTGTAGCTGCGGATGTCGAAGCTCACGTTACGGAAGGCGCCGCGCGCATCGCCATCGCGCAGGTTGCACACCTGTAGTTGCAGGCTCTGCTCGTTGAGGTTGCGCAGGTTGGCACTGGCAACGTCCACCTCTTTGTTGATGCCCGGAGGCAGCACGTAGTTGATCGGGTAGCGCGAGCCGTTCTCTTCAATATTCACGGCCGCCACATTGAAGGTGGTGGGGTCGGGATCGCTGGCAGGCACCTCCTGCGGGGTGAGCAACGAGCTCTCGAATTTCCGCCATTCGCCGCGCACGAATTCCAATCGGGCGAAACGCAAGGTGGCCTGCTGCTGCCAGCCATGCAGGTACATGCGCATGAAGCGGATGCTGCGGAAATCCTGGATGCCGTTGACGCGCGCCGTGGGCTGTCGCACCGGGATCTTGAACTGGTACCAGTACACGCGCTTGGTGCCGGCAGGCGTGCTGGCGTCGGCTTCAATGCGGTCGGTGATGAAGTTGCGGCCCACCACCATGTCCTGCGGGCGCAGCGGCAGGGCGTAGTGGAAGTAGCTCTCGCCCTCGGCCAGGTTCTGGTCCAGGTTGATGTCCTCCGTGGTGGGGATCACCGTTTGCTGGGTGGGGTAGTTCTCCGGGCTGTCCTCGTCGGTGACGCTGTTGCCTTCCGGATTGTTGAATCGCTTGTAGCGGTCCAGGATGCTGGCCTGCTGATTGTCGAGTGACGTGCCGCGGAAGAACTGATAGTCGTCGTTGCTGGGGTCAGCCTGTATTCGGCCCACCGCTACCGGGTCAGTGACCGTGCCGGTCACGTTGTTCAGGTAATCACTGAAGAACTGCTGTTCGGTTCCTTGTAGAGCGTCGCTCACATCGGTCTTGGAGGGCAGGCCATCCATACCTACATCCTGGTACTTGTTGCTGTTGCTCTCCAGCAGCGCGAAGGCATTCACCACGTTCTGCGTGATCGGTACCACGCCCCATTGGGTGGCATCGAAGGGTGCAGAGCCGTCCTGTGCATCCTTGGGCAAGCCGTTCTCGAAGGCCTTGCGGCCATCGCGCAGGACATCCTCACTGATGTTGCCCAGGTCGAGGTAGAGCGTGCCGCCCGTGGTATTCTGGCTGTCCTCGTTGCTGCCGTTGATGGCTGCATCGCTGAAGGGGTCCATCAGCCAGAACTGGATGCTCTCGATGTTGCTGCTCTCGAAATCGGTAGTGGTGATCCGGCGCATGATCCCGGCCCAATTCCGCTCAGGAGTGGTGAAGGTGCCATTGGGGTTCAGCCATTGGCCATCCGTCTCATAGTTGTAAGGCCCGCGCTCGTTGGGGTAATAGGTAAGGTCGAGCACGGGGATGTTGTTGGGCGTGCCGGCGGGGAGCTGGCGGAAGGGGAACACCTCGTTCTCGAGAACCTCCCGCATGCGATGGTCGCTGCGCATGGCGCCGTTGTTGGCGATGTGCGTGGGCGTGAGGTTGTTGTTGCGGAAGAAGAGCGGGTCGATCACGTACCAGCTGAGCTGCGCGCGGCGGAAGCCGTTGCGCAGGTCGTTCACGAAATCGCCCTCGGGGAAAAGGTCGGGGATGCCCTGTGGCGTGCTGGCATGGAACCATAGGCTCTGCGTGCGCAGGTCAATCGTGCTCACGCTGCCCTCGAAGTCGTCGATGTAGCTGGTGCCCGCATTGCCGATGGCGCGACTGTGGCCTGGGATCAGATACGCGCCCTCGATGCTGGCGTTCACATTGCTCTCCTGCTTGGTGGCGTAGAAGGGCAGCTTGTCCACCACATTGGTGAGCCATTGCGATTTACTCTGCCAGTTGGCGTCGAGGCCAACGATGGTGTTGGCGATGGGCTCTTCGCCGGCGTTCACCTTCTGCGTGAGCGGACGCTCATACAGGTTCATGATGGTGCCGCCGATCACGAAGTCCTTGTTGATGGTGTAGTCGAAGCGAGCACCAGCCAGCGTCCGCGTCTGTATGCTGAACAGTGAGTTGCTCTCCAAGGCGATGTTCACCGGTGTGCCGCTCTCCAGGATGCCCTGATTGAGGATGCGCACGCGGCCCAGGTTGTAATCAACGGTGTAGTCCTGGTTCTCCACCAAGCGAACGCCGCCAGCGGTCACCACCACGCTGCCTTGCGGGATGTTCACGCTGTTGAGGTTGATCACATCGCTGCTGGCGCTGCGGTAACTGCCCTTCAGCTTGAAGCGGTTCAGCTCCGGTATGTTCTGCGCAGCGATCTTGGTGCTGTCGTAGAGCTGCTGGTAAACGATGGTGCGGCGTATCGCATCGGGCTGGATCGGCGAGGCGGGATTGGGTCCTATGAGCTGCCGGTCCAGGAAACTGCCGAAGGGCTCCAGCACCGGGAAGAAGATGCGGCCGTTCTGCGTGTTGATGGTGCCGCCATTGGTGGCTGCACCGTCGATGAAGTCGAACCAGCCGTCGGGATTGGGCGCGTTGTTCGGATCCAAGCGGTCGAGGCCCACGGTTTGGATCAGCGGGATCTGATCCACCGGTGCGCGCGGGATGTAGTTGATATCGACGCCCGTGACCGGGTTGTTGTACACCACGTCGAGCCTGAAGTTGTCGCGATTCACCTGAAAGGCGCCCAGCGAGTAAACGTTCTTCATCATCAGGTCCCACAGCGGAATGCGCGGGTTGGTGATGGTGGCCTTGAGCAGGCGCAGGATCAGCGCATCGGGCGGGCCGATGCCGTCGGTGCTGAACTCGCCCACTTGGAAGGTCTGTCCATTGAGGGTGTACTGGAACGCCACGGCGAGCACCTCGTCGTTGTTGAGCTGCTGGTTCAGCGTGATGAAGCCCAGGCGCGTGTTCAGCGTGTACTCATTCATGTTGAGCAGGCGCGCGCTCTCGAGTTTCTCGAAATGGCGAGCGGGCAGCAGGCCCAGTGCTTGCAACGCTCCACTGGAATTCACGAAGCTGCGGATGCCCGCATTGCTGCTCACGGCGGCGTAAAGGCTGTTGGCGGCGTTGTCGGCATCGGTGCCGGGGTTGTCGATCAGCAGTCCCGGCGGCATGTCAAGGCTCACGCGGCCCGCATCGCGACTGGCCTGGCTGGCATCTTCGCCCAGGTCGGTGAAGGCCACCACGTTGCGGTTCTGATTGAAATCCTGCCTCAAGTTGGTTACCCAAACCTCAACGCGCGTGATCATCACACCGCTGTTCACGGTGGGCAGGGTGCGCAGCGCATTTTCGTATTGCTCGCGGAAGGCGTAGCTCAGGAAGTAGTGCTTGTTGGCTTCGTACTCGTCGGCCTTGATGTCGAAGTTGGTGGTCTGCGCGCCACCTTGGGTCTGCACGTTGCGTCGCTGGCCTTTCTCTTGGCTGAAGATGCCCGTGGCAGTGAGTCGGCCGAATTTCAATTCGGTCTTGATCCCGAAAAGGCTCTGGCTGCCCTGGATCAAGGTGCCGCGCAAGGGCAGGCTCACGTTGCCGGCCTCGATCTTCTGAATGATCTCATCCTCGTACCCGGTGTAGTCGAGCTTCACCTGGTTCTCGAAATCGAAGGTTGCCTGCGTGTTGTAATTGGTGGTGATCTTCAGCTTCTCGCCGATGTTGCCCACCAGGTTGAGCTGGATGCGCTGGTCGAAGTTGAAGGTGGTGATGCGCCGTTGCTGAATCGGGATCCGCGGGTTGTCCGTGCGGCTCACGTTCAGGCCGAAGATGATCTCTGCCGAGCCGCGCGGCTTGATGTCGATGGTGTTGCCCCCGAAGATCCGGTCGAAGACCTTGCCCTGCACCTTGAGCGCCGGGATCATCCGCTTCTGCGCGCTCTCGCTCTCCTGCTCCACTTTATCGAGCCAGAAGGTCTGGAGCGATTGCTCCATGTCGTAGTTGAGGTATTCCTCCAAGCTCATGCTCATGGGCGGCCGGTAGTCGAAGCTGCCGCCCACGCTGCTGTTCACGATGTACTGCCCCGTGACCGGATCATAGATTACATCGTTCTGGATGTTCTCGGGGTCGCCCAGATTCACCAGTCCCGTGCTGCCGGCACCGGGCGCATTGGGGTCGGTGATGGGGTACACCAGATCGACTTCCGGGGTGTCCACTTGCAGCACCACATAGCCCTTTCCGAAGGCCGAAGCGCTTGCCGCGAACAAGAGCAGCAAAACAACGCACGCACTCCGCAGCACGGAGGCAGTCGCAGATGAAGTTGAAAGGAAGGAATGCACGGCCCGGCTCACAGGTTCTTCAATGTCAGCTTGATCAATTCTTCCAATGGCGGAGGCTCCGATCCGCGCTCGCTCAGCACGCCTTGCAGGGCTCGTTCGGCCTTCGCACGGTCCAAGCCGAGCGAGACCAGCGCCGATAACGCCTCGCTCCGCAGCGTATTGCCCACGCTCATGGGCACGCCTGCTGGCATCGCCGATGAAGCCAGTCCCAGCTTGCCTTGCAGCTCGCCAATGATCCGCTGCGCCAGCTTCGGCCCAATGCCCTTGATACCCTTCAGCGCACTCTCATCGCCCATGATGATGGCACCGCGCACATCATCAGCGCTGCGCGCGCTCATGATGGCCATGGCCAGCGTAGCGCTCACGCCTTGAACATCGATCAACTTGCGGAAGAGTTCTCGCTCATCGGTGGTGCGGAAGCCGAACAAGCGGTGCTCGCTCTGGCCGCTGCGCACATCAACGCTCACGCTGTAGTGGATGAACAACCGGCATGGGCCGCGCGTTGGCAATTGGGGCATGGACGATGAGGCCACATGCACCATGTAGCCCACGCCATGGCAATCAACCACCACATGGTCTGTTCCGCGGTCCAATAGTTCTCCGTTCAGGCTGTCGATCATCCTGTCCCTTCGGTCAAGTATGGGATCCTACAAAGGGGGTAGAATGGAATCGATCGGCGGGTGGTTCTCCGGAAGGGGGCCGGAATGAAGGGCCCGAAAATAGGTGGACGGACCGGAATTGGGCACCACGCAGTTTCTAGGGTATTCTTGTGGCATGGCCCAAGAGCGCGTTGTGGTCTTTACCGGAGCCGGGGTGAGCGCCGAGAGCGGGCTGCGCACCTTCCGCGACAGCGACGGCCTTTGGGAGCAGTACCGGGTAGAGGACGTGGCCACTCCAGAGGCTTGGCGCCGCAACCCTTCTTTGGTGCTCCGCTTCTATGATGAGCGCCGGGCGCAGGTGCTTGAAGCAAGACCCAACGCCGCCCATGAGGCCATCGCACGGCTTCAGCAGCGCTTCCAAGTGCAAGTAGTCACACAGAATATCGACGATCTGCATGAGCGGGCCGGCAGCCGGAATGTGCTGCACCTGCACGGCGAGATCCTGAAAGCGCGCAGCACGGTTGACCCCACCCTCATCACGCCCATAACCGGTCCATCACTTCGTATGGGCGACCGGTGCGCGCTGGGATCCCAACTTCGTCCGCACATCGTGTGGTTCGGGGAAGAGGTCCCTTTACTGCCTATTGCCGCCGAGATGATGGCTCAGGCGCATCGGGTGCTGGTGGTAGGAACCTCGCTCAATGTCTATCCCGCTGCGGGCTTGGTGCATTATGCGCCCCGCACATCGCCCAAGGTATTGGTTGACCCCAAGCCGGTCGCTGTGGAAAGACCGGGCTTGCGTTTTGTGCAAGCCACAGCCTCAGCGGGTGTGCCGTCGATGGTAGAGGAGTGGTTGAGCGAAGCCTAACGTGCTACCACCACCCGTTTGGTAGCGAGCAATGCACCGTTGCGCTCCAAGCTCACGAAATAGACGCCCGGCGTCCACTCGGTGGTGGGCAGCACCCAGCGCGATTGCTGGCTGGTCACAGTGTAGCGCTTAACGGTGGCGCCGAGCATATCGTGAATGATGACCTGCGTGGCCAGCCCGGCACGGTCAAGGCTCAGGTCGAGTTGAACATCCTGCCCAATGGCCGGGTTAGGCGCGGCATCGATGCGCGCGGGACGCTGTACAATCTCCTCAATGCCCACGGCGGCTACATCGAAGCGGATGTCCACATAAACCGTATCGGTTGGCGAAGCGGTATTGTACCAGACATACCGGTAGGTGCTGATGCCGGCATGACCCAGCGGAACATGGTAAGCATGGAAGTTGTCGAGGGTGACGCCCGGTGACATGGGCAGCACGGCCTCTTGGCCCGCACCCCAGAACGGCAGCGTGCCCGCTGGTAGCGCGTCGTAGCAAACGCCCCAGCAGAAGTAGTTCTCGGTTCCAGTTTGCACATTCAACTCGTAGCGCTTCACATTCACGTTCACAGCGGCGCTGGCATTGCTCGTCGCGTAAAGGCTCGCGGTGAGAAGGGATGCATCGGCCTGCCCCGGCAGAGTCACCATCTGGCCATTCACCACCTGGCCTTGGCCATTCGTGACGTTGAGAAGTTGTGCGTGCGCGCTCAGGGCAAAAGCTGCGAGCGGAAGAAGGGCGTATCGTGCAATCATGTGCTGAGCGGTGATGACGGAGGAGTCGTGTTCTTAGTTCGTGGTCAAATGTATCGGTAACAGCTGCACTAGGGAGCAGATGGAGCTTGCGCTCACCGGTTCGTTAGGATCCCAACTAGCTTTTCATCGATGCTGTTGGACGTGAGCCTTGCTCGGCTACGTTTGGCCTCCCCGCTGTTCCCTGCACCCGCAGTAGAGGCGGCCCCTTCAAGAACCAAAACAACGAAACAGATGAAGAAGTCCTTACGCTTTGCTGTGCTTGCAGCTGCACTTGGCGCTTTCGTGGGCGCGCAAGCTCAGTGTCCCACTGGTGAGACCCAGGTATCGGTGAACATCACCACGGACCAGTGGGCATCGGAGACCACATGGACCTTGACCGGTCTCGGTGGCACGCCGGTTTATGCATCCGGCGGTCCATGGACCAACTTGGGAGCTCCGGGCACCACCGACCGCCCACCGGTGCTCGCTTGCGTGCCCGATGGCCCTATCATCGTGTTTACAATTAACGATGCTTACGGTGACGGCATCTACAGCACGGCCTACGGCGCTGGCTTCTACACGGTCACTTCGAACGGAGGTGCAACCACCCACGCCAGCAATTACGCATTCACGACTTCGCAGGACATCGCCTACTTCGTCACCGGCCCGCAGAGCGCACTGGATCTGGGCGCGTTGACAGTGGGCCTACCCGCTGTTGTTGCGCAGGGCAACCAGAGCATCACTGGCTCATTGCGAAACTTCGGCACCACGGCCATCACGGGCTTCACGCTCAACTACACGGTCGATGGCGGTGCCACGGTTTCAGCGCCTATCACGGCCAACGTGGCGGTTGGAGCCAGCTACAATTTCACGCATCCTACACCTTGGAACGCTACCACGGGAAGCCATGTGATCAACGTTTGGGCGAGCGCCCCCAATGGCAGCACCGATGGCAACCTGCTGAATGATATGATCAGCGTGAACGTGAATGTGGCCTCGCAGAGCGTGCAGCGCGTGGTGCTCATCGAGGAGTTCACCAGCAGCACCTGCGCACCTTGCGCCAGCTACAACAACACATTTGACCCGCTGCTCACTTCGGTGAATGCGAACGGCGCCGGCTCGAACATCGCTGCGGTGAAGTACCAGATGAACTGGCCCAGCCCCGGAACCGACCCCAGCTACAACCCAGATGGCGTGACCCGCCGGACCTACTACGGCGTGAGCGGCATCCCCGACGTGTTCCTCAATGGCCGCGACCCATCGAACGCCTACACCAACAACGCAGCCAACCTCAATGCCGAAGCCGCACTACCTGCCTTCTGCACCATCAACCTCAACGCTACCTATGCTGGCAATACACTCACGGTCTCTGGCTCGGTGACGCCGCATGCCGCATTCCCCGGCAGCTACAAGCTGCACATCGCAGCTGTAGAGAGCTACGCTTACCAAGGCACCACCTCGCAGACCCAGTTCAAGCACGCTCAGCGCAAGATGTTCCCCAATGGTAGCGGCATCACGCTCACTACCCTGCAGGACGGTGTGGCGCAGACCTTCAATCAGAGCTTCAACTTCACCCAAGGTGGTGTGGCACAGGGCAACTACAACCTCTGGGGCTCCATTGCTAACGTGAAAGTGGTGGCCTTCGTGCAGAACAACACCACCAAGGAGGTGCTGCAGGCTGCTTTCGTATCACAGCTCTCCGTGGGCATCGATGAAGTGAACGCCCTCGACCGCCACCTCACCCTCTTCCCCAACCCCACCGATGGCCAGATGAGCCTGAGCTTCGACCTGCCCAGCGCAACGAATGTGAGCTTCACCGTGCTCAACCTCGTGGGTGAGCAAGTGATGAGCAGCACCCGCGGCTTCGGAAGCGGCGAGCAGCGCCACAACCTCGACCTGAGTGCTCTGGCCAATGGCAGCTACTTGGTGCAAGTGACCGCCGATGGCCTCACCGCCACGCGCAAGGTGACCGTGAGCCACTGATGAACTAAGCACGCGAAGGCCAGCGGCACGGCGCGAAGATTGCGTTGCGCCGCTGGCCTTTCGCTTGGCCATTAACCCCAACCCTGATGCGATTCTCTTCACTCTTGGCCGCACTGGCCATCGCCAGCACCGCCTTCTCCCAATCGACCCTGCCCAGCGTGCAGGTGCAGAACCTCGAAGGCAAGAAGGTGGACACGCGCTCCTTCAGCAACGATGGAAAGCCGATCATCCTGAACTTCTGGGCCACCTGGTGCGCTCCGTGCAAGAAGGAGCTCAGCGCCATCGCCGACAAATACGACGACTGGCAGAAGAAGACCGGCGTGAAGCTGATTGCTGTGAGCATCGACGATGCCCGCACCAGCGCCCGTGTGAAGCCTTATGTGAGCGGCCAGGACTGGGACTACGAGATCTACTTGGACCCCAACGGCGACCTCAAGCGCGCGCTGAACGTGAACAATGTGCCGCACACCTTCCTCCTCAACGGCGCTGGCGAGATCGTTTGGCAGCACAACAACTACGAGCCGGGCGATGAGAACGAGCTCTTCCGCAAGGTGCAGGAGCTAACCGGAAAGAAGTGACCTTCGGCCACCCGCAGTGCGGGATGAAAAACATGCATTTGAGCGAACCACGCATCGGCCTGCTGGCCGCTGCTTGCCTGCTAGTTGCCACGGCGGCTATGGGCCAAGAGCAATCGCAACAGTCCGGCGGGCAGTTGCACGGCAACTTCAGCACCGACGCGCAGTACTACAATGCCGACGAGGCCATCGGCGCCATCCTGCCCAAGGAGCGCTTGGCCTACAACGCATGGATGAATCTGATCTTCACCAGCGGCGCCTTCGAGGCGGGCACGCGACTGGAGAGCTACGAGCCTGCACTGGCGGGCTATCCTGCGGGGCAACCCTACAGCGGCTCAGGCATCGGGTATCGGTACGCCAAGTACAAGCTCAGCGATCTGGAGGTCACCGCGGGCAATTTCTTCGAGCAGTTCGGACAGGGCCTTGTCTTCAGGGCCTACGAAGAGCGCTACTTGGGCGTTGACAATGCCATGGACGGCGTACGCTTGAAATACAAGCCTTATCGCGGCGTTTACCTCAAGGCCGTGGCGGGGCGTCAGCGCTTCGCATTCAATAATGGTCAAGTGAAGGGCGCAGGATTGGTGCGCGGCGCCGATGCCGAAGTGAACCTCGCTGAATTGCTCGACAGCGCTTGGACCAGTGCGGGCAACCTCATCATCGGAGGCAGCTTCGTAAGCAAGTACCAAGAGGATCGCGACCCCTTGCTCGTGCTGCCCGAGAACGTGGCCGCTGGCGCAGTGCGGGTGAATTTCACCTCGCCGCGCTGGGACCTCTATGTTGAGTATGCCTACAAGATCAACGACCCCAACGGCAAGAACGACTTCGTGTACAAGCCGGGCGAGGCGCTCTTGCTCAATGCGACTTACTCGACCAAGGGCTTCGGCGCATCCGTAGGCGCGCATAGCTTCGACAACATGTTCTTCCAGAGCGATCGGGCGGCGCCGACACCATTCGACCTCAACATCAACTTCCTGCCGCCGCGGGCCAAACAGCACACCTACAACCTGCCCGCAACGCTCTATCCTTATGCCACGCAGCCCAATGGCGAAGTGGCTGCGCAAGGCGAGGTGTTCTACAAGTTCAAGAAGGGCAGTACTTTGGGAGGCAAGTACGGCACCAAGCTCGCCGTGAATGCCAGTGTGGCCTACGCGCTCGACACCACCCGCCTGGGCGCTGCCGATGACACCACGCGGCGTTTGGGCTACACCAGCCGGATCTTCGGCGCCAGCGAGAGGAAGTACTTCCAGGATATCAACATCGAGCTGCGCAAGAAGATCTCGGACTCCTGGGAACTGGCCATCACCTACTTGAACCTGGCCTACGACATTGATGTGATCCAAGGCAAGCCGGGCAAACCGGTGGTGTACTCTGACATCATCATCGTCGAGGGCCTGCACAAATTCAGCGAGCGAACCTCGTTGCGTTTCGAGCTCCAGCATCTGAGCACGAAGCAGGATCAAGGCAATTGGGCCACCGCATTGGCGGAGCTAACCTTCAGCCCGCATTGGTTCATTGCCGCCATGGACCAGTACAACTATGTGGGCAATGCCCAGCTCGAAGCCGAGGGCCAAGAGCAATTGCACTACCCGATCGGCTCGGTGGGCTACATCCATGGCGGCAACCGGTTCCAGGTGAATTACGGCAGGCAGCGGGCCGGCATCTTCTGCGTGGGCGGGGTGTGCCGCCAAGTACCCGCCGCCAACGGCCTTACCTTGTCCATCACAAGCACCTTCTGAGTCATGCGCACGCTGTTCCTATTCGCCGCTATCGGCCTTCTGGTAGCGAGCTGCGACAAAGTGGAGAACCCCATTGAGCGCCGCGATAACAATGGCGGCGGCGGCGAAACCGTGAAGCGCCGCGCACTGCTAGAGGAGTTCACCGGGCACCATTGCAACAACTGCCCGGCCGCGCATGCCGTAGCGGCGCAGCTCAAGAACCTCTACGGCGACGAGCTCATCATCGTGAGCCTGCATGCCGCTGCGAACTTCAATTCCAGCTTCATCGCAACGCAGAGCAATGCGGATGGCAGCTACGCCACCGACTTCCGCACACCGGAGGGGCAGACCTACGCGACCAACTACGCTGTCACCTTCCTGCCCTCGGGCATGGTGAGCCGTAAGCCCTACAACAGCAGCACGGTGCTCAGCAGCGCCAGTTGGGGCAGTGCGATCGAGGAGATCGTGAATGAGGATGCGCTCTTCGATGTATGGGTGAGTGACCTGCAGCACAATGCGGGGGCCAACACGGTTACCGCAACGGTGAAGGTGGCGGTGCTCGAGGCCGTTACCGGCGAGTTCAAGCTCACGACCTATCTCTTGGAGGATAACGTCGTCGATTGGCAATACAATTCGCAGGCTACGCCCCCCGATGTGCCTAACTACAATCACCGCCATGTGTTCCGCAAGACGCTGGACGGCGCATGGGGACAAGTGGCCATTGCCGCTGGCGCCAACCAAGGCGATACGCTCACCTTCACCTACACCGGCGTGAGCATGGATCCGGCTTGGAACGCCGCCAATTGCGAGCTGGTCTCCTACATGTACAAGACCTCGAACAGCGAGGTGATGCAGGCGGCCATCCGCGAGTTCCAGCCTTAACAGGATCTGGCGCCTTCCCGGGGCAAGGATCCAGGTTATCAACCGTTCCCCATCTCGGTGCCTTGACCGCTTGTGGAAAAACGGCCCATCCAGCGGCATCAAACCAGAACCTCAGGCAGTACCTTCAGCCCTGCTTTTCCAGCAGGGAACTTCGCTAAACCCGATCAGTGATGATGGACCAAGGAAGGAAGATGATGGAGTTCAGCAAGCAGGTGCTCCAAAAGGTCAGCTTCGACCCGCGCCTGTTCAAGAAAGAGTTGATCAAAGCCCGCAAATGGGTAGGCCAAAGCGACCAATTGGTCCTGAAGGCTTGGTGCTTGGCCACCTTCGGGCACATCTATAAGGATGTGATCGTAGAGGTGTTCCGCAGCACGATGCGGAGCTGAAGGCCCAACAGGCATCCCGCCGGGAAAGAGGCATTCACGAGCCTTTCCGCAAGAACCGGAGCGAGCGTTTCAGTCCGGTGAATTTGGCCCGTTTCACGGCGCTTCCCGCGAACAGCCGGTCGAATAGCACTTCGTCCATGCCGTGCCATTCGTCGGCGGTGAGCGCCATCAGCTCCTGCTTCGGCGTGAATTCAACCTCGGTGTGCGGGGTGGAGAATCGATTCCATGGGCACACCTCTTGGCAGATATCGCAGCCGAAGGCCCAGCCATTGAGCTTATCCGCGAATTCGGACGGAATCGCATCCTTCAGCTCGATGGTGAGGTAGCTGATGCAGCGGCTGCCGTCCACGCCATAAGGGGTGATGGCCTCGGTTGGACAGGCGTCGATACAACGGCGACAGGTGCCGCAATGGTCAGTGGCAGGCGCGTCGGGCGCGAGTTCCAGGTCGGTGATCAGCTCGCAGAGGAAGAAGTAGGAGCCCGCACCTTGGCGGATCACGTTGGTGTGCTTGCCGCGCCATCCGATGCCCGCGCGCTCGGCCCAAGCCTTCTCCAGCACCGGTGCGCTATCAACGAAAGCGCGCAGTTCCACGTCTCCGAAATGCTCGGCGATGAAGGTCATGAGCGGCTTCAGGCGCTTCCTCACCACCTTATGGTAGTCGCGGCCATAGGCGTAAGTGCTCAGCTTGGGCGCTTCGGGGTCCTGCTGCTGCCGTGGTGCGTGGTAGTTGAAGGCCAAGCTGATCACGCTCTTGGCCCCCGGCATCAGTTTCCGCGGATCGAGGCGCAGGTCGAAGTGATTGGCCATGTAGGCCATTTGGCCATGCTTGCCTTCGCTCAGCCACCGCTCAAGCCGGGGCGCTTCCTCTTCTAAGAAACCCGCAGCCGCTATGCCGCATGCGAGAAAGCCCAGCCGATGGGCCTCCGCTTTGATTTGCGCGGCACGGGCGCTGGCATCGGACATGGGGGGAAGGTAGGCGCCTCGCTTCAGGCGAAATGCGTTCCTGGAAACGCAGAGCGAAGAGCGTATGGCCGGTTGGCTGCAGCGGGGTACTTTCGCAGCCGTTGAGCAAGCCCCAAGCATACGTTGGCACTCGCAGCATGGCCCTTTGGCTGCGCGAAGTGATGGTTCTCTTCAAGCTGCGCTTGGCGGCTTTGGTGGTGGTGAGCGCTGTGCTCGGCTACCTGATGGGCGTGGCGCCCGGGGCCTTCAGCATGGCCGAATTGCTGTTGCTCGTCTTGGGCGGCACCTTGCTCACCGGTGCGAGCAACGCCTTGAACCAAGTCGTTGAGGTCGGCGAGGATTCCCGGATGATGCGTACCGCAGAGCGGCCGTTGGTGAAGGGCACCCTTTCCGCAGCCGAGGCCCTTGCAGCGGCATTCGTTGCAGGAAGCTCGGGCATCCTCATCCTGTGGCTGGCATTCGGGCCGCTCACGGGCATCCTAGGCTTCATCTCGCTCTTCATGTATGCGGCCTTGTACACGCCGCTGAAGAAGCATTCGCCGTGGGCGGTATTCGTGGGAGCCTTCCCCGGCGCCTTCCCGCCGATGCTGGGCTATGTGGCGGCCACCGGGCAATTCGGCCTCGGTCCCGGCTTGCTCTTCGCGATGCAGTTCATGTGGCAGTTCCCGCACTTCTGGGCCATCGCTTGGGTGCTCGATGAGGACTACGCCCGTGGGGGCTTCCGTTTGCTGCCATCGCGCGGCGGCACCGATGCCCGCAGTGCCTTCCTCATCCTGCTCTACACCTTGTTCGTGATTCCAGTGGGTCTGCTTCCGTGGGCCTTCGGTTTCGTTGGCCCTTGGGCGGCATGGGTCTCGGTGGCCATGGGCCTTGTGATGCTCTGGCCAGCTTGGCGCCTCTTCCGGTCGCATGACCGCGCCGATGCCAAACGCTTGATGTTCGCCAGTTTCCTCTACTTGCCCGTGGTGCAGGTAGCCTACGTGCTCGACCGGCTATGAGCGACGCTCCCTTCACCGCCGATGAGGAGCGCAACCGCGCCGCCCGTGCCCGCCGCACGCTCACCTGGCTGCTGTGCTTCGCCATCGTGATGTTCTTCGCTGGCCTCACCAGCGCCTACATCGTGAGCATGAGCGGTGGGTATTGGACCCGCATCACCATGCCGATGCCGTTCTATTGGAGCACGGCCTTCGTGCTGGCGGGCAGTGCCACATTGCATCTGGCGCTCGGTAGCGTGAACAAGGGCCGAACGCAATTGGCGCTCCCCTTGATTTTGGCAACGCTCGGCTTGGGCGTGGCATTCACCGCATCGCAGGCAAAGGGCTGGTCGCGCTTAGTGGAATTGGGGATCACCATCAGCCCGAACAAGCTGCTGGGCATTGGCGGCGAATACGGCGTGGACTTCACCGTGAGCAAGGATGGGCAACCCTTGGTGCCGGCCGATGGCCATTGGTATGCCGCTGACGATGCCGCTCGCCAGTACGCCCTCGATGCGGAGATCGCCGAGCAGAAGGACCGCACCGGGCCCTACTTCTACATACTTACCCTAGCCCATGCGGGGCACGTGGCCTTCGGGCTGCTCAGCCTGCTGATCATGGCTTTCATGGCCCTGAAGGGCCGATACACCGCTCAGGAGCACGTTGGCCTGTGGGCCGGAGCGGTTTATTGGCATTTCCTCGGTGGCCTGTGGGTATTCCTCTTTTTGTTCCTGAAGTACGTTCACTAACATTGCCGCCGCATAACCAGGTCATGGCAGGAGACGCGACAAAAGCACTGAGCAACGACGTCCTATGGGGCGGCGGACGCTCCCCGTTCAGCATCAGCTACGGGAAGATGATGATGTGGTTCTTCTTGGTGTCCGACGCCCTCACCTTCAGCGGCTTGCTGGTGGCATACGGCTTCGTGCGCCACAGCACCACCGAGGCATGGCCCATCGGCGAGGAGGTGTTCCGAGCGCTGCCTTGGCTGCATGGCAGCTACCCCCTGATCTACGTGGCCTTGATGACGGCCATCCTCATCTTCAGCTCCGTGACCATGGTGCTGGCGGTGGAGGCCGGTCATCGCATGGATAAGAGCGGCGTAATCAAGTGGCTCTTCGCCACGGTGATCGGCGGCGCCTTCTTCGTGGGCAGCCAAGCGTGGGAGTGGATGCACTTCAACCACGGCAGCGGCGGCTACATCACCATGGAGAGTGGCGATAAGTACTGGGTACACAACGACGCTCACGATACGCACGATCCGGCATCGCATGAGAGCTTCCATTTGGTGAAGGCCCTCCCGGGACATTACCTGCTTCCCGATACGCTTCCCGGCGGTGCCGAGGTGGCTCCTGTAACCGGAGACGCCGCCCAGCAACTGTGGAAGAACAAGGTGGTGTACATGGCCGGTGCGCCCTTCCCTTGGAGTTCGCACGGCATCGAGTACAACGAGTACGGCCCGCAGCAGTACTCCAACTTCTTCTACTTCATCACCGGCTTCCACGGTTTCCACGTGTTCAGCGGCGTGATCATCAACCTCATCGTGCTCATCATGGTGCTGCAGGGGGTCTTCCACCGCCGCGGTCACTACGAGATGGTGGAGAAGGCCGGTCTCTACTGGCACTTCGTTGACTTGGTGTGGGTGTTCGTGTTCACCTTCTTCTACCTGCTCTGATCCTAACCTTCGGCTACATGGAACGCGACGACATCATCGAATACAGCCTCGACGCGCATCACAGCGAAGAGGACGGCAAGAAGATTCGCCGGAAGATCTGGCTGGTCACTGGCTTGCTCGCTTTGGTCACCACGGTTGAAGTGGCCTTGGGCGCCTATTGGAAGGAATGGATGCCGGGCAGCTGGCAGATGGTGAAGTGGACCTTCGTGGTGCTTACCCTGGTGAAGGCCGCCTACATCGTCATGTCCTTCATGCACCTGGGCGAAGAGCGCCGCAACATCCGCGCGATCATCCTGCTCCCCTACGCGCTTTTCATCCTGTACCTCCTCTGGATCGCGATCTGGGAGTCGCAGTACGTCAATTACCTCTGGGAGACCTACCTCTGATGCGGGTGACACCTGCCGGCCGACGTAAGAAATTCCTCATTCTCGGCGGCATCACCGTTTTCGTGCTCGGTTTGTTCGTGTTCTTCTCGCCGTGGCTGGGCCTGGCCAACCACAAGTTCAATTTCCTGCCTTACTACGGCCCCAAGGAAGTGGTGGCCATTGAGCGTGATGGCGCGGTGGTGATCGACACCATCTACCATCAGGTGCCGCCATTCAGCTTCACCGACCAGTACGGTATGCCCTTCACCCACAAGAACGTCGCGGGCAAGATCGTCGTAGCCAATTTCTTCTTCATCCGCTGCAGCACCATTTGTCCCAAGATGAACGGGCAGATGCAGCAGCTGCAACTCAAGCTCGACGACCCGGCCTTCGATGATGTGGTCTTCCTCAGCCATACCGTTGACCCAGAGCACGACACGCCAGACCTGCTCAATGATCATGCACGCATGCTACAGGCCGATACCGCGCGCTGGAAATTCCTCACTGGCGACAAAGAGGCCATCTATCTGCAAGGTAGCGAAGGCTACCATGTGGCGGCGCGCGAGGATGTGATGGCGCCGGGTGGCTTCCTGCACTCCGAGACCTTCGTATTGGTTGATAAGGACCGTCATATCCGCGGTATGTATGATGGCACCACCATGAAGGGCATGATGGATTGCGCCAACGACATCAAGATGCTGCTGAAGGAAGAGAAGGTGAAGCGCGCCGAAGCCGTGCGCGCCGAGCGCAAACGTCAATAAGGCTCTGACAAGGGTTATGCGCCAGCCTTTCCCGAAACCCGCGCTCACCATGGCCGATGCGAAGGCCAAGCGCATCATCTGGATCTTCTCGGCCATCGTTTTCCTAGCCGTTGTGGTGCTGAACCGCGTGCAAGCGCCAGCGCCCGACGGATTCGATGTGCATGTGTTCGCGCGTATCAATGCGGTGATCAATTCCATGGTCAGCGTTTTGCTCATCGCGGGCCTCTTCACTGCGCGCGCAGGTCGTTGGACCACGCACCGCAGCGTGATGCTCGCCGCCATGGCGCTCTCCGTGCTCTTCCTCGTGTCCTACATCCTGCATCACCTCTTCGCGGGCGATACGCCCTTCGGCGGCACGGGCACCATCAAGCTGCTCTACTACATCATCCTCGCCACGCACATCCTGCTGGCAGCGGGTTCCTTGCCCTTCATCCTCTTCACGGTCTACCGTGCGCTCAAAGGGCGTTATCCGGAGCATCGCCGCATGGCGCGACTCACTTGGCCCGTTTGGCTCTACGTGAGCATCAGCGGGGTAGTGGTCTACCTGCTCATCTCGCCTTACTACTGAGGGCTTCGCCTTTTCGTGCGGGGCACTGCTACATTCGCCCCGCGTTCTTTCCGTCATCCCGGTCCCTGAACCGGGACGCTTATCCAGAAAGGCTGAGGGACATGGCCCTTTGAAGCCTTGGCAACCCCCGCGAGCGATCGCGGCCCGGTGCCAACTCCATCCCGCGCGTTGCGGGTCCAGATGAGCTGCGATCAGGAAACCAGGCGAAAGCCGCGGGCCTCATCCAGTGCATCGGGTGGGGCTTTTGCGTTTCTGGGAGGGAGGGAGGTGAAGGAGGTAAGGGAGGAGCGCGCCCTCCATCACCTCCTTCGCCTCCCTTACCTCCTTTTCCGCGATGAGCGACCGGAAAGCACCGACATCTATGAACCGATGACAGACCTCGAACGCATCTCCGCCCAACGCATCCTCGTCCTCGACGGGGCCATGGGCACCATGATCCAGAAGCTCGGCCTCACCGAGGAGGACTTCCATCCGAAAGGCATGGAAGACCACAAGATCCTGCTCAAGGGCAACAACGAACTGCTCTCGCTCTCGCGGCCAGATGCCATCCGCACCATCCACGAGCAATACCTCGCGGCCGGCGCCGACATCGTAGAGACGAACACCTTCTCCGCCACCAGCATCGCACAGGCCGAGCACGAGTGCAGCCACCTGGCGCGTGAGATGAACCTCGCCTCGGCACGGCTGGCCAGGGAGGCCTGCGACAAGTACACCGCCATGGACCCGAGCAAGCCGCGCTTTGTGGCCGGCGCCATCGGGCCCATGAACAAGACCGCGTCACTCAGTCCCGATGTGAACGACCCCGGATTCCGCGCCGTCGCCTTCGATCAGCTCGTGGCCGCCTACAAGGAGCAAGTGGAAGCCCTGCTCGATGCCGGCGCCGACATCCTGTTGGTGGAGACCATCTTCGACACGCTCAACGCCAAGGCCGCATTCTTCGCCATCGACGAGGTGTTCGAAGCGCGCAACACGCGCGTGCCGCTCATGTGCAGCGTCACCATCACCGATGCCAGCGGGCGCACCCTCAGCGGCCAGACCATCGAAGCCTTCCTCATCAGCATGCAGCATGTGCCGCTCTTCAGCATGGGCCTCAACTGCGCGCTGGGCGCGGCCCAGATGCGGCCCTACCTGGAGGTGATCGCCGAGCAGAGCCCCTGCCGCGTGAGCATCTACCCCAACGCCGGCCTGCCCGACCAAATGGGCGAGTACCGCGAAACGCCCGAGGTCACCGCACGCCTCGTGGGCGAGTTCATGGCCAACGGCTGGGTGAACGTGGTGGGTGGGTGTTGCGGGACGACGCCGGAGCATATTGCGGCATTAGCAGCAGAAGCCAAGCGGCACGCACCACGCCCGATCGAAGCACCCGTAGCGTCGACCCGCGGGGTCGACCGTTGAACATGACGATAGGCATGAGCGAGCAGGTTGTTGGTTATGTGGGCGTGCCCCCGTCCCAAATGCGGCCGGGGTTGCGCTTTCCGCTGCAAGTCCGCACTCGTCGTTCCTCCTCGCTTGCGGGCTTTCCGCTGCAATCGCTCACGCGGACAACGCATAAGGGTAACCTGCTGTCACCAATGATCTTGTGGTAGCCTGCGAATACTTTTGGATAACACCACCAGTCAAGAAGCACCATGAGCAAAGGCAGTATCCGCAAACCGAAAAAAGTCGAGCTACCAGATAACCTTACCAAGAAGCCGTTGGAGGATGTCATCTACCACATCGTTCAAACATGTGAAGTAGACGTTGACGACTCAGGCTGGGAGGATGCGCACGGCTCTCTCTCGGATGAGATCAAAGGCGTCAAGGACAGGCTCGGAAAGGACCAGGTCAACGTCTCCGATGAGTTGAAGAAGATCAACAAGGAGATCTCCGACCTGAAGGTCAGGAGGCCATTGGACCTGGTGGTGAAGTTGCATGAGGGGAAGACAACGGACCTCGGAATTCAGCATTCCCAGCTGCCAACGCTGATCAACATTCTGTCCACTGGCCTGAATGTGTACTTGGTCGGTCCCGCCGGATCCGGGAAGACCCATGCGGCCATTCAGTGCGCAAAGGCCCTTGATATCCCCTTCCACTTCACAGGAGCCGTTGCAAGTGAGTTCAAGCTGACAGGTTTCATTGACGCTCAGGGTCGGATTGTCTCAACGGAGTTCCGCAAGGCATTCGAACAAGGCGGACTGTTCCTGTTCGATGAGATTGATGCGAGCTACCCTCAGGCGGTTCTTGCTTTCAATGCAGCCCTGGCGAATGATTACATGGACTTCCCGGACAAGCGTGTTGAGCGGCATGAGAAGTTCTTCTGCATCGCTGCGGCGAACACCTACGGTCAAGGCGCGGATAGACAATACGTCGGTCGCAATCAGTTGGACGCTGCCTCACTTGATCGCTTCGTATTCATGGATTGGAAGTACGATGAGAAGCTTGAGACCGCTTTAGCTGGCAATGAAGAATGGAGCTCGCACGTCCAGAAAGTCCGTCGTTTCGTTGAGGACAACAAGATCAGACATGTAGTTAGTCCACGCGCTTCGATCTTCGGCTCGAAGCTTTTGTCGGCCGGCCTACCGAAGGAAGAAGTTGAGGCTATCATCCTCTGGAAGGGATTGGACGAAGCGACAAGGAATAAGATTATCGAGGGCCTGAAGCCCATCTATGCATTGAAAACAAAGGAGGCTGGTTACTTCACTCCGAGCGTGGAGATTGGAGAGCAAGTGAAGAAGGATGATGTTATAGGGACCCTTAACAAGAATCGACACGACTATTACAACCGTAGTACTGTCGATGTGGTTGCTGGTCGGGCAGGAGTGGTGATCGAGGTCAGTAAGCAGAAGGATGTAAAGGTTGGAGATGTCCTTGTTCAAATCCGCCACTGAAATGGTGGTCAACCGGGAACTTCAGTTTGATGATTTGAGCGACTTCTGGCGATATGCCATGAAGGACAGCGATGCTCGGAACAAGGCATCACGGCAGAATGATGATTCGGATTGGGCTGGTGTTCGTACTTGGCCGGAAGCCAAGGCGATGGCGATAAGCGGCTGGCGTGAAGGGTTGGAGAGAATCGAACGCTATCGTGCGCAGATCGCACCAGTCATAACGCAGCAAGTGCTTAGGCCCCGGCAGGTGTACTCAATGGCGGGTCATTATGTTGATGTGGGCAGCTATCTGGCTAATGACCCGGAGTGCTTCATCACAAGGGAGTATGAGCAACGGAACTATCCGGGACGCTTGTTCAAGCTGGTATGCTCGGTGTCGTTCTCAGCTGCGATCACACCCGAGACGATCATCCAACGCGGAGCAATGGTGTGTGCCTTGGTTGATGCGATCGAATATGCCGGGCATCGGGTTGAGGTAGTGTGTAACGATGCTAGCACGATTTCTCAGGCAGAAGCGTACCGAAACGGCCATCACAAACCTGATGGCTGGTTCGAAGTTTCCGTGGTCGTGAAGAAGTCGCAACAGCCACTCGAGATGACTGACCTTGCCTTCTGTCTAGCTCATCCTGCGATGCTACGTAGGATGATGTTCTCTGTGGCCGAGATAGAAGGCTGGTCGGATTTCGCTCACAATTACGGATACCCTGCTGAGGCCTCCGATAAGGGCGACTTGTACATCAGGGAGGTATTCTCAGGCACTGTGCTTGATAGCGAGGCGATAGGCTGGGTGCTTCAAGAATTGAAGAAGCTTGGCGTCGACCTTGTTGATGTAGAGAGTAGATGAGATTCATCGAGACCCAGAAATCCCCCGCCGTAGAATCCTGTGTGAGAAACTTTGACATGTCCATCCCCACCTACTCCGGCCTCGAGCCCCTCCGCATCTTCCCGGGCAGCAACTTCGTCAACATCGGCGAACGCACCAACGTCACGGGCAGCGCGGCCTTCCGCAAGCTGATCAAGAACGGCAACTACGACGAGGCCGTGAGCGTGGCCCGCCAGCAAGTGGAGAACGGCGCGCAAGTGATCGACGTGAACCTCGATGAGGGCATGATCGATGGCGTGGAGGCCATGCGCAAGTTCATCAACCTCATCGCCGCCGAGCCCGATATCGCCCGCGTGCCGGTGATGGTGGACAGCAGCAAGTTCAGCGTGATCGAGGCGGGCCTGAAGTGCCTGCAAGGCAAGGGCATCGCCAACAGCATCAGCCTGAAGGAAGGCGAGGCGGAGTTCATGCGGCAGGCCAGGATCATCCGTCGCCTGGGCGCCGCCACCGTGGTGATGTGCTTCGACGAGCAGGGCCAGGCCGACACTTTTGAGCGCCGCATCGCTATTGCGCAACGTAGCTATGATCTGTTGATCAAGAAGGCCGGTTTCGCGCCGCACGACATCATCATCGACGCCAACATCCTCACCGTGGCCACCGGCATGGCCGAGCACGACCGCTACGCCATCGACTTCATCGAGGCCGTGCGCTGGATCAAGCAGCACCTGCCCGGCGCGCTCACCAGCGGGGGGGTGAGCAACGTGAGCTTCAGCTTCCGCGGCAATGAGCCCGTGCGCGAGGCCATCCACACCGCCTTCCTCTATCACGCCATCAAGGCCGGACTGGACATGGGCATCGTCAACGCGGGGCAGATCGGCGTGTACGACGACATTCCGAAGGACTTGCTCGAACACGTGGAGGATGTGCTGCTGGCGCGTCGCCCCGATGCCACCGAGCGCATGGTGGCCTTTGCGGAGCAGTTCAAGGGCGCACCTTCAGCCGAGGTGATCGCGGCGCAGGCCGCCTGGCGCGAAGGTTCCGTAGAGGAACGTTTGAAGCACGCCCTGGTGCACGGCGTCACCGAGTTCATCGAGCAGGATACCGAAGAAGCGCGCGTGAAGTACGTGGACCCTGTGCTGGTGATCGAAGGTCCGCTGATGGCCGGCATGAACGTGGTGGGCGACCTCTTCGGCTCAGGCAAGATGTTCCTTCCGCAAGTGGTGAAGAGCGCCCGCGTGATGAAGCGCGCCGTGGCCTACCTCGAACCCTTCCTGCAGGAGAAGAAAGCCGCGCAGGTGATCGGCACGCAGAAGGAGGGCGCCAAGAAGGTGCTGCTCGCCACCGTGAAGGGCGACGTACACGATATCGGCAAGAACATCGTGGGCGTGATCCTCGCCTGCAACGGCTGGCAGGTGATCGACCTGGGCGTGATGGTGCAGAGCGCCACCATCCTGAAGACCGCCCGCGAGATGCAGGTGGACATCATCGGCCTTAGCGGCCTCATCACGCCCTCGCTGGACGAGATGGTACACGTGGCGAAGGAGATGGAGCGCGAAGGCTTCGAGACCCCGCTGCTGATCGGCGGCGCCACCACCAGCCGCGTCCACACCGCCGTGAAGATCGCGCCCCACTACAGCAAGCCCGTGGTACACGTGATCGATGCATCGCGCAGCGTGCCCGTGGTGAGCAACCTGCTCAGCGACAACGAGCGCGACCGCTTCGCCGCCGAGGTGCTGGAGGAGTACGCCAAGGTGCGCAGCCAGTACGAAGGCAGTCAGCGAGAGAAGGAGTACGTACCACTGGAAGAAGCGCGCGCGAAGAAGTTCGCGATCGACTTCACTGCTGAACCACCGGTGACGCCGAAGAGCACGGGCATCTTCACCTACCGCAATTATCCGCTGGCCGAGCTGGTGCCCTACATCGACTGGACGCCCTTCTTCATGGCCTGGGAGCTGGCCGGCAAGTTCCCGCGCATTCTCGAGGACGAGGTGGTGGGCAAGCAGGCCACGCAGCTCTACGCCGATGCGCAGGAGATGCTCGACCGCATTGTGAAGGAGCAGTGGATCCAAGCGCACGGCGTCGCAGGCATCTGGCCGGCGAATCGTCCAACAGGCGCCCCGCCTGTTGATCCGCCAACAACAGGCTGGAAGCCTGTTGGACAATCAGCGCACGACGACATCGAACTCTACTCCGACGCTTCCCGCACCAAGGTCATCGGCCGCTTCCACACGCTCCGCCAGCAATCGAAGAAAGCACCCGGCGTTCCCTACATCGCCCTCGCCGACTTCATCGCACCACAAGGCACATCCGACTTCCTCGGCGGCTTCGCGGTAAGCGCGGGCCACGGTGTTGATGAACGCGTGAAGCGCTTCGAGGCCGCGCACGACGACTACAGTGCCATCCTGCTGAAAGCGCTAGCGGATCGATTGGCAGAAGCATTCGCGGAGAAGCTGCATGAGATCGTGCGCGAAGAGTTGTGGGGCTACGAGACATCGCCCTTCACCAACGAGCAACTCATCAAAGAAGAGTACCAAGGCATCCGTCCGGCACCGGGCTACCCCGCCTGCCCCGATCACACCGAAAAGCCCGAGCTATTCCGCCTGCTCGATGCCACCAAGCACACGGGCATCACGCTCACCGAGGGCCTCGCCATGAGTCCTGCCGCTGCGGTGAGCGGCTGGTACTTCGCGCACCCCAAGAGCAAGTATTTCGGCGTGGGCCGCGTGGCCAAGGACCAGATCGAGGATCTGGCGCGACGCAAGGGCGAGAGCGTGGAATGGATGGAGCGGTGGTTGGGGAGCAATTTGGGGTATTGACGATGTGCAAGGCTACCTTCGTCGAGGTATGCCGAAGCTGTACATCTATGCGGGCATGTTCTTCTTCTTCTACTCGAAGGACCATTTGCCTATACACCTGCATGTCACCTATCAAGGCTGCGAAATGAAGGCCACCTTGCACTTTGGGCCGGATGGCGAATTGCGCGAGCTGAGCTGGGCGCGCATCGGCAAAGCCTTGCCGCCAACCATGCTGGCGAAGGCTGATGCGCTGATCCGCTTCAAGGCGGCCGATATCGCAGAGAAATGGACCGCACGGTTCCTTTATGGCCGTTCGGTTTCGCCGGAAACCATCACCAAGCTGAAGCCATGAGAAGAGGTTCCATCACGATTGAGCGCATCGAACACGTGCGCGGTCACTGGCTGCACTTCACGTTCAGCGATGGCCACCAGAGCGACATCGATTTCAAGCCATGGATAGCGAGCCTGCCTACCGATGCGGAGCAAGCCTACCTGAAGCCAGCGCGCTTCAAACGGTTTAGCAACCATTTGGGCCACGCCATCATGTGGGGCGACTTCGATATCATCTTTCCCCTGGTAGCCCTGTATCATGGGAATCCGGACTTAATCGAAGACGGTGAACCGGTGGGTGATCCGCGCAGGACGCACCAACGGAAACGCACCGTCATTGCGCCTTCAGCACAGAAACGAGGCGCTCGAAGACCAGCTGCTCGGCGTCATAAGGTTGCGTGATAGAGGCCCGGGCCTTCAGGGACTGAACCCTCCCAGCCCTTTCCCGTATGAACGGGCCGTGAAATTGGCCCGCAGTCTCTCCATGCTGGTCGTTGCCGCTAGTGCGTTGCCCGCGCTGGCGCAGCGCACCGCCGCTCCGCTCACGCAGGAGAACGGCGATTGCACGGGTGCCATCTTCATCGCCGATTCGGTCTTCCACCAGCCGCAGGCCGTGCGCGGCTTCGGCAACAAGCTCGAGATCAAGGAGAACCCCAGCGACCATAAGCAGTGGTTCGAGCGCGAGCATCACAGCACCTGGTACAAGTTCCGCAGCCCGGCCACCACCACGCTCAGCTTCAGCATCATCCCCGACAACATCGAGGACGATATCGACTTCCTCGTCTTCGAGGGTGCCATTCCCGGCATCTGCGAGAAGATCGCGAGCAAGCAGGTGCAGCCCATCCGAAGCAACATCTCGCGCAACGACAAGAGCAACCGCTCCATCTGCGGCCTGCGCAAGGATGCCCCTGACGATTACGTGCGCAGCGGTGTAGGCAGCAGCTTCAGTCGCGCCATCGAAGTGAAGCAAGGCGATCTCTTCTATATCGCGATCGATTACCAGGACCGCCCGATCGCAGGCTACACGATCAAGTTCCACTACGACCCTCCGCCACCGCCACCCGAGCCGGAGCCCGAGGAGGACAAGAAGAAGAAACAGAAACTGCTGATCACCGTGGTGGATGGCAAGACCGGCAAGCCGGTGGATGCCAACCTCACCATCGACGGCATGCGCTTCAACGAAGTGGTGGAGGCCAAGGGCAAGAGCAGCTACCAGTTCGAGATGGACATGTACCGGAACATCAAGATCGGCTGCGTGCGCCAGGGCTACATGTTCCAGACAGTGCGGGTGAAGGGCAATACCGAGCCCGAAGTGAAGGTGGAAGTGAAGCTGAATCCCGTGGGCGCCGGCGAACGCGTGGTACTCGACGACATCCGCTTCGTGGGCAATGAGGACAAGGTGATGCGCCAGAGCGAGGCCAGCCTTTTGTTGCTGCTACGCTTCCTGCAACTCAATCCCAAGGTGCGCATCGAGATCGAGGGCCACGTGAACGGCCCCACCTTCAAGAACAAGAAAGAGTTCATCGACCTGAGCACATCGCGCTCGAAGACGGTCTATGACTTTCTCGTAGTAAACGACGTGGAGCCGAACCGACTCTCGTACGTGGGCCTGGGCAACTCCCAGATGCTCTATCCCAGCCCGAAGAACAAGGAAGAGAGCGAGGCCAACCGCCGCGTAGAGATCAAGGTGCTGGGTAATTGAAAGCCTATTTCTCATTGCTGATTCCTGATTGCTGATTCGCGAGTCGCCAATCAGCAATCAGGAATCAGCAATCGGGATTTCGCATTCCAGCCACCCGATCCCCTAATCCGCCGCTCATCACAGCACTCCACCCCGGCTGAGGCTCCCCGGTACTTTTGGTCCGTTCCCGCATTCCTAGCGGGAGAACCGGAACATGAGAGCCTTCCTTTCCCTCGCGGCTTTGCTCTGCGGAGCCACCGCCTTCGCCCAGCAAGCCTGGACCCTTGAGCAATGCGTGAAGCGCGCCGAGGAGCGCAGCTTGGCCGTGCTCAACGCCCAGCTCGATGCCGACTTGGCCGACAAGACCAAGGACCAAGGTTACTGGGCCTTGGCCCCAGACTTGAACGGCGGCGCCACGCACGGCTACAACTATGGCCGCGTGATCGATCGCGTCACCAACACCTACGCGAACGACCGCGTGCAGACGAACAACTTCTACCTGAGCAGCACGCTCAGCTTGTTCGAGGGCTTCCGTAAGCAAGGGGTGATCAAGCAGAACGAGATCGATTCGAAGGCCGCGCGTTTGGGCATCGAGGCGGCTCGCAATCAAGCGCGGCTCGAAACAGTACAGGCTTTCCTCGATGTGGTGGCGCTGCGCGAACGCAAGGCCGCCGCGGAAGCACAAGCGGCAAGCACGCGCGAACAGATTTCACGCACCGAGGCTTTGGTTGAAGCGGGCCGCCTAGCGCGCGCAGACCTGCTCGCGATCGAATCGCAATTGGCGCAGGAGGAGTTCACCATCGTGGACCTCGGCAACCAAGCCGACCAGCGCATGCTCGCCTTGGGCCGCGCGCTGCAATTGGAGCCGCAAGAGATGCTCAGCTTCAATATCCAAGCACCTGCTATCAGTGGGCTGCGCATCACGGAACCAACGGTTGATCCCAGTGAAGTGCTCGCCAACGTGCTGCGCACCAATCCCAGTTTCGCGCAAGCAGAGACGCAGGTTGCAAGCGCCGAGAAGGGCATCGGCATCGCACGGGCGGGCGGCTTGCCCACGCTCGGCGTGAACGGCTCTCTCGGAACTGGATACAGCGGTCGCAACTTCCGGCAAGTGGGAGAACCAACCCTCGGCAATCCGGTGGTCATCGGCAGTACGCTCGGTGGAGATCTGGTCTATGCGCCCACCTTCAATGTGAACACGGAGCTCACGCCCTTCAGCACGCAGCTCGACCAGAACCTGAACCAGAGCCTGCTTTTCCAGCTCAATGTGCCGCTCTTCAATCAGAAGCAGAACCGCTTGGCCATCGACCGTGCGCGGGTGCAACACGAGCGCGCGCGCAACAGCCTCGCCGCCGTGCGCAACGACCTGCAGCGCAATGTGCTCGACGCCATCGTGGCGCAGCGCTCGGCGTACAAGCAGTTCCTGGCCGCGCAGAAGGCCGTGGATGCCGCATCGCTGAACGAAGCCTACGCCATCGAGCGCTTCACGCAGGGCGTGATCACCAGCATGGAGCTGGCTACCGTGAAGGCCACCGTGAACCGCTCGCAGGCAGACCAGATCGCTGCCAAGTACCAGTACCTGATGGCGCAGAAGTACCTCGAGATCCTGCAAGGGATGCCCGTTTCTTTGTAGGCGTGCCGCTGATCCTCTGCATCGAGACCGCCACCAAGCTCTGCTCCGTTGCGCTTGGTCGCAACGGCATGCTGCTCGCGGAACGCAACCTCGAAAGCGAGAAGCACATTCATGCGGAGAAGGTGAATGTCTTCATCGAGGAGGTACTGCGTGAAGCAGGTATCGCTATGAGCGATTTGAATGCCGTCGCTGTGGGCATCGGCCCGGGCAGCTACACGGGGCTGCGCATCGGGCTCAGCGCGGCGAAGGGCCTGTGTTACGCCCTGCGCATCCCCATCATCGGAATTGGCACCTTGGAAACACTGGTGAGCGCGAGCGGCATCCGTGATGGTGCGCTCTTCCCCATGATCGATGCGCGGCGCATGGAAGTGTTCACGCAGCGCTTCGCGGATGGCGAGGTCGGCGAAGAGCAACCGCTTGTGCTCGATGAGGCATGGGCGCAACAGGTCGGCGCATGCTCGGTCTTCGGCGATGGCGCCGACAAGGCTGAGGCGCTTTGGATGAAGCACGCTGGCATCACGCATCTGCGCGATATCCGTCCGCATGCACGCGCCATGATTGCTTTGGCAGAGCAGCGATTGCTCGACGGCCGGACCGATGACCTGGCCTACTTGGTGCCGCGCTATGGCAAGGAAGCCAAGGTGACGCAACCGAAGAAGGCGCAACGACCTTGAATGTCCTCACCGCCGCGTGGCCGTGAGCTTCAGCGAATCGAAGCGCTTGATGCCCAAGCTTCATACAGATTCACTGGGGTCAGCGCCGGATCAAGTCAGATGAACGCCGAGCTGGGCATTTCGCCCATTCGACTTCGGTCGCTCTAACTTTACCCGACAAACCCGAAGAGCCATGGACCTTGCAAGCGTCAAGCTCACGTTGGTGGAGCGCCTCATGTTGGTGTGGGATGAAGCGGCCTTGCGTCGCATCGGAACCGCAATAGAGTCTGAAATTCCGGAAGGAGTGAACGATGCCGAATACACGGATGAGGAGATTGTGGAGTTGGACCGTAGGCAAGCCCGGCATCTGAGCGGTGAGAGCCGCTCCTACACGCAAGAGGAAGCGCTGCGGATGATGCGCGAAGGGTTCAAGGGATGAGCTATTCGCTGGTCGTTAAGCCGGAGGCAATCATCGAAGCCGCCGAGATTTACGCCTATCACTTGCAGATCGGGCAGGCGCTCGCCGACCGCTTCGACAAGGAGTTGGAAGCGTGCTACACGAAGGTCCTGCGGAACCCGACTGCTTACAGTATCCGGAAGAAGAACTACCGGCATGCCATGCTCAGGAAGTTTCGCTATCGCGTCGTGTTCGCATTGATCGAACAAGAGGTGGTGGTGTTCCAGGTTCGGCATACGAGCCGCAGACCGAGCTTAGAGTTCGGGCCGTAGCGCCGCCTCTGCTCTCTATCAATCGAGCGTATGGCAATCACTCGTCCTGATCGCCCTCACCGCCGCGTAGCCGTGAGCTTCAGCACGTGGATATTGCCTGTCTCGAGGTCCTTCCGCAAGCGCGCCTTGGGCAGCATGGTAGCTTCTTCATACACGTATTCGTCGCGGCTCACCTGTTTATCGCCGAGCCAATACTCGCCTGTGATCACGTTGCCCGCTGAATCGTATTGCCAGCGATGGCGGGTGATGCGCGATTGCGCCAGATCGGGCTGCTCCGTGCGTTCCGCGAGGCGCCCGTTCTCATCGTAGCTGAAGTCGATGCGGCCACGGCGACGGCTCACGAGGTATTCATCCTCGATGCGGAGCAAGTAGCCCTGCCTGTTGCTGATGAAGACCTGATTCCGGTACGGCAGTTCGAGGTTGTTCAGGAACGACTTGCGCAAGGTGGTGTCGTTCAGCTGCGTGTATCGGTAGCGCTCGTCGCTGATCTCGATGGTGGCGCCGGGAACCAATTCATACCGGTTGGTGCCACGGTTCTCGATGCGCTGGTACACCTCCCTCGTCACACGTCCTTGCTCATCGTGCTCCATGGCGAAGGCGAAATGCCCGCCGAGGTCGTTACGCAAGCGGCGCATGGTGCGGCCGAGTGCATCGCGCTCGTAGGTGACGCTCGCCGTGTCGCGGCCGGTACCGGGCTGGCCATAAGAGGTATTGCTGTACACCATGCGGCCATCGGCATCGAAGCGGAATAGCAAGCGGTCGCGCTCGTTGCGCATGGGCTCGCGGTCACGCTTGATCATGCGCTCGCCCACAAAACTGGCGATGCCGTTGCGCGCGATGAAGCGCTCGTTGAACACTGGCAGATCGGGATCATCCGTGCTGGGCAGAAGCAGCAAGGCCTGACTCCTCGCGATGGAAGCGAAGGCGAATGGAAGGAGGAAGAAGACGGAACGGGAGAATCTCATCGCAATTGGTAGAGCGCTTCCTGCACGGTGGGCACCGGGAGCTGGCAGCTCTTCTCGACGCAGACAAAGATCATGCTCCCCGGCAACGATTTCTCCCGCAACAGCGGCAGTTGCGAACGATTCAATGTGCCCACGAACAGCCGATTGGCGATGTGGTGCGGCGCGAATTCCTGCCGCAGCCGCAGGGCCTCAGGGCCGGTGATGGCGATCTCGTGCAGTGGCCAAGCCATCGCCTGGGCGAGCTGTCCCCAATTGCTGAAGGCCATGGGCGCCGTGGCCAGGCGGGGCAGCATGCCTTCGAGCATGCGCTGCGCCATGTCCAGCAAGCGCGCATCGTCGTGCAGGGTGCCTAAGGCGAAGAGCCCGCGCGCCATGGCGGAGTTCGATGCGGGAATCACATTGTCCTCCAGCTCCATGGGCCGTGCAATCAGTGGCGCGTCAAGATCGCTGGTGAAGTGGAAGAAGCCGGTGCGCTCATCGCGGAAGTGGCGGATGGCATGTTCGGCGAGTGCGAGCGCCTCGGTGAGCCATCGTTCGTTGAAGGTGACGCTGTAGAGCGCGAGCAGCGCCTCGATCATGAAAGCGTGATCCTCCAAGTAGCCGTTGATGCTCCCGCGGCCCTCCTTCCAACTGTGCCATACCCCGCCGTTGGCTTGCCTGCAATGGGTGAGCAGATGCTCCATGCAACGCTCGGCGGAAGCGAGCCAGCGTTCTTCGCCGAAGACCTCGTACGCATCGCAGAGACCAGTGATCATGAGTGCGTTCCAGCTCGTGAGGCATTTGTCGTCGAGGCCGGGACGCTCGCGTTCGTTGCGCGCTTGCAGCAGTCGTGAACGAATGGATGCGATGCGCTCACCGAGTTCCGCTTCGCCAATGCCGAAGGCACGCGCGAAATCGGCATCGTGCATGCCGCGCCGCAGGATGTTGCGCCCATGCTCCCAAAGTGCCTGCCCGCCGATGTCGTAGTAGGCTTTCGCGAGGTCGTAGTCTGCGCCAAGGGTATCCTGCAGTTCCGCTTCGGTCCACACATAGAAGCGGCCCTCTTCGCCCTCGGTGTCGGCGTCGAGCGCGCTGCAGAAGGCGCCTTCGGGCGTGGTCATCTCACGGGCGATGAAATCGAGCGTGTGCTCCACCACCTCGCGGTAGAGCGGCTTCTTCACGGCTTGGAATGCGGAGCTGTAGAGCGATACGAGCTGCGCGTTGTCGTACAGCATCTTCTCGAAGTGCGGCACTTTCCAGAGCGCATCGGTGCTGTAGCGCGCGAAGCCGCCGCCTACTTGATCGAAGATGCCGCCCAGCGCCATGCGGTCGAGGGTGAGCTCCACATGCTGCATCACGGCTTTGTCGTTCGTCAGCGCCGCGTGCCGCAACAGCATCTGGTAGTTGTTTGGCATCGGGAACTTGGGCACTTTGTCCGGACCACCATGCTGCTGATCGAATCGCGGCACCCATTGCTCCACCATGCGTGTCACAGCGCGCTTCGCTTCGGCCACAGGCACCTGCTCTTCCGGCGCAATCATGGTGCTGGCCACGCCGCGCTGCAATTGCGTGGCCTGTCGCATCACGCGCTCGGGATCCTCGGCCCAGGTGCTGTGCAGGTCAACGAGCACTCGGCTCCACTGCGCCGGCTGGAAGTAGGTGCCGCCATAGACGGGCCGGCCATCGGGCAGGGCGAAGCAGTTCAAGGGCCAGCCGCCGCGACCGGTCATCAGTTGCACAGCCGTCATATAGACATGGTCCACGTCGGGCCGCTCCTCGCGATCCACCTTGATGCACACGTAGCGCTCGTTCATCAGCGCTGCGATGGCGGGATCCACAAAGCTCTCCCGCTCCATCACATGGCACCAATGGCAACTGCTGTAGCCGATGCTGATGAGCAGGAGCTTCTGCTCGTCGCGCGCCTTCGTGAAGGCCTCATCGCCCCACGGGTACCAATCCACCGGATTGTGCGCGTGCTGCAGCAGGTATGGGCTGCTCTCCTTCGCGAGCCTGTTGGGCCGATTACTTTGTCCGTGCGCCATGGATGCTTCAAAGAAAACCGCTCACGGGTTGGCCGTGCGTGCCAAAGCGCACCGGGATCAACCGCGCAACGTGGGATCGCACGCCCAGCCGCAGGTGCGCGACCGCCGCTGGCCCGGAACCCTCATGGCCATCGGCGTGTTCGTTGGGCTGTTGAGCGCGCTCACCGTAGTGCCGTGGACGCTCATTGAGCACGGCCTGCTGCTGCGCTTCTTCATCGGCCTGTGCTTCGTGGGCAACCTGCTGCCTTACGCGCGCTCCGGCTTGCGCATGGGCATGGAACGGCTCGAGTGGTTCCTGTTCAACCTGCTTGCGATCGGACCGTTGGTCACCTGTTTGCTATTGTGGGTGAACTACATCTTCCACGGGTCTGCGGCCACTTCAACGCACGCGGTGATCGAAAT
>JBATND010000432.1:0-9958 GCA_049290175.1 Flavobacteriales bacterium | reverse complement strand
TTGACCGGCAACATAGCGGGCCACCGGACCTATTATCTCCCCATCTATGGAACTATACCCACCTATGGCCCAAAGCGTGTCATTGACCACCGTGACCTTGAGCCATTCGTTGTTTGGCGATCCGCAGATATGCCAGCCATCCTCGTCATACCGTGCTAATCCCGAGGATGCAGGGCCCAAGCCGCCGAACGAATTAACACGGCCTGAAGCGAACAAGCTGCCCCCATGGAAGGCCAATGACCGCACCCAATGCGTGGCGCATTGCAAGCTGTCCATCGTGTTCGGTACGGCCTCCCAGGCCACGCCATCCCAACGCGCCAGACCCGGCATGAAGGTGTCGTTGATCACGCACGGCCAGAAGCCCATGTACAACACGCTGTCCGCGCGGTCGAACTCAATCGCGCTCGGATAGGTCGGAAAGTCCTGCCAAGTGGTGTAATCATAGAGCCGCTCCAGCCGCTGGGCGCTAACCAAGGCTGGGACAATCTGAAGAAGAAGGAGCCACTGTGGCAGAAGGCGGCAGAGCATCTCAGGTCATGGTTTGGCGACCTTAAAGGTATGCGGGGTGCCACGAAGGCGGCCAGCGTAGATTCCTGAAGCAATGCCTTGCACAACCATCTGAGCCCGGTCAGCAGCAGGCTGCGCGCGCTGCGAAGCCACTAAACGCCCCCCGGCATCGAAGAGGTCAACAGTAGGCGCTGGCCCTGACCAAACTGCCGGAAGTTGCACCATCAGAAGTTCTTCCTGGAACCAAGCAACGAGCGCGCTGCTCAATCCGGTGCCAGGTTCTTCAATTCCCACGGGGTCGTACACCCAGCTCAACTGCCCGATGAAGGCATGCGTGAGGTCGGTGGCGCCCACGGTCTGGTTCAGGGGCGGCGTGATTTGCTGAAAGGAGTTGCCCACGCCGTCCAACGCGTTCACCGGGAAGAAAAGCGTGCTGGCGGTGCTGCCACCGATGAAGAGCCGCTCATCGCGCACCGTGATGCAGGTGATCACGTCCTGATTCAGGTTGAAGCTTGGGGAGTTCACCGGAACTCCGAAGCGACCACCGTAATAGGTGCTGTAAACCACGGCATGGCCATCCGGCTCCAGCTTCATCAAATACACATCGGAGCGGTCAGTAGGCGGCGGCTCGGATAGTCCGTTGCTATTGGCCATGAAGTAATACTGGCTATCGTCCTGCCCAACAATGGATCCCGGATACGCGGAGCCTCCGGAGGTGGTGGAGCCCGCTAGGTACACATAGCCAGCGGCATCCACTTCGAGTACCGGACCATGCATGGGGTACGTGCTATTAAGCTGGTCTGCGGTAGCGAACTCGAAACCTGCCCCACCAACGAAACGCGAGTAGATCAGGCTTCTTTCTGAATCGAACTTGGCCAGAAAGTGCTCTGTGTTGCCGCCATACATTACCGAACCGGGGTCCATGCCACAAATGGGAAATCCCTGATTGGTAGGCGCCGGCGGCGCGCAATAGGTGGGACACGCATTCACTTGGGCCCCGATGTAGCCGGCGATGTAGAAAGCGCCATCTGGGGTGTAGTGCGCGGCGGTGATGTAATCTTCAGTAGGGCCGCCAAAGCGGGTGGACCAGACCCAGTCCAAATCGAGGGAGAACCACGCGATGAGACCATCCGCGAGAACGCCTCCATTCTGGCAGTTGCTATTGTGGCAAGCCTCGTAGAACGCATTGCCGCCATAGCAGCGGGGTAGCTGACCGGTGATAACCTGACAGGCACCACCAGTATGCCCGATACTCTCCGTGCGGCCCACAATCGCCAAGCGGTTCGTACCCTCATGCAAAGCCATGTCCAGCACATGGTCATCATCCTCGCCGCCGTAATAAGTGGAGTACACCAGATTCGTCTGCGCATCGAAGCAGGCCACGTAGCCATCCAACTGACCATGGCTGGCAGGTTGGTAGAACGGAAATTGGCCGGGCGGTTGTTGAACGTCCATTGGTGTACTCTGATACACCGTGCCAGCTATGTAAACACGCCCATTACTATCCACCAGCACCTTATTCAGGTAGGTTCCCTTCCAGCGGGTGGACCAGAGCAGGCTAGGCAATCCGTTGAAGGGGTCAATCTCGAACATTGCGACGGCGCAGGCCCCCTGATTGCTGATGTAGCCGCCGCCGTATTGCTGCGTGAACAACCCGCCACCACCAGGTTGATTCGCGCCTACAATGATGCGGCTATTTGCCTCATCCAACGCGATGCTCCGCAAATACCTGCTGTAATAGCCTACCCACTTTTTCACGTAATCCTTGTCGAACTTAGCGATGAAACCAGTATGCCAGGCAATCGGGTTGGCCACCAAGCCTACAGTCGCCGGGAAGTTGTGATCCTCGATATCGCCCACGGCGTAGTAATCACCATTCCCGGCTACGGCTATCTCGTTCACCTCGTCCTTCATGGCCGTGCCCAAATAAGTACTGTAGGGGATGTTATTGTTGGGTCCTCCACCCATGACCACCGGCTCGTGGCCCACGAAGAAGACCAAGGGCTTTTCGGGGTCGTAGCTCTCGAAATCGAACTTCACATGCGGTAATCCATCCACCAACTCGTAGTCGGCGCTCCAATTCATGAAGGACAAATTACCCTGTGCGTCATATTGATAGGCCAGCGCCTGCTCGAATTTCAACCATTTATCTTCCAGGTAGATTTTCAACGCGCCTTGCCAATCCAGATTCAGACTGTCTTGCCCTTCGAAGCGCAGGAGGATCCGTGCTGGATCGCTGCCCGGCTGACACACAAAAGCCATCTTGGTTCCCGCGCTGCCTCCATACCAATGCCATGTGATGCCTTCATATACCTGCTCATAGCCAACCCAGCCGTAGCCTGGAACATTCAGCACCGGATTTGGCATAGTGTGCTCCAGCCAGTAATGCTTCACATGGTCTCGTAACTGCACGCCGATGGGGTTCACCTGCTGAGCGCCACCAACGGCCGTTACATCGATGCGCGCTATGCGGGAGGCATTCACGCTGTCGGTGTCGCATACGGCATATGTGAGCGATACGCTGCTCTTCTCCCGCAGATACACCTTGGGCTGCGTGCCTTCAGAGACAAAGTGGATGTCTGAACGAGGGTTGCCATCGGTGTCAATTTCCTGGCCCTGGTTCTTCCACCAGGAAATGACCTTGGCAACAGCCTCGCCATACGGGTCCGGGAACGGGTTTTGGGGCTGCGCAGCAGAGAGCTTCGGGACCGAGCAGGCCAGGCTGACGCAAATCAGAATGGGCAGGTATTGGTTCATGTGCATGGTTGTTGAGGATTTGTTCCCGAAACTATGCGCCATTTGCATAGCACGCATAGCGCCGCGCACGATATCGGCGTTGCCCATACCTATATAGGCAGTAGCTATACCTTGCCCCTCCTAATCCGCACAATCATGAACAAGAAGGAAATCGCCATGCGCATCAAGAGCCTCCGGGAAGACCGCCATATCCATCAGAAAGAGGTCGCCTCCGTGCTCGGAATCAGCCAATCGGCCTATTCCGATCTGGAGAATGGCCATACCGCTTTCACGGCCGTCGCCTTGGACAAGTTGGCGGAGTACTATGGAATGAGCTTGGACGAGTTCCTGCACGCGGACAAGGTTGTCATGAATATGAATGATAGCTCTTCACAAGGCTACAATGCCTACCATATGCAGCACCAACATGGTTTCGGTGAAGACACCTCGAAGAAACTGTTCAATCTATTATCAGCCGCAGTGTCGGCATTGGATAAGATCTCTGAGCAACAGGCGAAGTTGATAGAGTTGCTCTCGAAGTCCGGGAAGTAACCCAACAATTCATGCCTCCTGAAGAAACCCGCATTGGACTTTCAGCATGCGCCGTTCAGCGTACAAACCAAATGGGTCGAATGACGCGGCGCTCGTCATCCCGCTCAATCTCCAGCGAAGGACAGCGACAACCTTTAGGCATCGCTGGCGGAGTCAATCACCTGCCATGAGCACCAACGCAATGAAGCTGGAACTCATTCAGTGGATTTGCCAGCTGAACGACCAAGGCCTGTTAGCCACTTTACATGAACTGAAGAAGGCTAACGAGGACGGCGAATGGTTCGAGAAACTCACTCCAGAGCAGAAGGCCTCCGTCAGAGCAGGCGAGGAGGACATCAAGGCAGGCCGATTGATCCCGAGCGCTGAGGTTTGGAAGAGACATGGCCGCGCTCCGAAGAGCTGAATGGACGACCGCCCCTTTCCGAACTCGTCGGTCCTACAACTTCACCACCCGCTGCGTCTCCGTCTTCTTACCGTCGAGAACGGTAACGAAGTAGCACCCCTGCTCTTCCACGCGCAACTCCACCGCAGAGCCGCTGGTGCGCTGCTCCGAGACCAACCGGCCCATCGCGTCGGTCACCGTGATCGTTCTTGTCCGCGCATCGGCGAAGCGCAAATGGAACAGGTCCGCGCTCGGGTTCGGGCCGATGGTGAACGATGGTGCATTCGCTTCAGCTTCCGATAAACCCGTGAGCGTGCCGAGAATGTACTGCCGGAAGAAGCGCCAGATCTCCTTGCTCGCGCTGAAGTCCTGATTGGTGATACCGATGGTGACCGGTGCGCCGGGCCATGTATGCCCACCACCGATGATCTTGTAGAACTCCACCGTGCTGCCCGAAGTGCCGCCGGTGTAGAGGTAGTGCTCGGCGGTGCATCCATCAGTCACGTTCACGTTGGGCAGTGCGGTGAATGCGGGTGTCGGGTTGCAGTTGTTGAATTGCACCCAATGCGCCACGAGCGGCTCAATGGCCGAGACGCCTGTGCTGCCGGTGTATTGAACCGTGCCATCTGCCGTGCCGTGGATCTGCATCACGGGCGTGGGGTGCGTGGCATTGCATTGCGCCAAGCGGGCCAACGTCATGGTACCCGTAACTGAAGCGATGGCAGCAAATCGTTCGCTGCGGAAGCAGGCCAGATCGTAGCTCATGAAGCCGCCGTTGCTCATGCCGGTGCTATAGACGCGGTTCGCATCGATGCTGTATTGTGTGCTGATGTGGTCGATGAGCGCAGTGATGAAACCGAGGTCATCCACTACTCCTGCTCCGAACGCGTCCCAGAACCTGTTGCCTTGGCCATCGAGCGTGCCGTTCGGTGCGCACAGGATGAAGTTGGCGGTATCAGCGATGGGGCGGAACTCGCCATAGAAGAGCTGCGCGATGTTGCTGCTCGTGTAGCCGTGCAGGTTGAAGACCAGCGGGACGGGCGATGCCGCATTGTAGATCGCAGGCACGTACAGGATGTAGTCGCGCTGGAGACCATCGTGCAGGATGCTGCCGTTGATGGTGGTCTGCGCGCTCGCGAGCAGCGAAGCCGACATGACGCATGCGGAAACGAATCCTCGGACGGTGCTCATCGATTCGCGGTTTGTGCGTGAAGGTAGCCGTGTTGTGCGTTCGCCCCCCCACCCTCACCCATTCATCCTGGCCTCTTCCAGATCGAGCATGCCTTCCATCTTGCGCAGCACCTCGAAGTCGAAGGCTTTCTCTTGGCGCGCCGTGGCCAATGCGCGGCGCTGCACGGCGATGAGGTCGCGCTGAAACAAACGGTTGCTGTCGTCGCTTCGGGGAACGGCAGCTTCGGCTTCGTTGCGCAGCTTTTCCAACGAGCGGAGGTAGTTGTCCTCCAAACTGAGGAAGTGCTGATGCACCCGCTGCAGGCGTTCGTCCTGCTCGGGATGCGCCGCCACGTGATCGATCACCGCGCGCACTAAACGGCCGCGCAGTTCCAGCTCCTGCTCTTCATGCGGACGTTGCTGATCCAATTCGCCGAGATTGAGCTTGCGCACCACCCACGGCAATGTGAGTCCCTGCCCTACCAGGGTGACCAGGATCACGGTGAAGGTGATCACGAGGATGGTCTCGCGATGCGGGAAAGCATCGCCGCTCGGCAGCGTTTGCGGAATGGCCAAGGCGGCGGCGAGCGAGACCACGCCGCGCATGCCGGCCCAGCTGATCAGGATCGGTGCGCGCCAACCCGGCGAGATCTCGTTACGGCGTATCGAAGGGAAGAGCAGCCGCGGGATATGCGCCGCCGGGAACATCCAGAGGTACCGGACAGCGATTACGATCAAGCTCACCAGCAGCCCGTAGCCGATGTAGCGCTGCAATTCGTCGGCGGTGCATCCGGCAACGATCTCGGGCAGTTCCAAACCGATGAGGATGAAGACGAGCCCGTTGAGCACGAAGATGAGCGTGGACCAAACGTGCGTGGCTTGCAGCCGCGATGTGTAGTCGAGGAAATCGTGCGCGCGGAACGAGAGGAACAAACCGCCAGTGACCACGGCCATCACGCCCGAGCAATGGAAGTGCTCCGCAGCGATGTACATGAGGTAAGGCGACATCAAGGTCATGGCGGTATCGATGCTGGCCGTTGTGGGCAGCCAGCGATGCAGGAAGTACACGATGTGCGCGATCACCAACCCGATCACGATGCCGCCGAGCACCAGCCACACGAATTGCTCCAGTGCTTCCACCATCACGAATTGCCCGCTCACCACGGCCGCCAGCGCGAAGCGGAACACGATCAAGCTGCTGGCGTCGTTCACGAGGCTCTCGCCCTCGAGGATGGTGGTGGCGCGTTTGGGGATGCGCAAACCCTTCAGCACCGAGGTGGCAGCCACGGCATCGGGCGGACTGATGATGCCGCCGAGCAGGAAGCCCAATGCCAAGGTGAAACCGGGAATGAGCCAACTGGTGAAAAGGCCAACGACCAACGAGGTGAAGAAGACCAGTCCGAAGGCGAGCAGGAGGATGCTCCGTTTCCAGCGCCAGAACTCGCGCCACGAGGTGAACCACGCGGCTTCGTAGAGCAGCGGCGGCAAGAAGATGAGGAAGATGAGCTCCGGTTCCAGTCGCACATGCGGCACGCCGGGCACCAGCGCGATGGCCAAGCCGCCGAGGACGAGCAGGATGGGTTGAGCGATCCGCAGCTTCGGGCCAAGTAGCGTGAGCAGCGAAACGGCGAAGAGCAAGCTGATGACGAGCAGCAGGTCGTTGTGGAGCATCGGGGCCAAATATCTCCGTTCAGCTCCGAGGTCCATGCGGCCGGTCACTTCTGCCCTTTATATTCAGCTACCATTGCCCACCTTCACCGCATGGACCGCACTTATTGCATCGATCAGCTCAGCCAGCATCGGCGGGTGTTCGAGTCGCTCTTCAGCACTGTATCCGTGGAAGACACGCTCTGGAAGCCTGCACCGGAGAAGTGGTGCCTGCTGGAGGTGGCCTGTCATCTCTACGATGAGGAACGCGAGGATTTCCGGGTTCGCTTGAAACATGTGCTTCAAACGCCGGAGCTCCCCATGCCAAAGATCGATCCGCAAGCGTGGGTGACTGAGCGCAAGTACATGGCGCAAGACTTCAACGAAAGGGCGGGCAAGTTCCTCGCAGAGCGGGATGCGAGCCTGGCATGGCTGCGTGGGTTGCACGAGCCGAAGTGGACCAACGCGTACATGCATCCGAAGGTGGGGCCGGTGAGTGCGGATCTCCTGCTGGTGAATTGGGTGGCGCACGACCTGCTGCACTTGCGGCAGATCATCAAGCTGCGCTATGATCGGTTGCCAACGATCACCAAGGAACCGCTGGATTACGCCGGCAGCTGGTGACCATGGATGCACTGGATATCCTCGGCCAAGTCCTTTTCGTCCTTGCACTTGTTGCACCGCTGCTCATGATCGGCGTTGTTTGGCGTCGATTGCGCATGCACTGGGCCATGCGGTTGGTCGTTGGCCTTGTGTTCGGCGTGATGCTCTCCGCTATCCTGTGGAACATTGGCCTGCTTCTTTGTTTCCGCGATGGCATGGGACCCTAGTGGCTAACCTTGCGCATGCGCATTGCCGTCTTCTGCGGAGCCAGTTCCGGCTCCGACCCCATGATCATCGAATCAGCCCGAGCCATGGCGCAGGCCATTGCCGCAAAAGGCATGGGCATCGTTTATGGCGGCGGCCATGTGGGCCTCATGGGCGTGGTGGCCGATGCGGCACTGGAAGCCGGCGGCGAGGTGATCGGCGTGATCCCGGGCTTCATGATCGAGAAGGAACTGGCCCACCAACGGCTCACTGAGTTGATCACCGTGCGCGACATGCACGAGCGGAAGATGCGCATGCACGAGCTGAGCCAAGCGGTGATCGCCTTGCCCGGCGGCTTCGGCACCATGGATGAGTTGTTCGAGCTGCTCACCTGGCGGCAATTGGCCATTCATGCCAAGCCCATCGGCTTGCTGAATGTGAACGGCTTCTATGATCCGCTGCTGGCGCAAGCGGAGCGCATGAAGCGCGATGGATTCCTCCACGGCCCCACGCGCATCATCACCGCTGCGGAGCCGGAGGAACTATTGCGTGAGCTGCTCCAAGGCTGAATGGCCCGATTGAAACGAACGCCTCATCCACTCGCAAAAGGAAAGGGCCGCCCTTTCGGACAGCCCCCTTCATGTAAATCGGGTTGGACTCAGAGCCCCAGCTTGCCGCTGAGGTACTTGTGTACCTTGCCTACACGCTCAACTTGGCCTTTGGCGGCGAAGCGCTCATAGAAGCCATCGTCGCGGAACTCACGCTTCTCATCGGCCCACGCGTTGGTCAACCGCTGGGTCCATCTGGCCAAGCGGGTATCCTCATCGCCGCGGTCGCGGGCATTCAGGTCGGCGCACACGCGGATCAGCGCTTTGATAGTGACCGGTTTGGTCACATGGTAGCGCGGGTCGCCCCAAGCCTCGCCGAAGGCCGTGCGTGCTGCTTTGAAGAACTCCTGCAGGATGCGGTAGCGCTTCATCACGTTCGAGTCGTTCACCTTCTCGCTCTTGTCGAAGTTGCGCGACACCCACCGGTGTACCTCGTTGAAGAGCTCTGCCTGCATGATCCATTTCTCCTGCTTGCTGCGGTTGCCCAAGCGGTTGATGCGGTACTGCAGCGGGCTGCTGTCCTCGCTGTAGAGGCGCTCGATCACCTTGGCGGCCATGCGCTTGTCGGGCTTCTCCCAGCTCACGCGCTCGTACAGGTCGATCAGGTGGCTCTTGTTGATGCGCGTGGGTGTGCTGTTGATGATCACGAACATCTCCGCGGCGAAGTCCTCGCTCTCGCCATCGAAGATGATGCAGGGCACATGGATGGTCTTGGCCTCCTGCGGATGCGAGCGCATGTAGAACTCGAGCGCGGCCAAGCGGTGTTGCCCATCGATGATCAGGTACTTGTCCTTGGGCTCCTTCAGGTCGCCCACGTTCTTGGTGTTGCCGATGGGCGAGAAATCGAGGATGTCGCTGCTGAAGAGCAGCACCGTTCCGGGAATGGGCGGTTGCGCCACAGCGGTCTCGTAGAAATTGCGGATCGCCTTGATCTTGCCATGCGACATGGTGCGCTGGAAAGCGGCATCGTTGCGCTCGATCTTCTGGATGAAGCTCGCGACCTCATCGCCTTTCTTGGCTTCATCGGGCGCGATGCTCTTCTCTCCTTCCGCATAGAAGCGGCTGATGAAGCGAACCTTGCGAAGGATATCCTCGGCGGGATAGGAAACGAAGTAGAAACTGGCGTCCTTCTGGCGGATCTGGGTGGCGATCATGGGCGTTGGTTTATAGGCGGTTCCGAAAGTAAGTGCCTAGGCGATCCGGCCAAATCAGCCCGCCCTCAGAATGCCAGAAAAGCCAAGAATCAGAGCTTCAGGACCCGCAGAACCTGCGGTGCGGAGCCATCCGGCCATATCCGGATGAGGTAGGCGCCGGGCAAGGCTCCATTCTGATCGAGCACCAATAGCCCCTCTGCGGGTTGCCTCCCGAAGCTAGCGATCAAGCGGCCAGAGGCGTCCAGCAACTCGACTTGGGCTGCGGCCCGGTTGCCCATGCGCAGGGTGAGCTCGTCGGTGAAGGGGTTCGGCCATGCCTCAGGCCGCTGGACCTGCTGGTCATCGATGCCGGTGCATACCTCCACCACCAGGTCAACGGTGGTGCTGCCAGGACA
>JBATND010000431.1:0-15329 GCA_049290175.1 Flavobacteriales bacterium | reverse complement strand
CGGTTGGTGATCTCGTGTTCCCCGCCATCCAAGGCGTAGAAGAGGTAGTGCGCTAACTCATGGCCCAGCAAGGCGAGCAGTTCCTTCTCGGTGAGCAGTTCCATCAAGCGGCCACTGAGCACGATGTGCGCCTCCTTGCCAAGGATGGAGATGCCCGCGTTCAGCTGGGTGGTGTTCTGCTCCTGGTAGAGCGTCACCTCCGCATCGATGTTCAGCGCCTTCACCGCCTGTGCAGCCGATGCGTAAGCTGTAGCATATGTGGCCGGATCGAGGCGGTAGGTGTTCTTAAGTAGGGCCGTGCGATGCGCCTTCGCCTGCTCCTCCTTCACCTGCTGCTCGCTGAACCACTTCCATGTGCGTTCGCGCTGCTTGAAGTGATCGCGCAGTTGAACATGGAACGGGAAGGGTGAAAGGGCGGCTGGCATGGCGGGTCCCGAAACTACGCAGAGGTTGAAAGAGGTGATTGAGTTCCAAAGAAAGAAGCCCGGCTCATCACCGGGCTTATTCTTTTCTGTTGGCCTGAGCGTCTGATCACCCCCGCACCAGCTTCCGGTACTTGATCCTATGCGGCACGATATCACCGCCCAGCCGCTTCTTCCTATTCTCCTCGTAGTCGGTGAAGCCGCCCTCGAACCAATAAACCTGGCTATCGCCCTCGAAGGCGAGGATGTGCGTGCACACGCGATCGAGGAACCAGCGGTCGTGGCTGATGATGACCGCGCAGCCGCTGTAGTCCTGGATGGCTTCTTCGAGCGCGCGCAGCGTGTTCACGTCGAGGTCGTTGGTCGGTTCGTCGAGCAGGAGCACGTTGCTGCTCTGCTTCACGGTCATGGCCAGGTGCAGGCGATTGCGCTCCCCCCCGGAGAGCATGCCCACCTTCTTGTTCTGGTCGGTGCCGCTGAAGTTGAATCGTGAGAGGTAGGCGCGCGTGTTCATCACCACGTTGCCGAAGGTGATGTTCTCCAGGCCGCCGCTGAGCACCTCGTACACGGTCTTGTCGGCGATCAGGTCCTTGTGGCTCTGGTCCACGTAGGCCATCTGCACGGTATCGCCGATGCTGATGGTGCCGCTGTCGGGTTTCTCCAGTCCCATGGCCATGCGGAAGAGCGTGGTCTTGCCCGCACCGTTGGGACCGATGATGCCCACGATGCCAGCGGGCGGCAGCGCGAAGCTGAGGTTATCGATCAGCAGGCGATCGCCGTAGCCCTTGCTCACGCCTTTGAACTCGATCACCTTATCGCCGAGGCGCGGTCCGTTGGGGATGAAGATCTCGAGCTTGGCCTCCTTCTCCTTCACGCTCTCGCTCTGCATCTTCTCGTAGTTCTGCAAGCGGGCCTTGCTCTTGGTGCGGCGCGCGCTGGCGTTGCTGCGCACCCATTCCAATTCCTGCTTCAGCACGCGTTGGCGCTTGCTCTCCTGCTTCTCTTCTTGCGCGAGGCGGGCGGTCTTCTGCTCCAGCCAAGTGGTGTAGTTGCCCTTGTAGGGGATGCCTTCGCCGCGATCGAGCTCGAGGATCCAGCCCGCCACGTTGTCGAGGAAGTAGCGATCGTGGGTGATGGCGATCACGGTGCCTTTGTACTGCTGCAGGTGCAGTTCGAGCCATGCCACGCTCTCGGCATCGAGGTGGTTGGTCGGTTCGTCGAGGAGAAGGATGTCGGGCTGCTGCAGGAGCAAGCGGCAGAGGGCCACGCGGCGACGCTCACCGCCGGAGAGCACCTTGATGGGCTGGTCGGCATCGGGGCAGCGCAGCGCATCCATGGCCACTTCGAGCTTCTGGTCGATGTTCCACGCATCGCTCGCTTCGATCTTGTCCTGCAGCACGCCCTGCCGCGCGATGAGCTTGTCCATCTTGTCGGGATCGCTCATCAACTCCTCGTCGCTGAACTTGGCGTTCACCTCCTCGTATTCCTTCAGCAGGTCCATGATGGGCTGCACGCCTTCGCGCACGATCTCGATCACGGTCTTGCTCTCGTCGAGCTCGGGCTCCTGCTCCAAGTGGCCGATGGAGTAGCCGGGCGTAAGGTGGATGTCGCCATCGTGGTTCTTGTCCTTGCCGGCGATGATGCGCATCAGCGTGGACTTGCCCGACCCGTTGAGACCGAGCACGCCGATCTTGGCTCCGTAGTAGAAGCCGAGGTAGATGTCGTTGAGGATCTTCTTGCCGGAGGGCAGGGTCTTCCCCACCTTCACCATATTGAAGATTATCTGGCGGCCTTCTTCGGACATGCTTAGAGCGTGTTGTCCTGCCGACGTCCTGTCGGCAGTTTTGTGGTTAAGGTGTTGGATGGCTGAGGCAAGCCCAACCAGTGTTCCGGTAAGCGCATATTCAGCGCTTTCGGGCCGCGAATATCTCCAATCGCGGCCACTCCTTGTAGTGCTCCGGCTCGGTGAACCCATCGGCGGGCATGCCGCAACGCGCAATGGCCTCCTTGGGTGTGGGTCCTCCGCGTTTGCCAAGCGCTAACCAAAGCGTTGCGCCAGGCGGCATATCCCCTTTGTAGGAGACGACCTGATGCAGCCGTTCACTGGGCATCCCTTGCACGAGCATCTCGAAGCTGACCAGCCTTTCCCACCGTGCATCGAAGCAAAGTCGGTCATCGGGCTTCAAGCTGGCTACGAGCAATGCCGCACCTGGCCTGGTCTCCGATTGGTGGCCCATACGCCCTTTGGCGATACCCATCCCTGAAGCGTAGAGGGCCACCAGCGCCATGGAGGCCCATGCGGTGCGGCTCCGCTTGCCCATGCTCTTCACGAGCTTCTCCTGGATGAGCTTCAGCAGGTAGAACAATCCGATGGCCGACCCCATGCAGAAGAAGAAGATCATGTACGACCAGACATACGCCCCTCCATCTTCCTGCAGGAAAATGGCCAATGGCACCGCACCGAGCAGGAGCGAGAAGACGATCGCCCTGAACTTGCCGGAGATGTATGTGGCTTGCAGCATGCCGACCAATCCAAGCACGATCACCCAATCGTAGGCGGTATCGGCAGCGTAGATCCAGAACTCCAACACACGCTCAGCGTAGCCCGCACTGAAGCTTGCCCATGTCTTGTCCCCTTCGCTGGCATGGTGGAAAAGCCCGTTGACGCCATGCTCGATCACAATGGGCAAGAAGAACAGAATCGTAGCCAGAATGAAAACGACCACTGAGACCCCGAGCATGGTCATGCGCTCGTTGAGCGATCGCTGATACTTGCCCATGAGGGTGAAGAGCACCCATAGGAAGGCTGTGATCGCAGCGTACACCGTGGTGGTCACGCTCCACATGCCCAAGGCGAGGCAAAGGCCCATGATGCTTGCGCTCCACGGGTTGTTCTCACGCACTAGGTGCCGCGCCACCAGCAATGAAGCGAGCAATGCGCACCAGCTCAGGCTATAGCCCAGAGCAATCGCGCTCACCTCGATCAGCGGCGGGCATGCGGCTGCCATAGCCAATGCCATGAGCGCGATGTACCGGTTGAAGAGGCTGCGCGTGAGCATGTAGAACAGGGGCAGGGCGAGCACGCCGGCGAAGAAGGCCGGGAGCCGCATGGTGAGGGTGCTCAAGCCGAACAGCCCCGTGCAGGCTTTCACGAGCAAAGTGCTCAGCACGTGGTTCGAAGGCACGCTATGATCGATGATGATGCTCGAGAATGACTGCGTAGCGAAGGACATGTACATGTTCGCTTCGGGAATGGTCACGGGCTCGTTCAGCAGCCATGCGCGCAACCCAGCGCCGATGATGATCAACAGCGCCGCGAAGCGCTTGTGCGAGGCAGAGGTCTGCTTCGAATAGCGCTGGAAGGCTTCACGCAGGTCGTGCCTGAACCAATGCAAGGCCGACCCCTGCTCACGCTCCTTGCGCTTGGCCCGGCCACGCGAACGGTGGCGCAAGCCGGAACGGCTGCTGCCCCTCGGTCTGGTCGGTTCGTGGTATCCGCTTGTATTCAAGGTTGATTCGATGCGTGATTGGCTCAACGGCTCACCTCCTGCATGCTCACGATGCTATCGACCACGTAGTTGCTGTGGCCGCGCCATGGCAAGGCTGCGAGATACTCCCGATAGTGCAGGTTGAATTGCTTGCCGCTGTTGGCCATCAGTTCCTGCGCAACGGCATCGCTCTCAACCGAGAACAGGAACTCGAAGCTCTGCAAGCTGCCCGCCTGGCTGCGAATCCCGGTTTGGATCATCTTCCCTTCGTAGGTCTTGAAGAGCACGCCTTTGTGTACCACATAGTTGAGCTCGCCCGCCTTCACGCCAGTGCCGAACACCCACCAGTAGCGGAAGTAGCCAGCGATGGCCAATACAATGACCAGAACGGCCACGACTTTCCAGAGATGCCTGCGCATGGCGGCGAATGTACCGGACAGCCCCAACCGGCGCAACGACCGGGCGCTAGTGCGTTGCGGCCTTGAGCGTATTGAGCAGCAGGCTGGCGATGGTCATGGGGCCTACGCCGCCGGGCACGGGGGTGATCCAAGCGCATTTGGGCGCCACTTCCCCGAACCGTACATCACCTTCCAAGCGGAACCCGCTCTTGCGCGAAGGGTCTTCGATCCGGTGTATGCCCACATCGACCACCACCGCTCCTTCCTTCACCATATCGGCCCCGATGAGGCCAGGCTTACCCGCCGCTACGATGAGGATGTCCGCATCGCGCGTCACTGCGGCAAGGTCGCGCGTGCGGCTGTGCGCAAGCGTCACCGTGCAATTGCCCGGGTCGCTGTTGCGGCTCATGAGGATGCTCATCGGCGTGCCTACGATGTTGCTGCGGCCGACCACCACACAATGCTTACCGGCAGTGGCGATGCCGTAGTGGCGCAGCAGCTCCACGATGCCGCTGGGCGTGGCGGGCAAGAAGCCATCGTGCCCCAGCACCATGTTGCCCAAGCTCACCGGGTGGAAGCCATCGACATCCTTGCGCGGATCAATGGCCAAGGTGACCGCATCGGCATCGAGGTGCTTGGGCAAGGGCAGTTGCACGATGAAGCCGTCGAGCGTGCTGTCGGCATTGAGCGCATGCACTTGCGCGATGAGCTCGGCTTGCGTGATGCTGGCGGGCAAGCGGATCAGCGAGCTGCGGAAACCGACGGCCTCACACGCCTTCACCTTCGCTTCCACATAGGTACGGCTCGCTCCATCATCGCCCACAAGCACGGCCGCCAAGTGCGGAGCATGTCCTCGTTTGGCCAGCACCTCCTTAGCATCGTGAGCGATACGCGCTTTCAACGCATCGGAACAGGCCCTGCCATCGAGCAATCGGTATGTGGCCGCTTCACCCATGCCACAAGGCTAAGCATTCGCGAGAAACCCAATCACGGTGCTGCGCGCTTCGGTTTGCGCAAGGTCCACACGTACATGTGAACGCCTTTGTCCAACGCTACCACATCCTGACCGACCACTTCCCAACCCTGCCCCTCGAGCTCTTGCACTTCTTGGAAGAAGTTGGTCATATCGAGTTCGCGCTTGCTCATGTTCACCGTTTTCAGGTCGATGACCTTGGCCGGGATCCCGGTGCCGAAGACACCCACTTTGCGGATGCCGGGCGAGAATTCAACCGACGCATAATCATGCACCGTTTGGGCCGTGGCGTACGAAGCGACCAAGCAAAGGAAGAGGGTGACGAGGAGGTGGCGCATGTGTTTCATCCCGTTCTACGGGAGGGACAAAGATGGTGGCGCACCTTTGCCCGATGATCATCAAGCGCTTGATGAGCTACATCTGGCCCATTCCGGTGGAACGCTTCACCGGCGCGCTGGGCGTGCTGGAAGTGCGATACGAAGAGGGCGATCTTGTGCTGAACAGCGCGCAAGGCAACCAGTCGTTCGGCAGCCTGCACCGGGTGTGGCAGCGCGTTTTCGCAGGGATCGGACTGAAGCGATCGCCGCCTGCGGACGTGCTTCTTCTGGGACTCGGCGGCGGCAGCGTGCCCCGCATCCTGCGCCGCGAACTGGGCCTCGCCTGCCCCATCACTGCCGTAGAGTTCGACCCGGCCATGATCTCGGCAGCGAAGCGGCATTTCGGCCTGAACGAATGGCCAGCGCTCACCGTGGTCGAAGGCGACGCCATCGTGCGAGTGCATGCCATGAAACAACGGTTCGGCCTAGTGCTGATTGACCTGTTCGATGACCTGGACCTCGCACCCGGTGTGGATACCGCCGGATTCGCCCACGCCCTGCGCGATCGCTGCGACGGCACCTTGTGCTTCAACACGGTGGATTACGATGCCGAGAGCGGGGTGCGGTGCGATCGGGTGCTGGCCAATTTGAAGAAGGTCTTCAGCTCAGTGGACGAATTGCGGCTCGAAGGCGTCAATCGGGTATTCATCGCCCGTTGATACCCACCAGCCTAGCCTTATTGACAGTTGCCCCAGCGGCCCGACCTTTGCCAGCGGCCGCAGGCCCGAATCGCCGGATGTTCAGCAGGATAACCATCTCCTTTGCACTGTTCTGCATGGTGGGCCAGCTTTTGGCCCAGCCTCCGGCATGCTCCATCGTTTTAGGTCCCGACGAGACCATTTGCCAAGGTGAAACCGTGCAGCTCAATGGCCCGCCCGGCTTCCCGAATTACAGCTGGAGCAATGGCGATAACACGCAGAACACCACGGTAAGCACCGCCGGGGTGTACACCTGCACGGTGAGCTACCCCACCGGCAACCTGGCCGTGAATCCGAATTTCAGCAGCGGGAACAACGGCTTCACCAGCATGTTCAACTACATGCTGCCGCTCACTACCGATGGCAACTACTGGATCGGCAGCAACGCCAACCTCCTGCACAACCAATGGCTCGGCACCGGCAACGGCCCCTTCCTCATGGTGAACGCGGGATGGATGCATTCGGGCTTCCGCTTCTGGTGCCAGACCCATCCGGTGTGCCCTGGACAGACCTACACCATCAGCTTCCGCGCCGTATCGCTGGCCACGCAAGGTCCGCCCCTGCTCGCGGTCTTCGTGAATAATGTGTTCACTGGCGACGACCTTCAGCTACCCAATCAACAAGGTGTCTGGCAGCAGTTCAGCACAACTTGGACGGCCCCACCGGGCGTCTTCTTCGCCGACTTCTGCGTGCAGATCAGCAGTGGCCATGGCATCGGCAACGACCTCGGCTTCGACGATGTGAGCATCAGCGCCACGGTTACCCTGAATGATGATATCGAGGTCTTCGTGACGCCATTGCCCGATTTCGACCTCGGCCCCAACACCACCCTGTGCGATGGCGAGACCCTAGTGCTGGATGCGACCGTACCCGGCGGCAGCTACGATTGGCAGGATGGCAGCTCAGATCCCACCTACACCGTGAGCAGCGCAGGCAATTACAATGTCACGGTAACAGCGAACAACTGCTCGGCATCGGATGCGATCAATGTGGCCTACAACCCGATCCCGGTATTCGACCTCGGCCCCGACCTGCAGCTCTGCACTGGCGATGTCACCGTACTAGATGCTACAACGCCCGGCGCCACCTACAGCTGGATGGATGGCAGCAGCGGCGCCACCCACGGCGTGAATGCCGATGGAATCTATGGCGTGACCGTAACGGTGAATGGCTGCTCAGCCTACGACGAAGTGGTGGTGGATTACAACCCCTATCCGGTTTTCGATCTGGGCCCCGACCAGCAGATCTGCGCGGGTGAGCAAGTGGTGCTCGACGCCACGGTGCCCGGCGCCACCTACCTCTGGAACGATGGCACAACGGACCCCACGCTAACCGCTACCGCTTCGGGCGCATTCTCGGTGACCGTGACGCTGAACAATTGCAGCGCTTCGGATGCCATGAACCTGGTGGTTACTCCGCTTCCTGTGGTTGACCTCGGGCCCGACCAGACCGTTTGCCCCGGCACCGTAGTCACGCTCAACGCCTTCGTTGCAGGTGCCACCTATGTGTGGAGCACCGGCGCCAATACTTCATCCATCGACGTGGGCGCACCGGGCATCTACTCCGTGCAAGTCACCGTGAATGGTTGCACCACCACCGATGCCATGGAGCTCTTCAACTACACGCTCCCTGCATTCACGCTCGGCCCCGACCAGACCATCTGTGCAGGCACCACCGCCACCTTCAGTGCGAACGTGGCCGGTGCCACCTACTTGTGGAGCACGGGAACTGCTGCGAACTCCATCACCACCGGCAACGCAGGCACCTATTGGCTCGATGTCACCACCAATGGCTGCACCGTGCGCGATACCGTGCTGCTCGCTGTGACCGCGCTGCCCGTTGTTGACCTCGGACCCGATTTCAGCCTTTGCACCGGAGTGAACGCCACCTTGAATGCGGCCGTGGCTGGCGGCTCCTATGCGTGGAGCACCGGCGCCAATACCGCAAGCATCTCGGTTGGGCCGGGCAGCTACGATGTGACCGTGACGGCCAACGGGTGCAGCGCCAGCGACGCGATCACCATTGGCGCTTTCCCGGCAGCCCAAGTGGACCTCGGCGCCGACCTCACCTTGTGTCCCGGCGATCAAGTGCTGCTGAATGTGGCACAGCCAGGCGCCAGCTATTTGTGGAACGATGGCAGCACAGCATCGACCTACACCGCACAAGCAGCTGGTGTGATCAGCGTGCAACTCACCGATGCGAACGGATGCGTGGCCACCGACGCGGTGAACGTCGCCGTGCAAGCTCCTGTACCGGTTGACCTCGGACCCGATGCCGTGATCTGCCAAGGCGACGATCTCGTGCTCGACGCCACCACAGCGGGTGCAACGGCCTACTTGTGGAACAACGGCGCCATCACGCCCACCATCACCGTTGCGAACACCGGCAACTACAGCGTAACCGTGACGCAGGGCACCTGTTCCGTGAGCGATGCCGTGCAAGTGACCGCGCTGCCCTTGCCAGTGATTGACCTCGGCCCTGATCAAACGCTTTGCACGGGCGATGCCATCCCCCTTGACGCCTCATTGGCCGGCGCGAGCTATGAATGGAGCACAGGCGAGGTCACTTCTTCCATCACGGTATCGCAAGGCGGCACGTACAGCGTCACCTTGACCAACCTAGCTGGTTGCATCTACACGGACGAGATCACCATTGTGGAAGCCACACCCGATGCGCTGGACCTGGGTTCGGACCTCGTGCTCTGCGCCGGTGAAACCGTGGTGCTCGCTGCCGCACTGCCCGGCGCGACCTATCTGTGGAGCACCGGCGCAGTGAGCGCCTCCATCACCGTTGGCGCCTCAGGCACCTATTGGGTGCAAGCAATACAGGGCCTATGCAGCGTGAGCGATACGGTACACGTGCTGGTGCAACCCATGCCGCAAGTGCAGCTGCCGGCCGATGCGCAGCTCTGCGATGGCGAAACGCTGCTGCTCGATGCCACTTGGCCCGGGGCCAGCTACTCGTGGAGCACCGGCGAGACTTCCGCGACCATCACGGTTACTGCATCGGGCACCTACGATGTGGTGGTTGACCTCAATGGCTGCACCGCTTCGGACGGCATCAACGTGTCGTTCACCACCCCTCAGCCCTTCGATCTGGGGAGCGATGTGAGCTTGTGCGCGGGCGAAGAGGTATTGCTGGATCCCGGTGTAGCACCAGGGGCTTACGCATGGAGCACGGGCAGCAATGCAAGTTCGATCACCGTGAGCACCACGGGCACCTATTGGGTGCAGATCACGCAGGGCGCTTGCATCGCCTCGGATACGATCTCGGTTGTCGTGCTCGATCCGGGCGCCATTGACCTGGGCGGGGCGATCGCAGCATGCGAGGGCGAAACCGTCACGCTCGACGCCACCCTGCCGAACGCGACCTATGCGTGGAGCACAGGAGCCGCTACGCCCACCATCGATGTGATCAGCGGCGGCGTGTACAGCGTGACGGCCACCGTTGGCAATTGCTCCGCGAGCGACGATGTCTCTGTTGCCTTCCTGCCATTGCCCGTATTCGACATCGGCCCCGACCAATCCATCTGTCCCGGCGCTCAGGCCACCTTCGATGCGACCACACCGAACGCGAGCTACCTCTGGCAGGACGGCAGCACCAGCGCGACGTTCAGCACCGTTGGGGAAGGCCCGGTAAGCGTGACGGTGACCGTAACGGGCTGCTCGGCCGACGATGCTGCGAACGTGATCCAATTGCCCGCCCCAATCGCCGATCTGGGCGCCGATACCACCATTTGCGCTGGCGCGAGCCTCGTGCTCTCCGCTGCGCAGCCCAATGCCACGTACAGCTGGAGCACGGGCGCGATCACGCCAACCATCACCGTGAATGCAGCGGGCAACTACAGCGTTACGGTGAACCTGAACGGCTGCTCGGCAAGTGATGCTGTCGGCGTGGCGGTCTTCGATCAGGCCGGTCTCGATCTCGGCGCCGATCAATTGCTCTGCCCCGGAGAAAGCGTTGCGCTCACCGCCAACCTGATTGGGCAGTACCAATGGAGCACCGGTGCCTCTGCAGCCGCCATCAATGTGAGCACGGCAGGCACCTATTGGGTGAATGTGACGCAGGCGGCATGCATCGCCACGGATACCGTGGTGGTAGCGGTGGTTCCGCTCGTTGCGCCAGAGTTGGGTGATCCAGTCACCATCTGCGAAGGCGATAGCATTCAACTGCTCGTGCAGCCGAATGCTTCCACAGTGCTTTGGAGCAACGGTTCCACTGCGGATACGATCACCGTGAGCAGCAGCGGCAACTACGCCGTCACACTTTCGCTCATGGGCTGCTCGGCCTCAGACAACGTGCAAGTGACCGTGCTCGACTTCATCGATTCGATCTCGCTCGGCACGGATAGCACCTACTGCCCCGATGCGCCGCTCTTCTTGGATTCCGGCTTGCCATCTGCCTCGCACATCTGGAGCACGGGCAGCACGGCTTCAACCATTCAAGTGATGGCAGCAGGCACGTACACGGTGCATGTCACCGGTGAGTGCATCGATGCCGAAGCGAGCATCCGTGTGGTGGAAGGCATCTGCGGCCCTATCGTGTATGTGCCGAATACCGTAACGCCGAACGAGGACGGGAAGAACGACGACTTCCGCGTGTCGTATTTCGGTCCGCTGCGCGATTTCACGCTGGACATCTTCAACCGCTGGGGCGAGCGCATCGCCACCTTCGACCACCCCGATCAGGCGTGGGACTGCACAGCGGGCGGGCAACCGGTTCCCGATGGCGTTTACATCTGGAAGATCAGGTACCGCGCGCGAGCCGAGGATGGCGCGAAGGCCGAAGAGCTCATGGGACACGTGAACGTGCTTCGCTGAACGCGCACTGCTACTGGAACTCGAACCCTTCCTCCTTCCAGATTGCGCGGCCATCGCTCAAGCGCACGTAGCCGACATGTTCTTCGAGTTCCACCCGTGCGATATCGGCGCGCATGAGCTTCACGGCATCGTAGCGCGTGGCCAGCACCACCTTGCCGCGTGCATCGATCAGGCCGGTGCCTGAATCGTCGGTGGCCTGCCAGAAGCCGAACTCCGCTGGCGCGAGCTGCTTGTATCGAGGGGCCGCGATCTCTTTGCCTGTGCTATCGATCAGGCCGAAGAGCGCGCCTTGCCGAACACGTGCCAGCCCACCGATCAATTCACCCGCTTGATCGTAGCGGTTGTCGAATAGCACATTGCCACGCCGATCGGCATAGCCCCATTTGCCCTTCTTGCGCACGGGTATCAATGCGCCTGTGGCGGGTCCGATATCGGAGAACACGCAAGGCACCACGCGTTCGTTGCGCGAATTGATGAGGCAGCGCTTGCCTGCGCTCTGCACCTCGGCCAAGCCGTTGGTGAAATCGCCCCAGCTGGCCACATCATCCGGGGCCTCGTATTCGATGGGGATCTGCAAGCTGCCGGTTTGCGAGAGGTAGCCGCAACGCCTGCTTTCCACGGCCAGAGCGAGCCCGTCCCGGAAGGGGCCGATGTGATCGAAGCGCAAGGGCACGACCAGATCGCCGAAGGGACTCAAGAGGCCCGACTTGCCGTCCTTGCGCACGCGGCTCACGGTGCCCTCGAAGCCCTCGACCCAATCGTATTCCGCAGGAACCACCACATTGCCTTGGATGTCGATCACCCCGAAACCGCTCTCCTGCTCCACCACCGCCAAGCCATTGCGGAAGGTCCCGGCCGAAGCGTGGGTGAATGGGATCACCACTTCGCCGCGCGGATTGATGTAGCCATAGAGGCCATCGCGCCTCGCATAGGCCAGCCCTTGGCTGAATTCGCCCACATCCTCGAAGGTCATGGGCACCACCAGGTTCCCATTGCGGTCAACCGCGCCTACGCGACCGTTGCGCTCAACGGTGCTCGTGCCTTCGACCGGATCCGAGACCTCGTCGTACTCGATCGGTACAACGACACGCCCGCTGCGATTGATGGAACCCACCCTTCCGGCGCGGCCCACCAAGGCTTGCGCCCCCATGAAGGGCTCGGCCCACTCGAATTCAGCCTTGATGCGCTCGTTGCCATCGGCATCGATGTAGCCCCAGAGGCTATCGCGACGGAAGGGCAGCAGGAAGAGGCTGGCGGTCTTGTAATCGACAGCGAGCTCCTCGACGAATGGGTACTCGGGATATTCCTGCAGGAATCGCGTGATGGCGTCGGTGCTGAGATCGCGCGTGTATTGCTCGTAGATGGCGCGCCACGCTTCTTCGACCCTTCGGTTGCGCGGATTGGCGCGGATGAATGCCGCGTATTCGGCGATGGTGCGCCCCGGCGTGCTCAAGCGGTACACCTCGTCCTGCGCTTGCTGCACCCACGGATTGTCGGGATGCTCGCGGATGAAGGCCTGGAAGCTGGCAAGGTCGCGGTCCACGGTTCGCTCGCGGTACACGGCTTCGTTGTAGCGGCTGCGCGCCTCATACACTTCACGGGATCGCGGATACCGATTGAGGAACTCGCTGTAGGCCTGCGCCGTGTTGGTTTCGCGCGCTGCTTGGAAGGCGAGATGATCGCGCACAGCCGTGGCCTCCGCGATGAAGGGGCTCTGCGTGTATGCGTTGATGTAGCGTTCGTAAGCGGCCACGGTGTTAGCACCCTTGGCCCGCTCCCAGCCCAACCGGAACGCGTGCGTCTTCTGCTCCTCGATCACCGCATGATTCACGCCCACCTTGGCCACGCGCGCGCGCTCCTTGTCGGGCGCCACGGTGAACGCCGCATCGGCGCGCATGATGAAGGCGTAGCACGAATCCTCGTCGTGGAAGGGATTATTGGCGCGGCCGCTGATCACGCTGAGGCCGTACCACGCCGCAGCCGGATGCCGCCTGGTTTCTTGACGGAAGAGTTTGCGCGCCAGGAAATAGTCGTGCATCTCCAGTGCCGTGAAGGCCTTCTGGAGGCGATTGCCGAAGGGCAATGCGATGGGCGCCGGGAACAGTTGCGCTGCCGTGAGCGTTGCCACGAAAGCGAGCGCCAAGCGCCATGGAGTGATGGGCATCGCGCGCAAAACTACCCGTGCCCTGCCCCCTCATGCCGCACCTTTGCCCGCCGCGATCGACCGGCCCGTGTTGATGGAAACGCGCATCCGAAGCATTGAGCGATGGCTCACGCAGCGCCATGCGCGCTTCGCATTGATGGCCCTGGCCCTCGCCACCGTTGCGCTGGGCCTGCCGCTGCGGCACGTGCGCCTCGACCACGATTTCGAGCGTTTCTTCCCTACCAACGACCCGGAGCTCGACCGCTACCTCGCCTTCCGCGATCGCTTCGGCGGCGACGACGACTACTTGCTGATCGGCGCGGCGCATGAGCCCTCGGTCTTCGACAGCGCTTTTCTCTCGCGCTTCGATGCGCTGGCCGATGAATTGGCCGAGCTGCCGCTCACGCGCGCCGTGCGCAGCATCACCAACGAGCGCGAGCCGCGGCTCACGCCGGTGGGCGTTTTCGCCGTGCCCTGGCTGCGCTGGGATGCCGATAGCCTGCTGCGCGCCGATAGCGCCCGCGTGTGGAGCGACCCGCTGATGCGCGAGGCGCATTTCGCACCCGATGGCAAGGCCATGCTCATGGTGCTGCGCGCCGAACCCGGCCTCAGCAAGGAGCGCAGCGATTCGGTGATGACCGCCGTGCAGGCCGCAGTGGATCGCAGCGGGCTGAGCGAGGTACGCATGGGAGGCCGCATCCATGGGCAGTACTGGTACATCCAGAAGATGCAGCGCGAGCTGGTCATCTTCTTCAGCATCTCGGTGGTGCTGCTGTCCATCTTCCTCGCCGTCGGCTTCCGTACCTGGTGGGGCGTGCTGGTGCCCATCGTGGTCGTAGGGCTCTCGGTGCTCTGGCAAGTGGGCCTCATGGCGCTGCTCGGCCGTCCGCTCACAGTGCTCACCATGCTCTTGCCCACCATCCTGTTCGTGGTGGGCATGAGCGATGTGGTACACATCCTTCAGCGCTACATCGAGGCCATGCGCGCCGGGCACAGCAAGTCGCGTGCGTTGGCCATCACCTATTACGAGGTCGGACTTGCCACATTCCTCACCTCGCTCACCACGGCCATCGGCTTCGCCACCTTGGCAACGAGTGATATCGGTCCCATCCGCGAGTTCGGCGTGTTCACCGGCGTGGGCGTGTTCGTGGCCTTCACGCTGGCCTTCACGCTCTTGCCCGCCTTGCTCCTGCTCGTTCCCACGCCGCTCAGCGCACGCATCGACCCCACGCGCAGCACTTGGCATTGGCCCTTGCACAGGCTCCTGCGATTGGTGCTCCGAAGGCGCAACGTGATCATCATCGGATCCGCCGTTGTGATGGTGGCGTGCGTGCCGCTCGCGAATACCCTGCGGGTCGATAACCACTTGCTGGAGGACTGGCCCGATGATGATCCGCAGAAGCAGGATTACTTCTGGTTCGAGCGGCATTTCGGCGGGGTGCGGCCCTTCGAGATGGAAGTGGAGGCCACCAATGGCGATGCGTGGAGCCTTGCTGCCTTGCGCGATATGGACCGCATGGAAGAGTACTTGCGCAAGGATTACGGCGTGTCCGTGGTGATGTCGCCCGCAGTGGTGATGAAAGCGCTGAACAAGGCTTCCAACGGAGGTGATGCCAGCTACTTCGCACTGCCCGATAACGAAGCCGATGCAAAACGCCTTGTGCGCATGGCCCGGACCGCGGTGGGCGCCGGTCCACTGGCCGCGATGGTCGATAGCACCGGTCGCTTCGCGCGGATAGCCGGGCGCGTGCCCGATGAGGGCGGCTACGTGTTCCGTGGCCGCAATGCTGCGCTCGATCGGTTCATCGCGGAGGCCGGCTTCAGCTCCAAGCTCTCACAAACGGGCATGGCCTACCTCATCGATCGCAACAACGAGAAGCTCAGCGGGCAGCTGCTCATGGGCCTCACCATTGCCTTCCTGCTCATCGCGGGCATCATGGCTTTCGTGTTCCGCGATGCGCGCATGACCTTGGTGGCGCTCGTGCCCAACGTGCTGCCACTGCTCCTGGT